>DATEUK010000126.1:0-21642 GCA_035283165.1 Thermoplasmata archaeon
CCGGCACGCTTCCGGTCATTCCAGCGATCCGCGGGTCGGCCCTGTATGAGCACTATGAAGGTCAATCGTGGATCTCGGAGTCCGTGGACTCCTCGGGCGACGACGGGCAGTTCGCGTCCCTCGCGCTCGACTCCTCTGGAAAGCCTCATCTCGCGTACTACACGATGTGGGCAGGCCTGCCCAAGGTCCTCGTCCGCGGCGGGGGTGGGTGGAGGGTCTTCAACACGACCGCGACCCTGGAGCCCTCGTCGAACACGGTCAACGTAGGGCTGTACACTTCCCTGGCGATCGGATCCGACGACCGACCTCGGATCGCATACTACGACGAGAAGGACACCTCGCTTAAGTTTGCGTCGTGGAACGGGACGGGCTGGAACGTCTCGTTCGTCGAGGATGTGGACGATGTCGGCCGGTTCGCGTCGCTGGCCCTGAACGCCGCCGACGCTCCGAGAATCGCCTATCTTTACAGCTCGGGCGCAGCGCAGGAACTGCATGTCGCGACGCTCAACGGCGCCATGTGGGACGTCGATGTCGTGGACCAGGGATCCGTCGGGCAGTACGCCTCGCTTGCCCTCGATGGAGCGGGCGATGCGCACGTTGCGTACTACGACGAGGCGGCGGGCTCCCTGAAATACGCTCGCGAGCTGGGCGGCGTGTGGCAGCCTCCCGAGACTGTGGATCAGGGGAACGACACTGGGCGTTATGCATCCCTGGCCGTCGACGCAACGACGGGTCAGCCGCACATTGCGTACTACGACGCGACGGCCGGCGCGCTCATGTATGCGACGAACTCCACCGGGTGGGTGCGGGTCCTCGTCGACGACGCCGCCGATGTGGGCCTCTACGCGTCGATCGCGCTGAACGCAACGGGACCCGCAATCGCCTATCACGATGCCACAGACCTGGACCTGAAGTATGCGTGGCTCGAGGGGGGCGCGTGGAACGTATCCACGCTGCGCTCCACTGGGCACTCGGGCCTGTACAACAGTCTGCGCTTCGACGCCGCGGGTCGCCCGCGGATCGCGCACTACTCGTTCGTCGCCGGCAGGACGGCGAAAGACCTCGTCGTCGTCGGGACGGAGACGGGGAAGCTGTACGCGATCGACGTGGGAATTCCCCGGGTGATCAAGAGAGTGCCGCAGGCCGTCCCGCGAGAGCAAGTGGTGGATCAATGGTGGTACCGAGTCCGCTGGGTCGCGGACTTGGGTGCCGAGGTCCACCTCGCAGCCTCCCCCCTGAACACGCGGACCAGCGTCCCCCTGTTCTCCCCCGCCTTCCTCGAAGACGGGTCGGTCGTCTACGCCGGCACCGCCGACGGTCGGATGGTCGCGAACTACACGTCGAACGGCACCGCCTACTGGGACCGGGGATCAGTATTCGTTGGGAATCCGTGGTCCACCGCCCCGGTGGCGCAGAACACCTCCGAGGGGCCGATGACGGGGAGGTGGGTGGTCTACGCGGGGTCGAACCATGGGGATGTCGACGGGGGAGGTCCCGCACCGAAGGCCACGCTCCTGTTCGCGCGGGATGCGACTTCCGGCGATCCACTCACGGAGTGGGAGGCGGACCGGCCGGAGTGGGCGCCGTTTGACTGGGGGGCACCAGTCGAGCCTCCCGGGACAGGGGCATCCGACGGTGGCAACCTCACACAGCCCACGGTCGAGGGACCCGTCGTCTTCGTTGGTTCCACGAGCGGACGCCTGTACTCCATCCGTCGGGATGCCGTCGGCGGTGTCCTTCCCGGGAGCGTCGAGTGGATGTACCGGGACGAAGACCTCATCGAATCGGGGATCCAGGCGCAGTTCACGAGCCCCGCGGTCGTCGTGGGCGCGAAGGGGGTCCTCGTCGTCTCCGCGAACCACGACGCCGGGACGCCGGCCCCTGCGGACGACCGGGGCGTGTTGTACTCGATCAAGCTCAAGGGATTCCTTTCTTGGAGGCAACCACTCCCCGCCGTCTCCTCCGGGCAGCCTGCCTCGTGGAAGCCCAAAGGCCTCAGCTTGGACGAGAACGTGTGGATCGCCTTCGGGAGCCCGTCGATCACGGGCGTCGCGGCCTTCCGCACCACGGGCATCTTCCTGGCCCCGTCCCCGCCCTCGTGGATTCGACCGTACCCGAGCGGGAACCAGTACTGGCTCGGCCTCGACAACCAGGGACGGGACATCTTCAGCCAGCTGATCTGGGGATCTCGCATCGCCCTCCTCGTGGGCTTCCTCACCGCGTTCTTCTCCGTCGTCCTCGGGGTCGTCGTGGGCCTCGTCGCGGGCTACGTAGGCGGAAAGGTCGAGGTGGTGCTGATGCGGTTCACGGATGTCATCCTCGTCCTCCCCACGCTCCCGCTCATCATCACGCTCGCGGCTGTGCTCGGCACGTCCATATGGAACATCATCCTCGTGCTCTCGCTGCTCGGATGGCCCGGCATCGCGCGGATCGTCCGGGCGGAGGTCCTCTCCCTCAAGGAACGCCCGTTCATCGACAGCGCGCGAGTCACGGGCGCGAGCACGACCCGGATTGTGTTCCGCCACATCGCGCCGAACGTCATGCCGCTCGCGTTCCTGTACATGACGTTCGCGGTAAGCGGCGCAATCCTCGCGGAGGCGTCCCTGAGCTTCATCGGCCTCGGGGACATCAGCACGATGTCGTGGGGCATCATGCTCTTTTATGTCTCCCAGTCGCAGGCGCTGACCTCCTGGTGGTGGCTCCTCCCGCCCGGTTTGGCGATCACGCTGATCAGCCTCGCGTTCTTCCTCGTCGGCCGCGCGTTCGACGAGATCGTGAACCCGCGTTTGCGGAAGAGGTGAGCAGATTGGGGGATCCGCTCCTGAAGGTGGACCATCTCAAGGTCTACTTCAAGATCCTCAAGGGCACCGTCCACGCCGTCGACGACGTCACCTTCAACCTCGAGCGGGGCCAGACGATGGGGCTCGTCGGTGAGTCCGGGTGCGGGAAGACGACGATGGCGTTCGCGGTCACGCGGCTCCTGCCGACCAACGGGCGCGTCCTCGGCGGCGAGATCGTGTTCGACGGCCAGGTGATCGTGCGCGCGGACCTGCCCACGGAGGTCGAGGACGTGCTCACGAGGCCGGACTGGAAGCCCCGGCTTGAGGAGGTCCTTCGACGGGAGGAGGCGGAGTTCGCGGCGTTCCGGGCGGGTGGCGGCCAGATCCTCGAGGCGCAGGAGCAGATGGAGGACGAGTACGCGTTCCACGGGGAGATCCAAGGCATCCTCGCGCAGCACCGGGATACGCCGGACGAGGCACGTGACCGGCTGCGGCGGGTGACGGAACAGCACATGCGGGGCCTTACCGCGGGCTACCGACGCCGCCGTCGCGAGCGGGAGATCGAACGGCGCATCGCCGCCATCCGATGGTCGAAGGTCGCGATGATCTTCCAGAGCGCGATGAACGCGTTCAACCCCGTGTACCGCGTCGGCGACCAGATCGAGGAGGCGCTCTTCACGCACTTCCCGGACATGACGAAGGAGGAGTCCCGCGCGCGGGTTCTCGCGCTGTTCGACCTCGTGGGGATTGATCGTTCCCGGGTCGATGGGTTTCCCCACGAGTTCTCCGGCGGCATGCGGCAGCGGTCCATGATCGCGATGGCCCTCGCGTGCAACCCGCAGCTCCTCATCGCGGACGAGCCGACCACGGCGCTGGACGTGATCATGCAGGATCGCATCCTCGCGGAGATCCGGGATCTCCA
Source organism: Thermoplasmata archaeon (assembly GCA_035283165.1). Lineage (GTDB taxonomy): Archaea > Thermoplasmatota > Thermoplasmata > RBG-16-68-12 > EA-27 > EA-27. Next base: position 3,703 of record DATEUK010000126.1, read on the forward strand.
GAAGGAGCTGAACATCGCGATGATGATCATCACCCACGACATCTCCGTCGTGGCGGAGGTCGGGGAACGGATCGGGGTCATGTACGCGGGGAAGCTGTTCGAGTACGGGAGCATCCAGGAGATCTTCGAGAAGCCCGCGAATCCCTACACGATCGGGCTGCTGTCCGCGTTCCCCAGCATCAAGGGCCCGCGGCGGAAGCTCCGCTCGATCCCCGGCTCGCCCCCGGACCTCTCGAACCCTCCGTCCGGGTGCCGTTTCCACCCGCGGTGCCAGTTCGCCCAAGAGGTGTGCCGCCAGGCCGAGCCGCCGATCGTCGAGGTGGCTCCCGGCCATCTGTCCCAGTGCCATTTCGCGCGAGAGATCTACGAGGGGACGCTGAGGGGTGCCTAGGTGGTCGAGACCGAGTCTCGCGCGCAGGCAGAGGAACCCGAGGGCGACGTGATCTACCGCGTGGACAGCCTCGTGAAGCTCTTCCCCGTCAAGGCGGGCTTCATGGGCTCGCTCTTCGGCCGGGAGCAGTTCGTCCACGCCGTCGACGGGATCTCGTTCGAGATCCGCCGGGGCGAGATCCTTGGCGTCGTGGGGGAATCCGGGTGCGGGAAGACCACGACGGGCCGGCTCCTGGTGCGGCTCGAGAATCCCACGGAAGGCTCCATGATGTTCCGGGGCGAGGACGTCGCCAAGCTGCGCGGCGACGAACTGAAGCGGTTTCGGCGCCGCGTCCAGATGATCTTCCAGGATCCGTACGAGTCCCTCAACCCGAGGTTCACCGTCTTCCAGACCGTGTCCGAGCCGCTCATCGTGCACAACGTCGGGGAGACGTTTGCGGAACGGGAGGACATGGTCGCGAAGGCCCTCGAGTCCGCGGAGCTCAAGCCCGCGGAGGAGTTCACCTCCCGGTACCCCCACGAGTTGTCCGGCGGACAGCGCCAGCGCGTCGCGATCGCCCGCGCGCTCGTCCTCCGTCCCGAGTTCGTCGTCGCGGACGAACCCGTGTCCATGCTCGACGTCTCGATTCGCGCGGGAATCATGAACCTCATGCTGAACCTGCGAGAGCAGTACGACATCCCGTTCATGTTCGTCTCGCACGACGTGTCCGTCACGCGGTACATGAGCCACCGGATCGCGGTCATGTACCTGGGGCAGATCGTGGAGCTCGCGCCCGCGGAGGAGGTCATCAAGAACCCGATGCACCCGTACACGGAAGCGCTCCTGTCCGCCGTGCCGGTGCCGGACCCGGGCGCGAAGCACGGGCGCGTGGAGATCAAGGGCGACCTGCCGTCCCCGATCAACGTGCCGCCGGGCTGCTCCTTCCACCCCCGGTGCCCGTACCGCCGGGACGTCTGCACGGAGGTCCGCCCTCCGCTCCGCGAGGTCACGCCGGAGCACTTCGTACAATGCCACTTCGCCGGCGAGATCATCACGAGGAAGCCGGACGACCTCGTCCTCGAGGAAGGCGTGTGCGCGGTGTGCGGGAACCTCGTCGCGAAGCGGACGAAGCACGTGACGTGCAACTGCCCGAAGATCTATCACGAACAGTGCGCGGGCGAAACGGGCTCGTGCCCGACGTGCAAGAAGGTCTTCTGAGGCCGCCATGCACGGGATCGCCCGGGTTCTGGCGGTTGCGTATCTCATCCTCGCCGCCTTCGCGGCGGCCGTGTACGTCCAGATCACGGCGAACTACGTGAACGTGGCGGGGGTGCAGGAGGGCCTGGAGCGGGGCATCGGGGTCTCCTCGGTCTGGCTGAACTGGACCGGCAACGCCTCGGACCGCGCGATCGCGGTCGTGAACTTCTCCGTTCACAACGTCGGGAACGTGGCGGTCCTGATCGTCGGGATCGACTACGAGTTCCACATGGACAACGTGTACGATCCCCGGGACCCGTACCACCTGGACAAGCTGGAGGCCACGCGGATCGCGTACATCTCGATCAGCATGACGCGGGCGGAGGGGATCGAGGTTCGCGCGGGGGAGTCCCGCACCGTGTCGTCGACGGTCTTCGTCGTTCCCGGCACACCGGAGGGGGACGAACGCATGTCGCGGTTCGACCGTCCGGACGACCTCCAGCGGTACCACCCGTACCTGTCGCGCGCGCGCTTGTTCTACACCTTCGCGGCCTTCGAGCTCCCATACGCGGCCGTATACATCGCTCCGTTCTACGAGACCGAGGGGGTGGTCCCGGATGGATGATGCGCGGAGGCGACGGATTCGTCGATGGTTCCTGATCCTCCTGTGGACGTTCCTTGGCGCCCTGATCGTCGGCGCGTTCTTCCTCATGGCGTTTTTCCAGTCTCTGTCGCCGATCCCCGTGGGCGAGCCCGGCGCGATCATCCTGTTCGTCAGCCTCTTCACCGGCTTCATCCTCGGCGTCCTCCTCACGGACGAGGAGATCGTCGTGGCGGCGGGCGCCGGCGTCCTCACGTCGGCCGAGGCGGTCGTCCTCATCGCGGCGTTCCTGTTCAGCCCGGTGTTCGCGGGAATCGTCCCCGCCGACCGGGCGTTCGCCGCCTTCTCCGCCTCGCAGATCCTGCTGTCGACGGTCCTGCTGTTCCCGTTGTCCGTGGTGGGCTCTGTGATCGGTCGCGGGATCGGGGACTCGTTCCTCCCTTCGCCCCGGATCAGGCAGGAACTGGAGGCGCTGCGGGAGGAGACGCGGAGATGGCACGAAGCCCTGGCACAGATCGAACGCCGCCAGGAGGACGAGCCCCCGGAAACCCGGGGGAAGGGTTAATCCACCGCCGCCAAATGCGCCGCGCGGGCCCGTGGTCTAGCGGCTATGACGGTGCCCTTACAAGGCGCAGGTCGTCGGTTCGAATCCGACCGGGCCCATCGAGCGGCGATGGAGATGTGCGCAGAGGGAGTACTCTAATAACCATCCATGATACGCCGCGTGTGGTCGGGGCTTGGGAGGTCCTTCGCCGTCACCTGACGATCCGGAATGTGCTCCTCGGGGCGGTGGCGCTTGGGATCATGTTCCGCCTGGCCAGTTTCGTATCGAGTCGCGTACTCGCGGACGCCAGCGGCTACGCCGTGATGGCGGACGGCCTGCTTCAGAACGGCGAATTCATCATGCCGCTGGGGGAGGCTTGGTCCCTGGACTGGAGTCCCGCGTACAGCCATCACTACTCCCCCGCGTACGCGGCCTACTTGACGCCGTTCGTCGCCGTCGGGGGACTCAATCCCTGGACGATCAAGTCCGCGTCCCTCCTCTCGAGCCTCGGCATGGTGTTCGTCGGATGGTGGGCTACGAACGACCTGTACGGTCGTCGCAAGGCGCTCTTCGCTGCCGCCGCGGTCGCCCTCGATCCCATCCTCTTGTCCGCGAGCGGGACGGGGTACAGCGAGAATTTCCTCACAATCCTTTTCGTCCTGACGATTTGGTCGATCCTGAAGAGCCTCAAGGATGGGCGCTTCATCGTCCTTGCGGGACTCCTCGCGGGTGTGGCCTACCTGACGAAGGGCGTCATGGGCTGGTTCTTCCTCATCGCGGGGCTCGCCGGCCTCGGCTGGCGGTTCCACTACATGGGGTGGAGGGTGTTCCGTGACCGACACTACCTGGCGGCGATCGGGATCTTCGGCGCGTTCGTCGCTGCGTGGGCCGGCAGGAACCTGGCTCGGTTCTGGGATGGATCGCTCGGGGGGCTTCTTTCCTCGTGGCAGAGCAGCGCGTATTTCGCCATCTCGACGGACCGGGCTGCCGCAAGCCCTGGCGACCTTGGTTCATCCTCGTCGTTCGCTTACCTCTCTACGTCGCGTTCTTCCTTCTCATCGGTGGCCTTTGGGTCCGCGAGCTGCGGCGCCTGCCCCGACTGTCCGACGAGCATTACAGCGGCCTGTGGCTCGCCGTCGGGCTGACGTACCTCCTGGCCTGGATCATCTCCGGCATCCTCTGGGTCCACGAGCGGAACCCCGTCTACTGGCTGGACCAGATGCGATACGTCGTGGTCGCGAACGTCCTCATCGTGTGGTTGATCGTCAAGGACGCGGATACGGAGCAGCGCGTGTTCAAGAGGAAATTTGGCGGGACGTTGCTGGTGCTGCTCGTCATGTGCCTCGTCGTGTCCGCGCAGCCCGCGCCGGGGGTGTTCGACGCCTACGAACGGTTACGTGAGGACGCGCGTCCGGGCGACGTGGTCGCGATCGAAGGACTCCCTCGATACGAGGTCATGGTGAACGTCGGCCCTCACCTGACGTACGTGAGGTACGAGCCCGGCGTCTCCGCGGACTACATCCTCACGTCGAATCTGGCGGCGCAGTATCCCGGATATGCCCTGCTCGCTTCCGGACACACGACGAACGCGGTCGACGGGGTCATGCCAAGATTCGACGCCGCCGTTTGGCAGAGAGTACCCTAGCCGGACCCCGCGAAGCCCAGGATTGTGCGGCCGGTGTCCCTCACTGGCGATAGTCGGACCACCGAAACCGGGCCTCGACGCGGAGCGCCGGAAGCAGGCCGAGATCCGTCCCGTCGAGGAGGTGCAGCCGCGCGCGGTCCAGGGTCACGACGTCCGGTCGCATCAGGGGACCGAGGAGCTTCGCCCGCACGTCGTTGAAGGGGGTGCCGCCGCACAGCTCGTTGAACGAGGGAACGCACACGGCCTCCTTCGGCATCTTCGGGTACCGCTTGTGCTTTCGTCGGAACGGGACGCGGACCCACGCCGGCTGCACGGTCCTCCCGCCGAGCGCGTCCACGAACACGACGGCAGGATGATTGTGTCCCATGATCAGCACGCGCGCCTCCATCACGGATTTCGCGGGCCACGCGTGCCCGTGGACGAACGCCGCGTCCCCGATACGGAAACCCGTCGGGCGGTGAATCGTCACCTGCTCCGGCACGTACCGGCGGAGGAGCGCGTCGTGGTTTCCGGAGGCGATGTGGACCTCGTCGACCGCGTCCGCGATCTCCTGGAAAAAGATCGGGATGTCCCGTCGCTCGAACGGGGACACGCCTGGAATGTAGTGTTTGACGTCTCCCAGGAGGACGAGCGTCTTCGCGCCCGTCGCTTCCACCGCAGCACGAAGCGCCCGCCCGAGCTTCCGGGTCTGGCTCGGCAGGGACACGCCCGCCTCGTACAGCGCCCCCTCGAGCCCGATGTGGAGGTCGGCAACCGCCAGGATGTCGCCATCGACGAGGATTGCGGTCGTGTCCGGAACGGGGACGAAGGACACGCGGGCACGAGGTTTGGTGGCGGTTTAAGGCTGCCGATGGCGGCCTGGATCCTCACGGCCTGCATGGAGGACGAGCCACCAGAACCCTCCGAATCGGGGAACCGCTGGGAGGCGGGTTCCGCACCATCTGCATGTCGCCCTCCCGACGGAGAAATGGAAACCGACCGGAACCTGCGTGCCGCATCGGGGGCAGCGCAGATCGGCCTCCTCGTCTGGGATGATCTCCATTCAGCCGCCCCGTTCGTCCATCATCGGTGGATGGCGGCAAAAGCGTTGTCATCCCCACCGCGCCGGGGTCAGAGGAACTTCTTCAGGACGCGAGGCACGCGGTCCGCGACGTCCTGCGCGGTCATCCCGTAGCTGAGGTCCTCGAAGGCGAGGTCGCCCGCATGCTTGTTCGTGAACGCGGCGATCCGGGCGGCGTCGAACGGGGCCGCGCGCTTCGCGAGCAGCCCGCCGACGAGCCCCGCGAGCACATCCCCCGTCCCGCCGACGGTCATCCCCGGGTTCCCGCCCTTGCAGAACTTCAGGCGCTCACCGTCGGTGACCACGTCCACCGCCCCCTTCAGGAGGATCGTGAGCCCCGTCCTTCTTGCGAACGCCTCGGCGACCCCCGCTCGTCCTTCCAGATCCGTAGGCGGCTTCTCCCCGCTCACGACCGCGAACTCGCGCGCGTGCGGCGTCATCACCCCGGATCTGCCCGCCAGCGCGTCGAGGCGCCCGGAGAACGCCGGGAACGCGTCCGCATCAATCACGATCGGGACGGTCAGTCCTCGCGCGATCTCCCGCACCGCCTCGAGCGTCGCGTCGGAGTCCCCGAGCCCAGGTCCGATCACGACCGCGTCCATGCCGGATGCGAGGTCGAGCACGGTGACGACGTCGGCACGAACGAGTCGACTCCCTCCGAGGGGGTGGACGATGAAGCTCGTGGAGAATGAGGCGATGATCGGGTACGCGGTCGTCGGCGTCGCGATGTGCACGACGTCCGCGCCGATGCGGTACGCGGCCCACGCGGCCAAGGCGGGCGCGCCCGTGAAGGGTCCGCCGCCGACCACGAGCAACCGTCCGTTCTCCCCCTTGTGCGAGTCTGCTCGCGGCACCGGGTAGAGGACGAACTCGCCCGGGCCGATCGTCCGCTCGACCTCCCTCGGGATGCCGATCGGGGTGACGAGGATACGGCCCGAGTTCGCATCCGTCATGCCTGCCTTGGCGGCGTGGAGGGCCACCGTGACCGTGGGCGTCACCGCCACGTCGGTCCCCAAGCCGCTGGGCACGTCGACGGACAGGATCGGCCTCCCGCTTTCGTTCATCGCGCGAATCAGCTGCGCGTAGGGCTCGCGGACCGCTCCGTGCGTCCCGATCCCGAGGAGGGCGTCGACGATCACGTCCGCATCCCGCAGGGATCCCGGGTCCGCATCCGCGACGGAGACGGGGACCGCGTCCTTCACCCGTTCGTAGTTCGCCAAGGCCTCCGAGGTCGAGATCTCGGAGGGGGGCCTCGCGAGCAGAACCGCGACGTCGCAATCCGGCTTCAGGTACCGCGCAGCGGTGAGACCGTCTCCCCCATTGTTCCCCGTGCCGCAGACAATCAGGACCTTCTTCCCCTTGGCGGCGAACTCCCGGAGCACCGCCTCCGCGACCGCGCGCCCCGCGTTCTCCATCAGGTCGAGGATCCTCACGCCCATCCATTCGGCGTTCCGGTCGATCACCCGCATCTCCGCCGGAGCGATCACGGGCCGACGGATGCGGGGTCCCGTTCTTTATGGTTGCGGGAACCCTCCGACGCGGGAGAGGTTATTACCGCCGGTCGGCATCGCCGCGGGAGTGGCCGTCCGCTCGTGGTCCCGCGGCCTCACGCGGAACATCGTCCTCCTCGCGGTCGCGAGCCTCCTCACGGACGTGAGCAGCGAGATCCTGGTCCCGCTCCTCCCGCTGTTCCTCCTGACCCTTCCGGACCTTCCCCCCGGGTTCGGATACCTCGTGATCGGCGTGATTGAGTCGATCGCGGAGAGCCTCGTGTCCTTCCTCAAGATGGTCTCGGGCCTCGTATCGGACCGCCTCGGTCGACGGAAGCGCCTCGTCGCGGCGGGGTACGGCCTCTCGACCGCGATGAAGTCCCTCCTCCCGTGGGCCGCATCGTGGCTCCACGTGCTCGGCGTCCGGATCGGGGACCGCGTCGGGAAGGGCGTGCGGGACCCGCCGAGGGACGCCCTCATCGCGGAGTCGACCCCGCCGGAGACCGTCGGGAAGGCGTTCGGGTTCCACCGGGCCATGGACACGACGGGCGCGGTGCTCGGGCCGATCCTCGTCCTGATCCTCTTCCCGGTCCTGTCCTCGACGCGCGGGAGCGATCAGGCCTTCCGCGACCTCTTCCTGATGGCCGTGATTCCCGCGTTCGTCGCGTTCCTCGTGGTCCTGGCGGTCAAGGAGGTCCGCGCAGCGCCTCGGCGGACCCTGCGACTCCGGTTAGGCCTCCGTGCCCTCCCCATCCGCCTGCGGCTCTTCGTGATCGTCGCGGGACTGTACGCCCTCGCGAACTTCACGCTCCTCATTCCCATCATCGTCGTCCGAGACGCAGCCGTCGCGGCAGGGTTCTCGCCGGAGGCCGCCCAGACCCTCGCGATCTTCGAATACGTTCTGTTCAACATCGTGTATGCGCTCCTGGCGGTGCGGGCAGGCACGCTGTCGGACCGGATCGGGCGGAAGCCCGTGATCCTCGCTGGATACGCGGCGTTCGTAGGAGGGAGCCTCGGGTTCGCGACGGTCGGGACCCCGTTCGCGTTGATGTTGTGCTTCCTCGCCTACGGGATCGCATATGCGTTCGTGGAGGGCACGCAGCGCGCGCTCGTCGCCGACCTTGCGCCCGGGGATCTGCGTGCGACGAGCCTGGGCACGTACCATGCCGCGGTGGGGGTTGGGAAGCTCCCGGCGTCGATCCTGGCGGGTGCGCTCGCGACCGTCGTTGCCCCATGGGCGGCGTTCCTGACCGGAGCCGCGATCGCGTCTATGGCGGCGGCCCTGTTCGTCGGCACGTTCGCCGAGGCAAAACGTTGAGGTCACAGGGTCCACGCGCGGACGGACATGACCACGGCTTCTCGGACTCCGCACGCGAGGCCGTACGCCGCCAACCTATCGGACAGGTCCGCCAGGGCAGGCTGCGGCACATCCCGCATCGGGAGGATTGCGACCTTCACCCCTTCACGACCCCGAGCGGGACCATGCGAGCGACGATCTTCGTCAGCCCCGCGCCCTCCGCGACGCGCACGACGTCCTCCACGTTCTTGTACGCTCCCGGCGCCTCTTCGACGATCCCGGCCTTGCTGGCGGCATGCAGGTAGATGCCCTTCTGAGCGAGCGCCTGCCGCACCTCGTTCGCGCGGAACGTCCGCTCCGCCGCCTTTCGAGACATCTGCCGCCCGGCGCCGTGGCACGAGGATCCGAACGAGCGGTCCATCGACGTCGGGAGGCCCACGAGGACGAAGGAGCACGAGCCCATGTCTCCGGGAATGAGGACGGGCTGTCCGACGTCGCGGTATTTCGCCGGCGTCTCCGGATGGCCTGCGGGGAACGCTCGCGTCGCGCCCTTGCGGTGAACAAGCACCTTCACACGCTTCCCGTCGACGTTGTGCTCTTCGATCTTCCCGATGTTGTGACACACATCGTAGACGATTTCCATGCCGAGCGACTCGGAGGATTGGCCGAGGACTTTCTCGAACGACTGGCGCGTCCAATGCGTGATCAGCTGGCGGTTCGTCCACGCGAAGTTCGCGCCAGCGCACATCCCCTTCCAGTAGTCCGTGCCTTCCTTGCTCCCGATAGGCGCACACGCGAGTTGGCGGTCGGGGAGCTCGATCTTGTATTGTTCGACCGCGTCCTCGTGGCGGCGGATGTAGTCCGTCGCGATCTGGTGGCCGAAGCCGCGTGACCCTGTATGGATCATGACCGCGACTTGTCCGACGCGGCCGATGCCGAGCGCCTCCGCCGCACGCTCATCGTAGATGTGGTCGACCTTCTGAATCTCGAGAAAGTGGTTTCCTGCGCCGAGACTGCCGACTTGGTCGACGCCCCGGGCGCGTGCTTTCGGGCTGACCTTGTCCGGGTCTGCGTCCCCGAGGCAGCCGAGGGCCTCGATGCGTTCGCGGTCCTGCGACCAACCGTATCCGTTATCGATTGCCCACCCGACGCCCTCGACCATGATCTTCTCTAGGTGCGATGCGGAAAGCGCGATCTTCCCTTCGCTCCCGACGCCGCTCGGCACGTTCACGAACATTGCGTCCACGAGCTCGTGGATCTTCGGGCGGACGTCCGCCTCGGTGAGGTCCGTGCGGATCAGGCGGACGCCGCAATTCGAGACGATGAACCCGTCCGCAATGAAGTTGTGGTGCTTGTTCGTCACGGTAAAGTCGTAGACCTCGTCGACGGGAACTTCCTCGATGGAAACGATGCGGTCCCAGACGACGCCAGATCTGCCCGCGGTCTCCTGGAGCGACTTCAGAAACTCCGGGAACGTGGGAAACGGCGGGGTCGCGCGGGGCTTGCCTGTGCGGCCGTTCAGGCGGTGTTCGAGGAAAGGCGGACGGACGAACAACCCCGCGAGAGCCTCGAGGATTCTCGCGCGGGAGACGCCACGGGCCCTCAGCTCTCGAGCGGCGTGAGCTGACTCTAACCGGTGACGAAGCACCATTTCCTTCAGCGTGAGGTAATAGGCGGCTGCGTTTGACAAGAACCGCTTTTCCGCGTGATACTCGAAGTTGATCGTGGAGTAGAATCGGATTAGGCTCGCACTGTCTCCCGCAACGCGAATGGAGAACCGGTTCGAAGGTTCCCCGCTCCCGGGCACCCGAAGGCGCTCGCTCCTCACGCCCCTGACTCGGATGCCAAAGTCCCCGACGAGTCGACGAATCTGTCCGACGAAGGCTCTTCCTGACTCCTGGAAGCCATCCCGCTTCGATGCGGAGAATGCAGGGGACCGCAGGTTGAAACCGTGACCCGACACGCTCGCGGGAGAGCTCATCTCCGCGCCGAAAAGGGATGCTAGGAACAGGCGCTTCTGCCAGAGAGGCAACCGGAACATCCAAGGGGGGAGCTCGAAGTCCTGTTTCGCTTTGTTCCCGACGGGGAGACCGAGAGCGTGGAGCAGAGCTGTGAGCGAAGCAGAGTTCACCCGGATCCAAGTCTCGTGAACGTCGAAACCGTAGCGCTTGCCATCCTTGTCCAATGCGTGATGGCGCGTCCTCTCGTAGATCCGGGAGGGCCGGAATCCCAACCGCGCGACGTCCTCGCGGACTTCCCCAAGATCCTCTTCCCTGCCATAGAGGGCGATGCCGGCCGCTCTTGGTTCGATGGAGGCGTGTCCGTCGCCGAGAGCGAGGCCTAGGATCTTCAGGAGGTACGGAAACTTCGGATTCCGCGGACGAAGGGGAATGAGTCCGCACCTCCGTAGAGATGGAGTCACTTGAGCGAAGCTGCGCGGGGAGAGAAACCGAGCGAGGTCGTCCTCGGCCACCACGACCTCCTCCGGCGGTTCTTCGAAGTCCACGCCGCGGAATGGGTACACGGCCACAGGGCGGTCCCCGACTTCCTTGAGGGGCACCATACCGCCCGGGGTGAGGAAGGGATGGTCCGCCGTGGCGGTAATGTCCACCCCCGTGGCGGTGCGGACTTTGTAGGCGACGTCCGCACGGAAGCGCATGTACGCGGCGATGTCCGTGGCGGTCGTTCGGTGGTTCGGATTGACGCACGCCAGGCGAGAGGCCTGCCACTTGTCGTCGAAGTCCGCGATGCGCAGGCGGTATCCCAGGGCGGTGAGAACATGCGAATCCTTAGCAAGGCAATTAATGTCATATCCGATACCGCCCGGCGACACGACGCCCTCATTCACGTCAAACGCAGCGACCCCGCCGATCGGGAATCCGTATCCCCAGTGGATGTCCGGCATCGCCATCGCCCTGCCGACGATGCCCGGCATCGTCGCGACGTTCGCGACCTGCTCCGGGGCCTGGTCCTGGAGCGCGCCCGATAGGAGCGAGTTGTCCACGAACATGAGCCCGTCCGTCCGCATCTGTGGCTTGTAGCTACGGGGGATCTCGTATCGGAACTCGTCGAGCTTCCGTACCGGACCCTTCCATTCAGGCATGCGCCATACTCCAGAGCGAAAGCCTACCGGAGAGGGCGATAAATACGTTTCCGTGGGGTGGGCAGCCCATCGGGAGGAGCGGGGTGGTCATGCCGCGGGCCGGGATCGAACCGGCGACTTCGAGATCTTCAGTCTCGCACTCTCCCAAACTGAGTTACCGCGGCGCGCCGTCGCGAACGGGGAGACCGCCTTAAACGTTTCCGCCTGCGGCGCAGCACCGTCGGATTTCCGGTCCCGCCGCTCCCCGTTCCACATCCAGGGAATCAATGCGGAGAGGGTCTCCCACTCCATACGTTTTCTTCTCGGGCCCGCATAATCTCATCAACACGGTTATATACCGTTCCGCCGGATTGGGCCGCCAACCGGGAGCCCTCCCGGGGTTGGGTGATCCCTCTTGCGACGCCGCCTCCGACCCCGCAAGCGCTGGAACGACGAGGGGGTCGCGTCCACCGTCGGGACGATCATGGCGCTCCTCGTGTTCCTCACGTTCCTTTCCCTCATCACGAACCAGTACGTGCCCGTCTGGATGAAGGACTCCGAGGCGGCGCACATGGGCGAGGTGCTCGGTCAGCTCGGGGACTTCAAGAGCGACATCGACACGCAGATCCTCGGTGCGCGGGTCTCGGCGCAGCTCGGCCAGAGGTACCTCCCGTACACGTCCTTCTCCACGATCAAGCTCGGCGTCGACGGGGTCCCGATCTTCTCGTCCCCCACGATCGGGGAGCTCCAGATCAACCAGCAGGCGGCGCCGTGGACCGTGTGGTTCCGCTACAGCGCCGGCGGGAACAACACGACGGTCCCGGAGGGCACGTCCTGCAGCCTTTCGGACGCCGACCAGGTGTGCGGCGGGCACGTGCGCCTCCGTGTGTTCAACCGGTACTTCCCGCAGCAGACGATCGCGTACGAGAACGGGGCGCTGATCCGGTCCCAGTTCGACGGGGAGGTCATCAAGGGGGAGCCGACGTTCGCGGTGTTCCGATCGAACACGAGCGTCCAGGTGGACTTCACCCTGGTCCGCCTCTTCGGTTCGGGCGGGGTCGCCGGGATCGGGTCCGAGGGGCTCGCCGCCCGCGTGAGCGCCGCGGATCTCCAGGAGTACACGGACATCAACACCGCGGTCTGGGTCAACCATACGAGCCTGTTCGGCCCCGCGTGGTACCGGTTCCTGAACGCCACCCTGGCGGCGGCGTACGACGTGACGACGGACCTGTATCAGAGCAACCCCGACTTCACCTACAGGGGGATCTACGGATCGGGCGGGCAGCCGATCCAGCTCCGCGCGGACAATCCGATCTACCTGGTGGAGTCCGTTTGGGACTCGGGGGCGAGCGTCTACGACGTGACCGTGGAGTTCAAGCTCGATGAGGCCGGGGACAGCGTGGCCGTCCTCCCGGTCGGAGCGTTCCGACTGCTCCACGCGTTCGCGGACGTCCAGGCCGGGGAGCAGGGCACCCAGGTGGGGGGCTGACCCGGGACATGGCGCGCGGGAGGCGGATCCGCAAGGTGATGATGCCCAAGGGCGCGATGGCGGTCACCGCGAAGTGGGAGGGCACCCGCGGCTCGTACCTCACGAAGGTCGCGGACATCGACGAGGGTCGCATGGAGGAGGTCGAGGTGTTCGCGATCCGGCAGCCGTTCTCCTACGGGCGCGTCGTGTACGACCGCCAGCGGGCGGAGTACGTCTACGAGTGCTGGGAGCCGCAGCTCGAGGAAAAGGAGCAGACCCTCCTGGACACGATCAAGGACGCGCTGAACCGGACGCTCGAGTACGAGTGGGAGAAGATGGCGGCGAAGGACAAGGAGCAGTACCTGCAGGAGGCGGTGGAGTCCTTCCTGAAATCCCGGGGGATCAAGCTCGATCCGACCACGCGAGAGAAGCTCGAGTACTACATCACCCGCGACTTCGTGGGATACGGGCCGATCGACGCCCTGATGACGGACGCCCGGATCGAGGACGTGAGCTGCGACGGCGTCGCGATCCCCCTGTTCATCTTCCACCAGAAGTACGAGTCCGTGAAGACGAACGTCGTGTTTCCGGACGAGGACATCCTGAACAACTTCGTCGTCGCCCTCGGTCAGCGGTGCGGCAAGCAGATCTCGGTGGCGGCGCCGATCCTGGACGGGACGAGCACGGAGGGCCACCGCGTCCAGGCGACGTACGCCCGGGAGGTCACGACCCGCGGCTCGTCCTTCACGATCCGGCGGTTCAAGGAGAGGCCCTTCACGCCCGTGGACCTGATCAAGTTCGGTACCGCGAGCCCGGAGATGGTCGCCTACGTGTGGATCGCGGTCGAGCACGGGGAGTCCATGATGGTGTGCGGCGGTACGGCGAGCGGGAAGACCGCCACGCTGAACGCGGCGGCGTTGTTCATCCGCCCCGGCGCGAAGATCGTCAGCATCGAGGACACGCGGGAGATCAACCTGCCCCACGAGAACTGGATTCCCGGCACGACTCGGTCCGGCATCGGTGAGCGCGGCGCGGACGGGAAGGCGCCGGGGGAGATCGACATGTACGACCTCGTGCGCGCAGCCCTCCGGCAGCGTCCGAACTTCATCATCGTCGGCGAGGTCCGCGGGAAGGAGACGTACACGATGTTCCAGGCGATGGCGACGGGCCACCCGACGATGTCGACGATGCACGCGGACAGCGTGAAGTCGATGGTCAACCGGCTGGAGAACCCGCCGATCAACACGCCGAGGATCCTGCTGACGGCGCTGAAGTTCGTCGTGATCCAGAAGCACGCGCGCGTGGGCGACGCGACCGTGCGACGGGTGACGCAGATCGTGGAGCTCGTGGGGTTCGAGCCGGAGACGAACGAGCTGATCACGAACACGGTGTATGAGTGGGACCCCGGCACGGACTCCTTCATCTACAAGGGGCACTCGTTCCTGTTCGACGAGATCATGGAGATGAAGAACATGACCCACGAGGAAATGGAGCAGGAGTTCCAGCGCCGCGTGGACCTCGTGAACTACATGGTCGAGAAGGGCATGAACGACTTCCGCGAGATCTCGAAGGTCGTCGTCTCGTACTACCAGTACCCGGAGGAAACGGCGAAGCGGGTCCGCGGCGAGATGGGGTGGGGGCGCGACTCCGTACCGCCGGGTGCGCTCACGGGGGGCGGGGGCCTTGGCTGAGGGAATGACGTTCGACCGCCTCGAGACGCGGAAGACCCTGACGAAGACGAAGCGGTTCCGATCCAGCTCGGAGGAGACGAAGCTCGCGGTCCATCACCACCTGATCCGGCTACCGAAGGGCGCAAAGCCGGTGACCGTCCCGCTCACGAAGTACCAGGAGTTCTGTTGGCGGGTGATGGGCCCGTTCGTCCTCTCCCGGTACAAGGAGAACGAGGACCTCGAGGAGAACCTCGTGAAGGCACACATCCGGATGCGCCCGCAGGAGTACCTGGCGTTCGCGTGGATGTCCGTCACGATCCTGGCGGTCGTGGCCGCCCTCCTGGCCCTCGTCGTGGGAGTCCTGTTCTTCGCGCTCAACGTCTCGATCGGCGTACTCCTCGTGATGCTGTTCGTGATCGCCGGGCTGCCGCTGATCCTTGGGTACATCGTGTTCTTCGGGTTCCCAGGGGGAATCCTGTACAAGGGGAAGCCCGCCACGGGGGCGAAAAAGCGCGCACGGAAGATCGACGCCCGGATCAGCTCCGCGATGTCGTTCATCTCCGCGATGGCCTCGGCGGACGTCCCCGTCGACGTGATCTTCAAGGAACTCAGCCGCCAGTCCGTGTACGGGGAGGTCGCCAAGGAGGCGGAGTGGATCACCCGGGACACGGAGCTGTTGGGCGTCGATATCCTCACGGCGATCAAGCGGGGCGCGGGGCGAAGCCCGAGCGGGAAGTTCCAGGACTTCCTTCAGGGCGTGGTCACGACGAGCACGTCGGGCGGCCAGCTGAAGCCGTACTTCCTCCTCAAGGCGGAGCAGTTCGAGAGGGAGGACCGCCTGGGGATGCGGGCGAAGATGGAGACGCTCGGGATGCTCGCAGAGGCGTTCGTCACCGTCGTCGTCGCATTCCCCCTGTTCCTCGTCGTGATCATGGCGATCATGGCCCTGATCAGCCGCGGCCAGAGCGAGTTCGTCGTCACCCTCCTCTACGTCGTGGTCGGGCTGATGATCCCGATGTCCCAGTTCGGATTCATCTTCGCGATCTGGAACATGGAACAGGAGGCCTGAGGTGGCGCGGAAGGATTTGCAGGAGGCCCGCGTCCGGCTGTACGAGAAGAAGGACCGGACGCGCTGGGTCTTGCTGCTCAGCGCGGTCCTCATGGTGCTGTTCCTCTTCGTCGGGGTGCTGAACCTGATCGGCTCCGTGAACACTTCGCTGCGACCGACCGACGCCCCCGTGCTGCGGTTCTTCACGTTCGTTGTGATCGCCCTCGCGGGTTTCGCGGGGCCGTACGGGTTCTACGTGGCGCGCAAGCAGAAGAACATCAAGCAGATCGAGCGGCGGCTGCCCGAGTTCCTTCGGGACGTCGCAGAGGCCGGGCGGTTCGGGATGACCCTCGCGGAGGCGATCGTCGTCGCGTCCTCCGGTCGGTACGGGAAGCTCACGCCGGAGATCAAGAAGATGGCCGCGCAGATCAGCTGGGGGGTCCCTGCGGCGGAGGCGCTCCGCCTGTTCTCGCAGCGCGTCGACACGCCCATGGTCAACCGCGTCGTCAGCATCATCGTGAAGTCGTCCGACGCCGGGGGCGATGTCGCGGACGTCCTCACAATGGTCAGCCACGACGCGAAGGAACTCCAGCTCACGGAGGACGAGCGAAAGATCTCGATGTCCACGTACATCGCGGTCATCTACATCTCGTTCCTCGTGTTCTTGGTCACGATTTGGATCCTGAACGTGACGTTCCTCCCGAAAATCCGGGAGACGTCCGCGTCGCTCGCGGAGAGCGGCGGGCTGGGCGGCGAAAGCCCGTTGGCCGAGGACGTCGGGGGCACGATCCTGAGCATCCAGCTCGCGTTCTTCGTCGCCGCCGCCGTGCACGCGCTCGGCGACGGGATTCTGGCGGGGGTCCTCGACAACGGGAAGGTCGCGAACGGCCTCCGTCACTCCTTCATCATGCTCATCATCGGGCTCCTCGTGTTCCAGCTCGTGTAGGGTGAACCATGGCCTCGTCCGGGAAGGACTACCAGAGGGAGATCGAGTCGCTGAGCCGGAAGGAGGTCAAGGCCGCCGCCGAGCTCGCTGAGGCGAAGGAGGCGCACCGGGAAGCCGCGCAGATGCTCGACAAGATCGGGGAGAAGAAGCGGAACGCCCTGTTCGCGGCGCTCGACTCGATCAAGAAGCGGTACTTCCACCGCCTTCTGGGCCCGAGGGGCGTCAAGGTGCTCGCACCGCGCGTGACCGGCGTGACGGAGGCGACCCTGGGGAAGGTGACGACGATCCCCCGGATCGCGGACCCGAACCTCCAGGAGATCGAGGTCTCCCCGGTCCTGCAGAACTACTCGTACGTTCGGATCCTCTACAACACGATGGTGAACGAGTACTTCTACGAGGTCATCGAGCCGAAGCTCCTCGAAGAGGAGGATGAGCTCCTCGGGGTCCTGAAGGACATCCTCGTGGAGAACCTAGAGCTCCTCGACGATTCGAGCCCGAAGGAGCGCGAAACGTACCTGCGTCGCTCCGTCGACGGCCTGCTCCGGGAGCTGGGGGTGAACCTCCACGCGGTCAGCAAGGAGCGCGTCATGTACTTCGTCCTTCGCGACTTCATGCGGTACTCCGCGATCGACGCCGTGATGATCGACTCGAACGTGGAGGACGTGAGCTGCGACGGCGTGGGGATCCCCTTCTACATCTACCACCGGAAATACGGGTCGATCCCGTCGAACCTGAAGTTCGAGGACGGCGCCGAGCTGGACCAGTTCGTCGTCTGGCTCGCGCAGCGCTGCGGGAAGCACATCTCCGTCGCGCAGCCCATGCTCGACGCCACGATCCCGGACGGCTCGCGCCTCCAGGCGACGCTTGGGAAGCACGTCACGAAGCGCGGATCCTCGTTCACGATCCGGCGGTTCCGGGAGAACCCGTTCACGCCGCTGGACCTCGTCCGATTCAAGACGATGAGCCCGGACATGATGGCGTACCTGTGGCTCGCAATCGAGAACGGGAACTCGATGCTGATCTGCGGCGGCACCGCGAGCGGGAAGACGACGACGCTGAACGCGATCCTGCTGTTCATCCCTCCGCAGATGAAGATCGTGAGCATCGAGGACACGCGGGAGCTGAACCTGCCGCACGAGAACTGGGTGCCCCTCCTCACCCGGGGCGGCTTCGGCGGGAAGACCGCCTCGGGGCGGGCGGCGGGCGAGATCGACATGTTCGACCTGCTTGCGGCGGCGCTCCGGCAGCGGCCGCAGTACCTGATGGTCGGAGAGGTGCGAGGGCAGGAGGCGTTCGTCGTCTTCCAGGCGATGGCGACGGGGAAGTCCGCGTACACGACGTTCCACGCGGACGACGTGCAGTCCATGGTCCACCGGCTCGAGAACGACCCGATCAACCTGCCGCGGGCGCTCGTGGCGGCGTTGGACCTCGTCCTCCTGCAGGCGCAGGTGAAGGTCGGGACGGACATGACGCGCCGCGTGAAGGCGCTCATCGAGATCGTCGGGACGGACCCGGAGTCGAA
>DATEUK010000127.1:0-2772 GCA_035283165.1 Thermoplasmata archaeon
GATGACGGCGCATGTCGAAGAAACCTGTGGGAGCGCGAGCGAGCCCAGCGCGCGTGGACGGCCCCCCAAAGTCTTAGATGCCTCGCTCGTTTCCGGCGGGCCGTGTCGCCCCTCGACCGGGACGCGTGGCTCGCGGACCCGAAGCAACCCGCCGCCCGCTACCGATCCCTCATGGAAGTCGAGGGCCGGAACCCCGAATCCAAGGAGGTCCTCGCCGCGCGCCGCCAGATCTCGCGCCGCGGGTGGGCCGCGGACATCCTTCGGACGCAGGACCCGCGCGGCTTCTGGGTGCACCGCGACAGCCTCTACGTTCCGAAGTACGTGTCCACGAACTGGCGGCTCCTCGCCCTCGCGGAGCTCGGTCTCACCGCCGACCACCCGGGCGTGCGCCGCGCGATCCACCTCATGTTGGAGGACTACGGATCGACCGCAGGTCCGCTCGGCGGCAAGAAGCGCGGGCCGCACCTGTGCTTCACGGGGAACACCGCCCGAATGATGATCCTCTTCGGCCTCGGGGCGGACCCGCGGGTGCGCGCCTCCCTCGACTGGCTCGCCGCCCAGCAGAAGGAGGACGGAGGCTGGGACTGCTTCGGCCGCAAGAAGGGGACGCTCGACGGCTGGGAGGCGATGGCGGCGTTCGCGGCGCTCGGGCGGCGGCGGTGGACCCGCACGTGGAAGGCGTCGGTCGAGCGCGGCGCAGAGTTCTACCTCGAGCGCGGCCTCCTTCGGGAAGGCCGGACGCGCTACGTGCCCTGGGAGCGGCTCCACTACCCAATCCACTACTACTACGACGTCCTCGTCGGACTCGAGACCCTCCAGCGCCTCGGGTACGGGGACGATCCACGGTTGGGGCCCGCGAAAGACCTGCTGCGACGCAAGCGGCGGCCCGACGGGACGTGGCCCCTGGAGGCCGTCCACCCCGACCTCGGCCGCGGGGCGAACTACGACGTGGACCCGGGCACCCGGCGATTCGCGATGGAGCGCGTGGGCGCTGCGAGCCGGTGGATCACCCTGCGCGCACTCTCCGTCCTGGGTCTTTTATAGGAGCGTTCGGAGGCATCGGAACCGCCGTAGGAACTCGCGCCCGGCCCAATCCTCATTCCGGGAACGTGGCCAATGTGAGGCCGCTCTGGGTGGCCGGCTGCGGGGCGGTCCCCGCGCGGGCGAGCTCGAACACGATCCCTTGCCGCACCTTCCCGGATGCGTCCGCCTGCTCCTTGGTCCGCCACGTCCGGACGACGACCTCGCTGAGGAACCAATAGTCGCCCTCGGGCCGTTCCTCGAACAGGAAGACCCGCTTCCCGTCCCGCGCGTGGTCGCGGAGCGCCTTGTTCCCGCGCGTGAACCGCATGTCCCCCCGATGGCCCTCCCCCGTGAAGTGGTAGACCTCGGATTCCCACGCGTGCTCGTATCCGTACGCTTCTCCCCGAGAGCCAGTGAAGACGAAGATGTACGGGCGCGTGCGCGGCGTGCTGATCCCCCCGCGCCCCTGTCCCCCGAACGTCGCGTGCAGCTCCTTCCGGGACACGATGTCGCCGGGCTGGAACGAGAACTCGGGAGCCTGCCTCGCCACGGGCCGCCCCCGCGCTGCCGGTCGCTTCCTTCTCGCGGCTCGCCTCTTCGGCACGCGTCGCTTCTTGGCGGCGGGTCGCTTGGCGGCGGGACGCCTAGCGGCGCGACGTCCCCTGGAACGGGGTCGCTTCCTCGCCCCTCGTCGCTTCTTGGCCGCGCGCCGTCTCTTCGCCACCGGGTCGCCTGCGGAGACCGGATTTCACCGGCGGGATAAAACGCTGGCGGTCCGATTTCCATCCCAGCAATCAACCGGTCGGCGGGTCATGGCGGCCCGCGTCCGACCGCCGTTGCTTGGCGAAAGCCTTCGGAGGCCGGGACGCAACGCGGACGGAACCGATTCCTCCCGACATCCGCGAGCACGATGGAGGTTACCGCCGTTCGAGCTCCAGCGCTGCGGAGTTGATGCAGTACCGGAGCCCGGTCGGCGGCGGTCCGTCCGGGAACACGTGGCCGAGATGGGCGTCGCACGACGCGCACCGCACCTCCGTGCGGACCGTCCACAGGCTCCGGTCCTCGAGTTCCGCGAGGGCCCCCACCCCGACGGGCGCCATGAAGCTCGGCCACCCCGTCCCGGAGTCGAACTTCGCGTCCGAGTCGAACAGCGCCGCGCGGCACACGACGCACCGGTATGTGCCTGGATCCTTCACGCGCCAGTACGCGCCCGTGAAGGGCGGCTCCGTCCCGCACTCACACGTCACCCGGTACTGCTCGGGCGTAAGCCGCTTGCGCAACGCCTCCGGGGTCAGGCCGACGCGGGCCGGCGTGTCCGTCGCGTGTTTCGCGCGCATCGTTCCGTTCCACTGCCGCGAGGCCTTTGAACTTTCCGTCCGGCCAAGCCGTCCATGGGCCAGATGGGCCGGGTGTCCGATCGGGTCCCGGAGCTTCCCGTACCGCTCGCCCTGCGTGGGTTCTATCGGGGTGGAGAGTACGCCATCGATCGATGCCAGCCCCCTGGCCGCGTCGTACCACCGGCTCGCGCCCCATCCGTCGTCATTCGACCCGACGACGTCCCCTCACGCGCGGCCGTGCGATTCGCCCCTCTTGATCGCGGTCGCGACGATGTGCGCGATCCGGATCGGCTCCGGCAACGCGCCTCGGACGGTGCACAATCGAATCGCCTCGGAGGCCTCGCGCGGTTCGATGCCCGCGCAGGAGACCCAGAGCGACTTGTGGGCCGTGGGCACCTCTGTCATCCCTTGG
>DATEUK010000128.1:0-12879 GCA_035283165.1 Thermoplasmata archaeon
GTTCCCGGGCGACTTCGACGCGACGACCACGTTCAGCCCGTCCAGGGCGACCTTTCCGTACCTTCCCTCGTCGATGTGAAACGCGTCGAGCGCTTCGCACGAGCCCCTCGTCGGGTCCGCGTAGAACAGGCACGGACACCCGGAGTCGCAGTTGCAAGAGTTGATCCACTCCCCTTCGATCTTCCACTTCTCCGCCATTCGAGGTTCCCCGCGGCGGCATGGCGGAGTGCTCTTAAAGCCTTTCGAGGCTCGCTAAGGGGCCGCGCTCCAACTCGCGGCGACTCTCGGGTCTGAAATCCATCCCCCCTAGTCCAATCGTTCGCATTGGTGATAATGTCCTTCGAAGGGCAGCCCTGGGGAGGAAACTTCATGGTCTCGTAAGTGCTCTCCGCGCGGGGAGGAACGTGAGTTTCGCTCGATGGACTCGTGTCGCAGCTTGTGTTTTGGTCTCACTTGCGCTGCTGGGCACCCTCGGCCGGGCCGCGGGTGTGAAGCCGGACGAGACCGCCTTGCAGCCCGTGATTATCTGTCACGTCATCACGATCTCAGGCGCGATCGTGGGGCCCGGGGGCCCGACCGGAACGTTCGTGGGGACCGTCACCTCGGACTCGAGCGGGTGGCTCACGACGACGGCCTCGTTCACGGAGCTCTTCACGCTCAGCCCAGGGACATTCGCGGCGTCCATCACCTTCACGACGGGCAACGGAACCCTGTCGGTATCCAAGTCCGGGACGACCCTCTTGACGGGAGTGAATACATATTCCCTCACGGGCACCTGGACGATCACCGGGGGCACCGGGGCCTTCGCGGGGTTCTCCGGCGGCGGCATCACATCCGGATCCGTGACGCCGGACTTCATCAACGAGGGCCTGCGTGGTTGCTTCAGCATCCGGAGATACAGAGAGTTCGTGAACCCCCACGGTCAGACGATCCCGCCCGCGGGGCACACGACCCTCCCCGGACCGAAGGGCGGAGAGAATGAGGACGGCTTCTACCTTGTCACGGGGCCCGCGAGCTTCACCTTCAGAGTGAGCGGGCTCGGCCCGTTCCCCATCGGGAGCACGGTCAAGGTCACTGAGGCTCCGGGGACGGCGCCGCCGGGAACCGTGAAGTCGATCGGGAGCACGAACGGACAGGCCGGCGCGGTTGTTGCCCACGTGACAATCCCCACGGACCCCGTTTTCATGATATACGTTGGTCCGCTGCTCGTCGCATCGTTCACATGCTTCGTGCCACCGCCGCCAAAGTGATGGTCCCGACAGGACGTCGTGACTCACCGATTTGCTCGACGGCGTAGAGTTGAACCCCCGCGGGGCTTGGGCACGCTCTTCGCCCGCTCCCGTCGGATCGTCTTCGCCGCACGGACGACGACGCCCATGAGCGCGTGGTACTCCCACGTCGTCGGCTCCGCGCGGGCCATCAGCCGACGGAACATCACGCGTGTGCGCTCCCGCAGGTGGGGCGGGTACTTCGTCACCGCCAAGAGGTCTGCGAACGCCTCGTACAGTTTCTCCTTCTCCAGGCCGGATGCCATCCGGCGGCCGCGGACCGGTTCCGGTTTGGCGGCGTGGATCTCGTACAGCAGAATCGACGCCGCCTGGGCCACGTTGAGCACCGGGTACTCCGGGTTGGCGGGAATCGTCACGAGCATGTCGCACGCCTTGAGCTCCTCGTTTCGCAGGCCGAAGTCCTCGCGGCCGAAGAGGAGGGCGACCTCGCCGTCGAACCCCGCGATCTTCGCCGCCAACTCGCGG
Source organism: Thermoplasmata archaeon (assembly GCA_035283165.1). Taxonomy (GTDB): domain Archaea; phylum Thermoplasmatota; class Thermoplasmata; order RBG-16-68-12; family EA-27; genus EA-27. Next base: position 1,755 of record DATEUK010000128.1, read on the forward strand.
GGCGAGAGCGCAATCCGGAGGAACTTCCTCTCGCTCGCGGTGTCGACGTCCGACGTCCCGATCACGAGGTCCATGCCCACGGTCGCCTCCTCGATCTGGTCGAACCGTTTGGCGGCGGAGAGCACGCCCCCGCCGTGCATCGCGCGCCGCCGGGCCTCCTCGCCAAGTGGCGGCGGACGGACGATTCGCAAGCTCGAGACCCCGAAGTTCGTCATCACGCGAGCAATCGCCCCGACGTTCCCCTCGTGTTTCGGCTCGACCATGACGACGTGGACGCGGGCCACGAACGCCACATGGATCGACATCTAATAGGTGTGTCGAACCCAGACGCCTTGGCCGAGGATTGACGCCCGCAACCTGCCTCAGCCCGCTGCCACGACCATCATGGCGGTGTCTACCTCCCGAAGCTGTTGGGACTCCGGGTCGACTTGCAGGGAGAGCTCCTCGAGCGTGAGGGCGCCGAGGACGGCCGCGTCGCCCGGCTCGCCGAAAAGGATCCATGTCGGGCTCTCGTACTTGTCGTATCGCACATGCGCGAGCCCGAGACCCCGCTCCATGGTTCGCCCATCTCCCAAACGGACGAGCTTCTTCCGAGACGCGACCACGCCCAGGGGTTCGAGGATCGTCCTGGGGATCATCGTGTACGTCGCTCCCGTGTCAACAAGCACCTCGGCAGTCTGGGATGGACCCGCCGCATCCTTGGACACTGCAATCTTGACGAACGTGAGACCCACGACCCTGATGTTGCGCAGGCTCCCTATGTCCTCTCGTGCTACATGTACTTGGCGAACGCTCCGAGCACCGCGGGTGATTGTTCCCGAACACGAGAAAACGGCGGCGGGAGCCACTTATACTCTAGGACGGATGGGGAGGGCGGGACTCCGTTGCGCGTCGCCCTCAAGATCGCCTACGACGGCCGCGGGTTCCACGGGTTCGCCCGCCAGCCGGACGTCCTCACCGTCGAGGGCGAGGTCCTCTTCGCCTTGGGGAAGTCCGGACTCGTCGAAAAGGTGAACGCCGCCAACGTGCGCGGCGCGAGCCGGACGGACGCGGGCGTCAGCGCACTGGGGAACGTCATCGCATTCGACGCCGACGTCGTGGACGATTCCGTCGTCGGTCGGTTCAACGACGCCGCCAAGGACGTGTGGGCGTGGGCCCGCTCCGAGCTCCCGCCGGGGTACGACCCGAGGCGCGCCCGCCAGCGCTGGTACCGGTACCTCGTGACCGGAGACCACGACATCGCCATCCTCCGCGACGCCGCCAAGGAGTTCGTGGGTCCGCACGAGTACCGCGCATTCGCGAGCCCGGAGGCGGGGCGTACGCGCCGCCACGTGGACTCCGTGGACGCGCAACCGGAGTCGGACGGCATCCTCGTCGACGTGCGTGCACCGAGCTTCCTGCGCGGGATGGTGCGACGGATCGTCGCCGCGATCCTGGCGGTGGAGCGGGGCGACGCCACCCTCGACGGAATCCGCGACAGCCTCACGACCGGCACGGGACCGGATCTGGGCATTGCACCGGCAGAGCCGCTGGTGCTCATGGACGTGGACCTGGGATTCCCGTTCCGCCCGGTCCTCGACCGCGCAACGCGGGAATGCATCACGGCGCGGGCTTCCAACGAGGCCGCCTCCGCACGGTTCTGGCGGGACGCCCGCCTGCATGCCTCCGGCCCCCGTTTCTAAGGATAGGATTCGGGTCCGGGCGGTGCATGGGACAAGGTATTAATAACGACCCCCGGATGCGGCGACCAACCCTTGTTCTCCCGTGGGGGAGGAGGAGCGATCCATGACGAAGACCCTTCACAGCAAGGCGGCAGCCACGATGCTTCTGTGGGTTCTGGTGGCCGGTGCGTTCGTCGTCGGCTCAGGACCCGCGAGGGCGACGGAGTCCGCGGGCATCCCGGTGTCTTCGCCTCCGAGCGATTTCGACCCGCTCGTGGATCGCGACCCCGGACTCCCTCCCGCTCTCTCGCCTGACGACCTGATGACGAAGATGTCCCCCGAACTTCGGGAGGAAGGCTTTCGACCCGACAAGGATGAGTCAGTCGAACTCGTGGTTCACACGGACGACGTCCCTGCGTTGTCGCGTGCACTCGAACGACTGGGTGCGGTGCGGACGACCGCGGTCGATGGGGCCTCCCGGGACATCGCCAGGGCCTCGCGGCCTTGGGGCGCGCGGGGAGTGCCGACGAGCCTCACCGTGCGCGTCCCGGTCTCATCCCTCGCGGACCTCGCCGCGCTCCCGTACGTCCTCCACCTCGCCCTCCCCGGCGTGGCGACCGCGGCCGACCCGGGTACGCCGATGTTGGAGGAGGAGCGTCTCAGCCTCCAGCGGGTCATCGACCGCATCCGTGCGGGGCATAAGCCAATCCCGAGCATGGACCTCATGGGCGGCTCCGGCCCCAGCGTGTCCCCCACAAGCTGGGCGGTCGCGCGCGAGCACAAGGCGTACGAGGCGTGGCAGTTGGGGTACACGGGAGCGGGTGTCAACGTGGCGGTGATCGACACGGGGGAGGACTTCGGCCACCCGAGCCTCTACGGCCGGTGGGCGGTCGCGCCGCCTGGGTCCGCCTGGGCCGGCTGGCCCATCATGTACCACCCTCCCTCCATGGAAGGTCTGATGAGCCCGGACTGGTGGACCGCGAACAACGACCTCGACCGACTCCCGCTCCCGTTCTGGGAGGGCACCTACGACGGAGACTCGTGGTACTCGAACACGGACTACGTGGCGAACGACTCCGACGCGGACGGCCGGATCGCGTACCAGGACGGCACGACGAACCCCTTCACCGGCGCGACCCAGTACACCCCGCGGGTGAACCCGCAGGGATACGGCGCCACGTGCGGCGGCCCGAATGTGAACCGCATCTCCCGGACCTACACGATCGGTGCGCCCGGCGACCCGTTCCAGATCCGGAGCGCCTCCGGCGAGTACCATCTCGGGGTGGCCCGCGACGACACGCTGACGGGGCTGTGGTGCGGGAAGGTCGGGATGCTCGTTGTGGACTCCGCGACCCCGGGTGACTACGACAGGGTGTACGTGGATCTGAACTTCGACCTCAATTTCACGAACGACAAGCCGGTGACCCAGGCGGACCCCGTGGCGGTCGCGGACCTCACCGGAGACGGGATCCCGGACATCTCCGGCGGCCTCCTGTACTTCGTCGCGTCGAGCCGGCCCGTCGTGGGAGACGTCCTCCTCGACCCGATCGCGGGGGAGTCGTCCGCGGAGCTCACGAAATGGTGGGATCTCGACGGGGACGGGACGCCGGAGAGCACGTCCGCGGCGGTGGACATCACGGGCTTCCAGAGTTTCACACCGCCGATCCGGCTGTACCTGCGCGACCCCGGCGACATGTCCCTCTACCTCACGCCGGGTTCCACGGAGGTTGTCTACGAGGAGTTCGTGGGCCCTGCGGCTTCGGGAACTCAGTGGTTCCTCGGCGGCCCCGGCACCGCCTTCGGCCCCATCAACATCATCAGCGGGGACCTCGTGCCGACGGCCAGGCTGCTGCGCGGGCCCGGCCCGGACTTCTCGATCAGCGTGCTCCTGGACATCTCCTCGGACCTCTACGGCCCCATGTACAACGGAGTCGACTACACCTTCGACCCGAGTAGCGGTTCACTCTCGTGGCCGTTCCGGCCCATCGATGCCGGCGAGACCGTTTCCGTCGCATACCAGATCGGGACGTACGTCCTGGAGCCCGTGAACGGCACGGTCCTCTTCCAGGACCCGATCTCCGGAAACCCGACGACGTTCCCCGCGGGCTGGGCGCTCCTCGCTGACTACGACACGGGCCTCCCGATCCCCTACAGCCAGGTCTACGCCCGCGCGCGCGGGTACGACACGTTCATTCCCGCGAGCGGCGACCTCGTCGCCTTCCACGGGGACTTCGACTACTCCCAGAGCCACGGCAGCTTCGTCAGCTCCACGATCGCCGCGCGGCCGTTCGGCAACCTCATCTCCCCGGTCCTCGAGGTGTTCGGGACCGCCCCCGACGCGAAGATCATCGGGATCGCCGCGTGCTGCAACGTGCCCGGGCCGCTCGGCCTCTTCGTCTCCATCGAGGAGCAGCGCACGTTCGCCGCGATCGGGTACGACGGCCGGCCCGGAACCGGTGACGAGGCGGTCATCATCAGCAACAGCTTCGGCGACCCCGGCAGCCTGGAGGTCGGGTTCACCTGGGAGGACCGGTGGCTCCTCGACTTCCAGACCCGCTACCCAGGGGTGACGCAGCTGATCGCCCTCGGGAACAACGGCCCCGGATACGGGACGAGCTCTCCCGGAGGCGGTTCCCCCGGCGTCATCGGCGTCGGCGCCGGCACGTCCCAGGACTACCGGATCCTGACCGGGGACGACGGGGGCGACGGGTACTGGGAACTCCCCCTGTGCCCGCCGGGTCCTTATCCGGATCCCGCGCAGTGCTTCGGCATCGGGGGCGTGGGAGGACCAGGACCATACGGGGACCATGCGTACTTCTCGAGCCGCGGTCCCACCCTCCTCGGGAGCCCGAAACCGGACATCGTGAGCATCGGCCAGTACGCCCTGGAGGCGGGGCCGCTGAACGTGTTCGGGGTCGTCCCCTCGCAGCTGGACGGGAACTTCGCCCTGGGCGTGTTTGGCGGGACCTCCCAGGCGACGCCCGTGACCGCGGGGGTGTCCGCCCTCGTGGCGGACGCCTTCATGGATGCCCATGCGCGGTATCCCACGAACGCGGAGCTACGGGCGCTCCTGAAGTCGACCGCCGACGACATGGGTCGCGACGTCCTCCAGCAGGGGGCTGGATGGACGAACGCGGAGCGCGCGGTCCGGGCCGCCCTCGACGATCCGGCGTTCATCGGCACGGGGGGCGGCGTCACGGCGGACGTGGACTACTGGATCCCCGGCGACTATCAGGGGGTGCGCCGCGACGGGTTCGTGAACTTCCTGAACCCCGGCGCCTCCGACTCCGTCACGATCACCCTCACGAACCGGAACCCGGATCCAATCTCTCCGGAGAGCATCACGGCGTTCGACGCCGTGTACCGGAGGGCAGCCGACTTCCGCCACACCTTCACGCTCAGCCCCGGCATCGAGGAGTTCCTCATCCTGAAGGCGGACGGGATCTACGGCGCGGACGGTTCCGTCAAGGTCAACCCCACCGTCACCTTCCAGCCGTTCTGGACCGCCGCCGATTTCGCGAAGGTCACCGTCGCGTACGATGCCGCCGCGTATCCGGGCCCGACCGCCCTGCGTCTCGACACCTTCGACTGGTACGACGACGACGGGAGCGGACGGTTCGACCAGAACTTCTCCCCGTTCCCGGGCGTCCCCGTTCGGGGCTGGGGCGAGCGCAGCCGGATGACCGTGAATCCGAACGGAGGGACCTCCGTCTGGGACACGATCCACCATCCGGGGACGCGGATCCACGACGGGTGGGCGCTGAACCCGCGCTCGGGCGCGGCCGGCCCCGTCGCGGCGACCCTGATCGTCGAGTTCTACGAGAAGGCGGACTGGCCGTGGATCGACGGGGTCCTCTCGAATTCCGTGATCCCGTCCCTGGGCAACGTCACGCTGACGGTCACGGCCACCGTGCCCTCCGACGCAGCGGGCGGCCTTTACGAAGGCGGGGTGTACGTGGAGGACGGCGCCGGCGCCCTCACGACGATCCCCATCGTCATCAACGTCCCCGTCGGGTTCCCGGTCCTCATGGGCGGCGGCGGCCCGTCGACGTCCCTGTATGACTCGAGCGGGGTCCTCCAGGGCGCGCGGGACGGATGGCGGCAGATCGGCGACGTCCGCCTCGTGTGGGCGAACATCAGCACCGTCGCGTCCGCCGTGGGGCGCGAGCTGATCTACAACGCGATCCTCCGGGGTCCGCGGTCCGACATCGAGATGTTCGTCTACTCGATCGTCCCGGATCCGGCGTGGAACGGCAGCCGATACGGCCCGGGCACGATCTCGGTCCATTGTTCCGTGTTCGACAAGGGGACGAACCGGTGCACGCAGCTCCTTCAGTCGAAGGAAATCATCGGCCTCACGGAGTCGCTGTATCCGAGCCGGGAGTTCATGCATTCGAGTCCGACCCCCGAGGATTCGGTCACGACGCGGGTGACGCCGCCGAGCGGCCTCATCGCCTTCCAGATCAAGGCGTGGAGCGCCGATGCGGAGACCGAGCCGATGGAGGCGAACATCGGCATCCTCGAGGTCACGCCGACGGCCCACGCGTTCTCTTCGAATCGACTCGCCGGGACGGTGCCGACTGCGATCTGGTCCAATGTGCCGTTGTACGATGGCGTGGGAGCGGCCGTGACGGAGAGCAGCACCGCTACGACGATCCAGAACAACATCGCGGGGAATCCCGACTACGCCCCGGGTGGGAGCTTCAGCGACGCCTGGATGTGCAGTCAGGTGCCACCGAATCAAATCGTCCTGCCGGCGATCGGGTTCGTGATCCGACGGGACGTGGACGTGCGCATCACATCCCCCGGCCCGGCCGACGACCACGACCTGCAGGTGTGGTTCGACGCGAACGACAACGGGGTGTGCGACCCCGCCTCCGATCTCCGCCTGTGCCAGAGCGCGGGGCTGTATGCCGACGAGCGGTGCGTGGGCACAACGAACGACGGCACGAAGCGGATCTTCATCCAGATCGGGATCTTCACGCCCGGGACGAACCGGTTCAACCTGCGCATCGACGAGACGATTTCCGTGGTCGGCGCATCGCCGTTCTCCCTCGTGGCGGATTCGACGACCGTCGCTGCGAACACGCCCATCAACGCGGGCGTCCGTTGGGATATGCCCGGGAGCACCCCGCCGGGGACCACGACCGGCGCGCTCTTCATCAGCCCCGGGTACGCGCGGTACGGCTTGGCGGTCCCGACGAGCATCCGGTTCACCTACGACATCACCCCCGTGCGGATCGACCGGGCGACCCACCTGTCGCCGGCACCCGACTCCTCGATCCGCGAACCGCTCGTCCCGGTCGTCGCGAACATGGCCGATTCCGCGGGCCAGATCGACCGGTTCTCGATCCAGCTGATCGTGGACGGAGAGGACGTCACGAGCCTGTCGAGCGTCCTCGTGCCGTACAACCCGGGGGACACCCAAGCGACGCCCCCCGTCCCGCCCGGATACATCTCCGGGACGATCGCCTGGGAGCACGCCGTCCCGTTCACGGACGGGCCGCATACGGGGGTCGTGAACGTGCGAGACATGGCGGGCAACCTGCGGACCGAGGTCTGGGCGTGGACCGTGGACACGACGGCTCCCAGCCTTGCGGTCACGAGCCCCGCAGCGGACGTCCTGACGAACCAGCCCACCGTGAGCTTGGCGGCTCGGACCGATCCGGGCTCCACTGTGACCGTGAGATTGAACGGGGTCCCCCAGACCGTCACGCCTAACCCCGACGGCGTCATCGCCGGGACGCTCTCCCTCTCAACGGACGGCCCGCACGAGCTCCTCGTCACGAGCGCGGACACCCTGGGGAACACCGCAACCGCGCGCCGCACGATTACCAGGGACGCGACGAGCCCCATCGTCACGGCGGGAGTGGACGTCCGCCCCGTCACGAACCGGATGTCCGTGCGGGTCACCGGGACGGTGAACGAAGCCGTGGCGTCGATCTGCGCCAGCCGGTCCGGGCTCTCCCTCGGCTGCGTCACGGTGGGGGCGGACGGGACCTTCTCGATCGTCGTCCCCCTCGAGGAAGGGTCGAACGTCCTCGACCTGGAGACGACGGACGTGGCGGGCAACACGGGGGTCGCGCGACTGGCGCCGATCGTCCGGGACACGATCGCCCCTTCGCTCACCGTGGACCCGCTTCCGGCCGCGATCGACGACGTGCAGGTCCGGGAGGTGCTGATCCGGGGGACCGCGTCGCCCGGGGGTCTCTTCTTCGTGACGATCAACGGACAGCCGGCGACCCTGAACCGCACGACCGGCGTGTTCTCGGCCACGTTGCCGCTCGCTGTTGGCGACAACTCGTTCGTGATCCAGGCGGTCGACGATGCCGACAACGTGGCGCAATCCGTCGTCTCCGTGGCGTACAGCCCCGTGATCCAGTTGGACGTACCGAACTACAACAGCATCATCGCGGGCGGGGTCGCAATCGTCCTGCTGATCCTCGGGTTCGTCGTCGGCTACCTGCTCTCGGGACGCGGGGGGCCCCCGGCCGAACCTGAGGAACCGGAGAAGCCCGCTCGCGAGGAAGAAGCCGTCGCGGACGATGCGTCGCCGCCGGAGGAACCCGCGACGTCCGAGGGGGAAGGACCATGAAGGCCCGCATCGCGATCCTCGGACTCGCCTTCCTCCTGATCGCCGGCCCCCTTGCGATTCTCGTTCCACCACCCGCCAGAGGCCTGGATCTGAGCGGATTGCAAGGTGGAGATCTTAGGGTCGCCCTCCAGGGCTTCGGCGGGCTGGACCCGCGGACCGCGTCCCTCGCGGACCGGAGGGTCCTGGAGCTGCTGTACGACTCCCTTGGGCGCGTGGACCCGGACACGCTGGAGGTCCTCCCGTGGGCGGCGGCGAACTGGGAGTGGGACGGCGATACGAACCTCACGGTCACCCTCCGCGACGACCTCCGGTTCTCGGACGGGTCGCCCTACGATGCGGACGACGTCGCGCGGTCCCTCGCCCAATACCAGTCGGGCGGCATCAGCCGGTGGAGGATCTTCGTCAGGGACGAGCGCACCCTCCAGTTCGACTTCCACCGGACGACCGTGCAACCCGTGAGCCTCGGGATCGTGGACAACGACGTCGCGACGATCTTCGTGACACCCTTGGAGGTGACCGCCACCGAGGGAGGCGCGACGGGCGCGTACGCCGTCGTGTTGGCCTCGCGGAGGCCGACGGGGAACGTGACGTTCACCGCGGCGCCGAGCGCCCAAGCGGCGGTGTCCCCGAGGAGCCTCGTGTTCGGGCCGACAAACTGGACCGATCCGCAGACCGTGATCGTCGCCGCCGTCAACGACACGGATTCGGAGGGAGACCACATCGCAACGATCACCCACACGGTCTCGAGTGCGGACGCGGCGTATAACGGCCTCTCGGTTCCGGACGTATCCGTTCGGATCACCGACGACGACGTCGGCACGGTCGTGGTCGCGCCGAGCGAGGTGTTTGCCGCCGAGGGAGCGGCCCCGGCGAGCTACTCGATCGTCCTCGCCCAGAGGGTGCCCACCCTCGAGGTGGTGATCAGCCTCGGAATCCCATCGGGGAACGCGACCGCGTCGCCGCTCAACCTCACCTTCGGGCCGACGAACTGGACCGTCCCCCAGGTGGTGACCGTCGATGTCGCGGATGACGCCATCGTGGAGGGGGACCACTCCGTCCCGATCAACCACACGCTCGTCAGCGGAGACCCCGAGTACGACGGCATCCAGGCCCCCGAGATCGACGTGCGCATCCAGGACAATGACCTCGCGGGGGCGAGCGTCCGGCCGATCATCGTGAGCACGGAGGAGGGTGGCGCGACCGCCGCCTACACGATCGCGCTCTGGAGGGCGCCGACTGCCTCCGTCACCGTGACTCCCTCGCCCGGCGCGGACGTTGTCGTGTCCCCGCCAAGCCTGATCTTCACGACCGGGAACTGGGCGACGCCCCAGCCCGTCACCGTGACGGCGGTGCAGGACGCATTCGCGGAGCGCGATCATGCGGACACGATCCAGCACGTCGTCACGAGCCCGGATCCCACTTACAACGGACTCGCGATCTCCGACGTCACGGCCAGGATCTCGGACGATGACGCGGCGGGAGTCATCGCAACGCCCTCCTTGGTCCGCGTCGTCGAAGGGGGGAGCACGGACACGTACACGCTCGTCCTTTCGAGGGCTCCCCTGGCCGACGTGACGATCTCGGTCTCCACGGACGGCGAGTTGACCGCCTCTCCGAATACGCTCACGTTCACGACCGCGAACTGGGCGACGCCCCGGCCCGTGGTCGTGGCGGCGGTGGACGACTCCACCCTAGAGTGGGGGCACACGAGCGACGTCGTTCACGACGCCCAGAGCGCCGACCCGGCCTATGACGTGGTATCGATCCCCTCGGTGACGACCATCGTCCAGGACAACGACGAGTCGGGCGTGACGGTGACGCCGACGAACCTCGATCTCGCCGAAGGCGGGGGGTCGGAGACGTTCTCCGTCGTGCTCTGGCGGGGACCCGCATCGGACGTGACGGTCACGTTCGCGCCGAACCCGAACGTCGCCTTCGTCCCGGCCAGCGTCACGTTCACGACCGGGAACTGGGCGACGGCCCAGTCCATCACGGTCACCGCGACCGACGATCTCCTGCGGGAGGGGCTGCACACCGTCCCCCTGAACGGAACGAGCCGGAGCGCGGACGCAGACTACGATTCGATCAGCCCGAACCGGCGCGGCGCCGGGTTCTTCTGGACGGAGGCGCTGACGGCCTCGCTCGCCTGGGACGCCTCGGGAACCCGGAAGTACACGGGTCCGTTCGCGGTCCGCCAGCCGGAGAGCACGAACTTCGTGCAGGATCCCGACCCCGCGGATGGCACCCCCGACGGGATGCTCGTCCTCGAGCCGCAGCCGCACCACTTCTCCGACGACCCGCACCTCGACTCCGTCACATACAAGTGGCCGTACACGGCCGCGCTCGTGGCCGTCCAAGTGGGCAACGACACGGAGTACTACAGCGCACCGGACGACGCGGGGTGCGCGCTCATGTTCCGTGACGTCCACTTCATCGGATGGCCCCTCCTGTCGACCGACCTCACGAACCAGCGGGACTGCGTGGCGAACTGGGGGGGATTCCCGGGGAGGCCGGCGGGGTATCGGGAGTCCCTCCTGAGCGCCGACGCGACCCGGTTCGCCCCACACACCCTCACGGTCAAGAACTCGGGGACGGACCTGCTGTACTTCGGCTTCACGTTCAACGGCAACTCGATGTTCTCCGGAGGTCCCGAATCCGAAGGCCAGAGGTTGCGGAGCGCGATCTACTGGTTCGTGAACAAGGCGAACGCCGCCAACATCGCGGGGGCGGGGAGCACGCGGATCGCCCATGGACCGATCAACAGCCTGGACGCCCCGTGGGCGCCGCCGAGCTGCGATCCGTGGACGCCGTGCGACACGATCGTGGACGCGGGCTTCACCGGCGCCGGACAGACGACCGGGACGAACAC
>DATEUK010000129.1:0-21383 GCA_035283165.1 Thermoplasmata archaeon
CGAAGAACGCGTTCCCCTCCACGCGAATGTCCCATCCGGACACCGCATACGGGTACGAGGTGCCGACCCCGAGCCGATTCGCAGCGAACCGATTCCCTTCGATCGCGACGTCCCGAGTCAAGCGCAATTCGACGCCGTGGAGCAGACCCACAAACGCGGAATCCTCGACCCGAACGTGGGTCGTGTTCCACAGGTAGACACCGTAGCTCTCTCCCCCCGTTCCCGTAGTCGAGACCGTCACGCCGCGGATCATGACATAGGCGTCGGTGTTCGCGATGTAGATCGCCGTGCCCCAGGGCGAGATTGCGAAGCCCCATCCGGCGATCAAGTACGGGTCGCCCGCGGTTCCGGTCCCACCCACGACCCCGTTCGCCGTCGTGAAATTCGCGTTCCCGTCGATCCAGATCGGTGCGTGGTCGACGCCCGCGGCAGGCCGCGAACCCAGGAGAAGCACGGGCATCAAAACGCCTGCCGCGAGCGCCCACCCGCGGGGACGCGAGTCCCGTCGGGGTCCGGGAGCATCATGGGATTTCCGCATTCCCTCGGGATCCGCATCACCCACGGCGCCGGATGAGCCTTGTGTCACGATTACCCTGGCATCTATCGATGTGCGGCGTCGGTATCGCACCAGATGTTGTGATATCTCTTTGATAAGTCTACTCAGACCGCACCGGAACGGTCACCTCGCCGCGGATCTTAGCGAACCCAGGGCGGTTAGTGGCGTCTTCGCCCGAGAGCACGATTCCCCTTTATACCGGGGCGCTTTCTATGGGAGCCGAGCGGGGGTAGCCAAGCACGGCCAACGGCGCAAGGCTTAGGACCTTGTCCCGCAGGGGTTCCGAGGTTCGAATCCTCGCCCCCGCACCCCCTCCGCGGATTCCTCGGGGAGCGCACCAAGAACTTTATCTCCTAGACCTCGAATCGGCACGATGGTGGCGTCCTGAAGTTCGGTCCGATGGCGAAGATCGTCGTGGTCATCATCGTGGTCACGGTCCTCCTCATCCTCGCCTGGATCGTGCTCACGTACAACAGCCTCGTCACGAAACAGATCGCGGCCCAGGCGCAGTGGCAGCAGGTCGAGAACCAGCTTCAGCGGAAAAGAGACCTGATCCCGACGCTCCTGAATCTCACGTTCTTCTACATGCAGTTCGAGCAGAACCTCATCACAAACCTCACGCAGCTCCAGACGCAATGGCAGAACGCGACCGGGATCCTGGACCAAGTCAACCTCTCGAACGCCCTGTCGGCCACGATCGCTCTCTGGCTCGCCACCGCCGTGAATTACCCGGACCTTACGAGCAGCGCTGCGTACCTCACGCTCACCGACAATATCACCGGGACTGAGAGCCGGATCGCCGTGGAGCGCGGCCGGTACAACGACCGCGTGCGCGAGTACAACACCGCGATCAGCACCTTCCCCGGCAACATGTTCGGCTTCCAGCCCGAACCATTCTTCGACCTCCCGGGTGGCCCGTGAGCCTCGCCCGGGCCCAGCGCTTCGCCGCGGGACCCGCCGCCGCGTTCCTCGTCGCGTTCGTCGTCGTGGGGCAGCCCGCTGAGGCCCAAGAGGTCCCTGCGATCTACCTCTACGTGAACGACCGCGCGTCCCCTTCCGCCCTCTACTCCTTCGAGTGGGAGGACCTCGACTCCCTCTGCTACCAGATCGACAAGCTCACGGGCGCCGAGGTCGCAATCCTCGTGGTGAACTCGACCGCGCCGTTCGCAATCGAAGAGTACGCGTTGCGGACGTTCGAGGAAAACGGCATTGGAAAGGAGGGCAAGGACAACGGCGTCCTGATCCTGCTGACAACGGATGACAATGCGTGGAGGATCGAGGTCGGCTACGGCCTGGAGTACGTCCTTACAGATTCCCGGGTTGGGAGATTTGCGCGGGAGTGGCTAGAACCCGCGCTGGAGATCCCGGACTACGGAGGCGGGCTGTACGACCTGACGCTGGCCATCGGGCAGTACATCGTCGACAACTACGAGGAGGGCACGCCCACGGACCCCTCGCCTTGGGTCCTCGACTGGAAGGGGATCGCGATCGGCGTGGTCGTGCTGCTCGTGCTCGGCGGGCTCACGCGGGGCCGGATCTTCTTCTGGGTCGGCAACGTGTTCAAGCGCGGGGGGTTCGGGGGCGGACGCTCCGGCGGTGGCGGCGCATCGGGTCGACGGTGAAACCGACGTCTAGACCGGATACGCAACGCGAAGGACCGTCGGGGGCATTTCAATCCGCGGACTTCTCACCAGAAACAGGGCCGTGTCCTCACGGTAACCAGTGTCCCTCGACCCGAGTTCCGTGGGGACGATCACCGCGCGAGGGACCGGATCGGCCGGCGGTCGGATGGATTTTGGTGGGTCAGCCGGGGAAAGGACGGACGTGAAGTCCGTGCATCCCACCGGCCCGTCAGGGAAAACCTCGTCGCCCTCGCGTCGGGTCGATGTTCCATCCCAGGCCTGCACGCACGCGTCCCAGAACGGTTCTGAGAAGAAGATGTAGACGCGGGTGTCCATCGCCCAAATCCCGAAGGTCCCGCCCCCGTCCTGGGACGGATAGTCCCACAACCCGTCACGATTGAAGTCGAAGCGGAAGAACATGAGGTTGGGCGAGCTGGGCGTGGCGACAAACTGACAGACGATGTTCACGTCGCCGGGCACGCAATTGGTCCACAACTCGACGGTGTACCCGGCGGTCGCGGACGCGGCCGGGAAAGGTGCAAGGAGCATCCCCAGCCCCGCAAAGATAAGACCGATTGTCCGCATGGACCCTCCTCCGGCGGAGCATATCGGCACACGCCTTAAAAGCCTCTCGTAGATCCGGACTCCTCGCCGGACCGGGCGGACCGCAGGGCGTTACCCGGCCATCATCATGAACGGGGTGTGCCCCTCCCGCTTCAGGGCTCGGTGCGCAATCAGGAAGCCGAGCCCCGTGATCGCGATGCCGATGAAGATCGCGAGATGGACCGGGGAGAGGAGGCTTTCGTCCCCCGGGTCTAGGCCCACGATCTCGTGCTGGTAGAAATCGCTCGCCAGGCCCACGAAGGCGAGACCCAGACCTCCCAGCATCACGAGGAAGGCGAGGCCAAGCCGTTTCCACATCCTACCACCGACAGCGGTTACGCGTGCCGTCATTCGAATCCTCATATGACGGGGTTATGCGGGGACTTGAGGGGGTGGTATGTACCGTAACGGCGGCGTATTCCCGGGTACTCACTTTAGGAGGTCGACGAGAGCGACGCGCTCCAGCACGAGGTCGGCGTGGCGGTCCGCTGGGACGGTCGTCAGCTCCGCCTCCGAGAGTCCGAACGAACGGAACTTGGCGGGCGTCCCCATAAGGACCGTGTCGTCCCGCGTCAATCCGAGGGCGTCCAGGGCGGGGGCGGGATCTCCGCCGAACAGCGCGACGGCAAATTCGGTTGTGTCCTCGCGGACGCCCATCTTCGCGATCGCCTCGTTGATCTGCCGCTCGCCCGACGCGTACAGGACAAACTCCACCGCCAAGGACCTGGCAACGTTCGTGCCCTCGCGCATCGCGCGGTCCGCGTGCTCGAATGCCACGAGGAGGTGGTCGCGGCCGCACACGAGGCGGGCGTCGAGGAGCTGGACTTCGCCGAAGGCTCGGGCCGCCGCCAGGCGCGTTTCCGTGGCGTCTGGCGCGCCGGTCGCTCCGACGATCTCCACGGCACCGCCAAACGAACGGACGGGAAAAGGGCATCGGAATACACCGGACAGCCGGTGCGACCTTCCTCGCAACCTCCGCGAACCCGGCCAGGTGGCCTTAGCGGATTCGCCCGGCCCGGGCGGGGCGGGCACTAACAGCAGAATTCGACGTCACTCCCTCGATTCCGACAGCGCGGTCTGCCCCCGCCACACCCGCCGGAAGGAGTTCCGAAGCACTCCAGTGGTCAGCTGATACATGCACAGGAACATTTAACTGATACATGTCCCATCACATGTCCATGGTCGCAGGTCGGAAAGTCGTGCAAACCGAGCTCGATCCGGCAACGTACGAGTTCGTAAGCAGGACGGCGAAGGCGAAAGGCGTGACCCTCAAGGAGGCCGCGCGGGAGGCCCTCCGGCGGTGGGCGTCCTCGGAGGGCGACCTCTCGTGGGACCCCCTATTCGACCTCTCGAAGACCTTCCGCGCGCGGAAGCGGACCGACTCCTCCCGAGTGGACGAGGTGCTGTACGGGAGGCGGAGACGGTGAAGCTGTTCCTCGACTCGGGCGCGCTCATCGCCCGGACCCTGGAGAACGATGCAAACCACGTGGCGGCGGTCGACATGTTCCGGCGCATCTCGGAGCGCGAAGTGCCGTACGAACACCTGTTCACGTCGAACTTCGTCGTGGACGAAACCCTCACGTTCCTGCTCTATCGGGCGGGATCCCGGCCAGCCCTCGAGGTCCTCGGGTGGGTGCGGGGCTCCCCGAACGTCCGGGTTGTCCATGTCTCGGAGGACGTGGAGGTCGAAGCCGACCGCGAGTTTCGTCGGTTCGCTCGCTCTCGGGTGTCGTACACGGACTGTACCACAAAGGTCCTAGTCGAAAGGGGGGCCATCGACGCCGTGTTCTCGTTCGACCGCGACATCGGTGTCCTTGGCCTGCCTCGAGTCCCCTAGGCCGAGCGCTGCCCCGAAGGCCTCGCGCTTCGCCCCCTCGATCTGAACCGGGCTCTGGCGGCGACTGCAATGGGCAAGGTCGCGAGGCACCCTTCTTCCCGGCGACCTCGCCCGCCTCATCGTCTTCGTTCAATCGTCCTCGTCGTCGTTGTCGTCACGGTCTCGCCCGTCGGGATCGTCGTCATCGTCGTCGTGGTTCCTGTTCCGGTCGTCGCGCTCGTCGTGGTCCCAATCATCCTCGTCCTCTTCTCCGAGGAACTCCACGTTCAGAGTCGTCTCGCAATTCCAGGCGCGGTCCAACCCCGGTCCCCCGTCCGCGAAGTCGTCCCCAGGACCGCATCGTAGCGCATCGTTCCCTGTCCCGGAAACCATTTCGAGCAATCCCATGCCGCCGTCGCCGAACAGATTGTCGTTCCCACTTCCGCCGATCACGAGGTCGTCCGCGACGACCCCAAGGTCGACGCCCCCGGTCGAGTCGAAGCCGTCGCCCGTGACCTCCGCGTCATTCCCGTCGCCACCGATCACCACGTCGTGCCCTCCAACCAAGATGTTGTTCCCAGCCTGTCCGCCAATCGCATCCCCGATAAGCCGCACGTCGTCGTCGGGACCGCCTTCGAGGACGTCATCGCCGCCACCAACCCAGTCGTTCCCCATACCGCCCGGCATCTCGTCTCCGTACAGAAGGTCCCGCCCCGGGCCGCCCCTGATGACATCGTCGCCACCGAGGAGCCGGTCATCGCCGGTGTTCCCCTGAATGTTGTCCCCGCTGAGGAGCGGACTCTCGGACGTCTGAGGCGGAGCGAACGACTCGTCTCCGAGGCCCCCGTCGACCCGGTCGTCGCCGCCGTAGGCGACATCGTTGCCCGGCCCCCCGCGGATCACATCTCCGAAGACCTGATCGTTGCCCTCCTCGCCGTAAATCCGGTCGTCGCCGCCGGCGAGGGTATCGTCACCCGCCCGGCCCCAGATGGAATCCCCCCAGAGTTTGTCGTTCCCCGGGCCCCCGCGGATCATATCGTCACCGGCACAGAAGCGGCCGCCTTCGTCATCGTTGTCGCCCTCGTCATCCTCGTCATCGTCGCGTTCCGCGCCGTCTCTGTCGTCGCTATCATCGTCGTCATCATCGCCTCGGTCCCTTCCGTCTCGATCGTCGTCATCGTCGTCGCAACTGAGGATCGAGTCGTCCCCGAGTGTGCCGACGAGGAAGTCCCCCGCAATCCGGTCGTCTCCGTTGCCGCCGAGCAGGATGTCGTCTCCCGCGCCGCCACAGATTACGTCGTTCCCGTCGCCCCCGAAGATCCGGTCGTCCCCGCCCAAGCCGGCGATCACGTCATTCCCCGGCGTCCCCCAGAGAGTGTCGTCTCCTTCCGTGCCGACAATCGTCGCGGGCACGACGACGGGCGGGTCCCCGAGCAGGGCGGGCGGTACTCCGCCGCCCGCGGGGGAGATCACACACGTCACGTCCGGATCTGCGTACGCGCCCCCAATGACAAACATCGCCGCCACGAGCGCCGCAGCAACCCCAATCGCACCTCCGACTCGCACATGCCCGAACCCGATCACCCCCATTTTCTCCTCGCTCCGCAAGGTCATCCTTGCTAGGACGAGGCAAGGGCGCGTGAGGACAACCTGTGTTTGGTAGGTCGTGTTATCGCCCCATGGCGATGTTGGTAGGTCGCGTTTATCAAGCAGAGCAGCCGGCGTGCGTGCAGTCCGAATCCCGGGACAACGCGACCCTTCGTTCCTTCGCGAGGCTAGACTCGCCCGGGCCTAGGTCCGCCCGTCCGCCGCGCTACGGTCCGCCCGGAGGCGAGAGGGATCGCACGTCGTGGAGTACACCGCGCGCAGGCCGCGCCGCTCCATGCGGACGACGCCCATCGTGGCCATCTTGCTCAGATGATAGTGAATCGCGGGCTGGCTGACCCCCATCTCCTTCGCGAGTTCCCGTTGCGAGACCGCGGGGCTCTCTCGAATCTTTTCCAAGAGAATCAGCTCGACGTCCGTGAGCCGGTCCGCGAGCCTCGGCTTCTCGTCCGCGACCCGGTGGCCTGCGGGGGCGTACCGCCGATATCGGCCGTCCTTCCATGACCGCAGAATCCCCTCCGTCTCGAGCACGTACAGGTGATACGCGAGCGTTCCCACGGCCATGTCCAGGTCCGCGCGGATCGCCGCGAAGTTCGCGCCGGGGTTCGCCGCGAGGTAGCCGCGGAGCATCCAGCGCCGCTCGTTCGCCATGATGTCCTCCTCACGTAGCCTCGCCCAGAGCGCGACGAAGGGAGCGGAGAGGGCAAGGCGGAGGTTCTCGCTCCACAGCGAGAGGAAGGCGAGGAGCACGACCGGGGACGCGACGGAGACGACGACAAGGGGAAGGACCGAGGGCGCCGCCGAACCTTCGATTGTGACGCGGAAGGCTTGCACCCGTTCGGAATTGCTCACGCGGTCGGTCGAGTTGTACGTCACGGTGTGCTCGCCCGGCGGAAGGGAGAAGCCATCCGCATATGGAGTCCAGGCTCCGCCGTCGACGCGGTACTCCATCCGCGCGACCCCGCTCGCCGCGTCCGTGGCGGACAGCGTGAAACGCGTCTGTGCCGTGAAGGGAGCTTGCGTGGGCCCGATGGTGGTCTCCGGGGGCGTGTCGTCCACGAAGAGGTCCGCGTTCTTCACCGCCTCGACGTTCCCCGCGTTGTCCTCGCTATGCCACTCGACGAGATGCGGTCCCTCCCCGGCGGAGGCCAGGGTGAATGACCCCGCTGCCGTGTAGTTCACCCATGCCCCGCCGTCCACGCGATACGTCGTGTTGCGGATCCCCGTCCCGCTGGGATCCGAGATTGAGAAATCGAGCGCCGTGTCAGACCTCACGTACGACGGAGGAGCAGCGTCGGGGAAGCTCGGGTCTCCCAGACGGAGGCTCGTCACGGGATCGGCGGCGGCCACCGGGGGGACGAGCAGGAGGAGGAGCGCGACAACCGAAAGGCCAGGAACTGCAGCGCCTCGGGCGAACACGGCCGCGGCGGCACACGCGCTGTGCGACGCCCTCAAGGGACCCATCCTACGCCCTCCGCGAAGGAGTGGCCCGGCGGATCGCGACGATCGCGCCCGCGACTAAGACCGCGACGTCTACGACGGTCCCCGGGCCCATGATCGGCGGAATTGAAAGGAGGCCGGTGAGGTGCGAGAGGATGCCCGTTGCGGCTTCCGCGATCACGAACGGGAGCGATGTGAAAGCAAAGGCAGTCCGCATGCTGCCTCTCGAGGACTCGCCCCGCCAGGGCCTGCGCCGGGCGGACCAGATGCCCGCGACGACAAGGATGAATGAGAACGCTGATGCAATCAGGGGCTTCCAGTTCGTTTCCGGTGAGGAAGGCTCAGCTACCGTCACCGCCAGCGTCTGTTCAGCCTCGACGTTGTTCAGTCGGTCCGCGGATCGGTATCCAATCACGTGGTTTCCCGGGAGAAGGGAGAACCCTGCTGCGTAGGGCACCGGGTCGCTGTCGTCGATCCAGTATTCCGTCCAGGCGACCCCACTCCCATCATCCACCGAGGCAAGGATGAACTCCGTGCTCGGCCCCGCTCCCGAATCCACGGGAAAAATCGTGGTCCGCGGGGGCGTGTCGTCCACGATGAGGTCCAAGGTCCCGGACCCGTGATTGCCGAGGTAGTCTGTGGCTCCGTACTCGACGCGCTTCGCCCCATCCGGTACAGGTAGCTCAAAGGGCGCCCCGTAGATCGTCCACGGGCCCTCGCCGATCCGGAACTCCATGGAGGCGATGCCGACAGGCCACATGCCGTCATCCGCCGCCCGAAGCGTGAGGAGCGTCTCGGTCGTCACGAAGGCGCCTCCGATGTTGGATTGCGGATCCCCCAGGTCGAGGCTCACCACGGGCGGCGTGTCGTCGACGCGGAGGATCGCGGATTGCATCGGCTCAACGTTCCCTGCGAGGTCGTCGCTGAACCACTCGAGGAGGTGTTCTACTTCCCCCGAAAGAGAGAACGGCCCCGTGGAAGCGTAGTCGGTCCACGCGCCGCCGTCGTGGCGGTAGGACGTGGTGCGGAGCCCGAGGCCGCTGCGGTCCGTCGCCGCAAGCACGAGCGGCGTTCCGGACGTCACGTATACAGGCGGCGCATCCCAGTTCGGCGGTCCGACGATGAGGGCCGTAGCTGGGGCGAGGGCGAGTCCGACCCGCACGTCGAGGGTGTGCTCGGCCTCAGGGTTCCCGAGGACATCCTCGGATCCGTACGAGACCGTGTGCGACCCCGCGGGAAGCGCGAACGGCGCCGTGTATTCGATCGATGGGTCTGAGTCCACGCGATACCGTGTGATCGCGACTCCGCTCCCCGAATCGGAGGCCACGAGCGTGAACTGATTATCCGTGTTGTAGGGGCCGGCAGAGGGAGCGATCGTCGTCGCAGGCGCAATGTCGTCCACGACCAAGTCCACGCGCGACGACGCCCCGTTCCCGAGGAGATCAACGGCCCTCGCTTCCACCGTGTGTGGTCCCCCGCCGAGGAGCGAAAATGGCGAAGTGTAGGGAACCCATTGACCCCCGTCAATCCGATATTCGGCTCGGTCAAGGCCGACGGGGATCACGCCAAGGTCCAGCGCCATGGCTTCGAGGGGGGTCGAGGAGGTGACCCATGTATATGTGGACGAGTACGAAGGGGAGCCGACCTGCAGAGACACCGTGGGAGGCGTGTCATCCACGGTGACGACGATCGACGCGACGACTTCCGCGTTCCCCAGGAGGTCCGTGGATCGATACTCGATCCTGCGTGCGCCCTCCCCCGTCAGCATGAAGGGGGCCACGTACGGAACCCACGTATCGCCATCAATGCGGTACTCCACACTCCGCGGCCCGATCGGCATCGTCCCTCCGTCGATCGCATCGAGACTGATGGGAGTCGACGACGTGACGAACGTCCCCCCGGCCACGTACTTCGGGTATCCGATGGTCAATGTGGTTGAAGGCGGCGTATCGTCCAATTGGAGGAAAGAGTACTGGGAGCTCTCGATGTTCCCCGCATTGTCCTCGCTGTACCACCGGACGACGTGCTCGCCCTCGCCGGTGAGCGTGAACGGGCCCGTGTAGACGGACCACGGCCCCATGTCGATCCACACGTTCGTCGCGCGAACTCCCGTGCCACTTCGGTCCACCACGGAAAGTGAGAGGGGAGTGGCAGAGGTCACGTACGTCGCCCCCGCGGTATGGCTCGGGAATCCGAGGCCCAGGGTCGTGACCGGACCGTTAACGACTTCCATGGACCATGTGTACAGGTTGTTCGATTCGTTTCCTTCGGCGATGTGGTCCCCGTAGTCGGCGTCGGCGACAACGCGGTGTGTTCCTGGAATGGCGGGGGAGATCCACGTCGCCTCGAAGCGACCGGACCGGTTGAGGGCGTCGATCGGCGGCACAGAGAAGGTCGCGAAGGGGGTCTCGGGTGTCGACTCGTTGGAGAAGACAAGCCAGACCGCGGCGGTTGCGGAGATATCGCCCGCGTTCAACACTTCCAGGGAGATCGTCAGGGGCAAGGAAAGGCCGACGATCGCGGCGGTCGGTTGTGGGTTCGCGGGAACGTAGTCCGGAGCCTGCACGAGAACGGTCGCGCACGCGACATTGTTCGTCTCGTTCCCTTCGTCGACGAGATCGTCCGGATCGACGACTACGCAAAGGTCGTGGGATGGGGGGAGAGAAGCGGTCCACGGGAAGGACACAGTTACGCGGCCGCTCGCCATAGACCGGATTGCCGACATACCCCCACCGCTCGCACGCCACACGACCATCGCGTTTCCGTCAGAGTCGATGGCTACCTCCGGTCGGAACGCGTTCCACATTTCGTCCGTGTCAATCGTCGCTGCGGTGTCCCAGCCCACGCCCACCTCGTACCGATTCGCCCACATGAAGGGATAGTAGCCCTCCACCAACCCGGTCCACACGGCCACCGCATTCCCGATATCGTCCATGGCGATTCTCGAGCCACAGTCGCCGACCGCACACAAACCACCGCTGGCCGGCCCGACAATCTCCGTGGTGCTCCAGCCGACACCCACAATGTACCGTCTCGCCAAGGCCTGGAATCGATCGCCGTCCGGCGCCACCCATGTGGCGATTGCATTTCCGGCCCTATCGTTCGCGGCAGCCGGCCTAATGCCAGTTCCGATGAAGTTCGAAACGCCCCAGCCGACATCCGCTTCGAACCGACTCGCCCAGACGCCCCCTGGACAGCCGACGGGCCCGCCGATCCACTCCCAAACAGCCACCGCATTGCCGAGAGCGTCCATGGCCAACATGGGCACAGGATTGACGGTGTCGGCGCAAACGCTGATCGGCTCAGCGGCCCTCCACCCAGCCCCCGCCAGGTATCGGTTCGCCCAGACCGCCTTCTGTGTCCCAGCGGATTTGCTCCAAACGGCGATGGCGTTGCCATTCTGATCGACATCAAGATCCGCCGAGGTCGCGTCCCCGGGCTCGGTTTCAACGGGCTCAACTGGGCCCCATCCGACGACAGGCATGTACCGCCTCGAAACGACGTTTGTGCCGGGCCCGATCCATACCGCGATGAAGTTGCCTGCGTCATCGGCGGCGACGTCGGAGGAGAATGAGGGACCGGCCGTCCCAATCGGCTCCGCCGCACCCCAACCCATGCCGGTCCAGTATCGGCTTTCCCAGACCTCCGCTAGGGGGCCGTTCGAATGCCGCCACATGGCGATCGCGTTTCCCCACGGATCGACGGCCACGCGCGGGTTGTCGTCGTCGCCGGGCTCCCACCCGATCGGCTCTGCCCCCTCCCAACCTACGCCGGCCACGTATCGGTTCGCAACGACATGAGAGGTCTGGTTGATGCCGTCCCACTCAGTCCAAACCGCAATTCCATTGCCCGTCGGATCGAGGGCGACGTCCATGATGTCACTCGGACCCGCCCCAATCGCCTCCCACGCGCCCCAGCCCCCTGCGGGAAGGGGAGGAACTTGCTCGTCCGTTCCCACCTGGTAGGATGGCGGCAAGCCATCGTGGAGACGCGCGACCGTGGCCGCAGAGTCGTCAGTGCCGATGTTCCGTACCGTGGCATTCACCCAGACTTGGTCGCCGATGCGGTATGGCGGCGCTGGCGACAGCCCAACATCGCCGGCAAGAATCGCCAAATCAGGTGCTCGGGGGAGGACATCAATGGTCTCACATGAATGGTTGTTCGTTTCGTTGCTTTCGCCGATGGCATCGTCGGGATCTGCGACGACGCAGATGTTGTGTAGACCCGGCGGCTCGGCGGTCCAGTTAACGCGAACATTGCCCAGTCCGCCGAACGAGGCGATGAGAGGGATGAACTGATCCGCTCCGACTTGGTTCGAGCCGTCGGGGATTCCGTCGTGAAGCCGGACCCACACCCCTGTCGCATTCCCGTCGCCCAGGTTGTGAACCGATGCGTCGATTGAGACGATCGTCCCAGCGTACACCGGCCCCGGCGGCACGAAGCCGATGTCCCACGCCGACAGCAGAAGGTCCGGAATCAGGGGTCCGTGAGCCAGTTTGGCAACGAACGCGTCCGAATCGCCGTCGAAGCTGGTGTCGAATCCATCCGCGGTGACGGGGAAGTCCGACGAGGATGTAACTCCCGATATGTATACGGCGGTAGCGTCCACCGCGACGGATGTCGCGCTGTCCGAGCTGCCGCCAGCCAAGAATGCGCCGCGGACAAGCGATCCGCCCGTCGCGTTCAATCCCACCACGAACGCGTCTCCCGATCTAGCGAGGAACTCCGGGGAATCCGTCCACCCAACCACATACGCGTTGCCCGCAGAGTCCACCGTGATGGAGTTGGCGACCTCCGATCCGCTCCCGCCCAGGTACGTCACGTAGTCGAGGTCGATTCCATTGGGGTGCAGCTTCGCGGCGAAGACTTCTGAGCCATTTCCAAACGTCGTGTCGAAGGCCCCCGGCGTGGCGGAGATCCCAGCTGCATCTCCTGCGATGTAAGGCCAACCCGCCCCGTCGACTGCGATGGAAGTTGGGAGGGCATTCCCCCCAAAACTCGTTACGAAACACTTGAGATAAAACGGCACCCCTGCGGGACTCAATCTCTCAAACCAGCCCATGTTACCCCCGTAGTTTATCCCGCAACCTCCATCACTCTGACCACCGTCCCCCACGTTCGACCAACCGGCCAAGTACGCGTTTCCGCCAGCGTCGACCGTAACAGCAATCCAGGCGATCCACCCCATGTTCCACCCGGGAGGCCAGTTCCACACATCGCCGACTTCCGTGACGTACATGAGAGAACCGCCCGCGGGGTCCAGCTTCCCGACCCATCCCCCGTTTATGCCCGCGCAACAAACTTTCGCTACATATGCACTTCCACCTGCGTCGACGGCAAACGAATTCGCTCCTCCCTCGCCGAGATACGTCGCGTAGGCGAGAGAACCACCTGAGGGGACCAACTTGACGACGAACGCCTCGGACTCGAAGTCGAGCGTCGTGTCGAACGCGCCGGAGGTGACGGGGAAATCGGCGGATTTCGTCCAGCCGGCGACGTACGCATTTCCCACGGCGTCGATTTTTATCGAGGTCGCCCCGTCGTCCGCCGCGCCGCCAAGGTAGGTGGCGTACAGAACGAACTGGCCCGAGGGGTCCAGTTTCGCAACGAATGCGTCCGATCCGCCGTCGAAGGTCGCGTCGAATGCGTCCTGAGTGACGGGGAAGTCCGCAGATGTGGTCCAGCCCGCGACGTAGACATTCCCCGCACCGTCGACGGCATTCGCGACATGAGCCCCAGGTTCGAAGACTGTAGGGCCTTCACTCCCCATCCCTCCGAGATAGGTGACGTATCGATCGGCGGAGTTAACCCCGCCCTCCCCGAACGCGACCTGCGGGTTGCCGGTGGTCAGATTGAGGCGGACCTCCGGATTGTCGAGTGGCCTGCCGTTCTCCAAGAAGGAATCGGCGATCAACCCGTCGGGTGACTTCGCTGCAGGCCTGGCACCGTCGGACCCTCGAGGCAGGGGCTCCAGTGGAGGGATGATCTTCGCGGTACTGCCCGCGAGCTCTCCTCCGACGGGGGCTGGTGTAGCTAGCAGGATTGCGAGGAGCAGTGCAGAGAGGACAGCAGGAAGACCCAAGGTGTGACTCTCCAATGCCGATGCGGGCCCGCTCGGTCGCGCCAACCCCGTCAACCCTCCCCGGGGAGATATGCCATGAGGGGGAAGTAGTGTTTGGTATCTCGGATTATCGCAGAACCTCAGGCCGACGATTGCCTTCCTCCTCGCGGCGTGACCGAGCAGCCTCGACTCCCATCACTATGTAGGGAGAACGCATTCCCCCCGTCCGGCGACCCATGCAGGGCGAAGTCGTGCTGGTGGTGGGCGGGACGGGAGACGTTGGCGGGCGTGTGGTCGATACACTCCTCACCCGCGGGAAGCGAGTGCGGGCCCTCGTCCGGGCGGGGACGGATTCGAGCCGTCTGGCGGCGAAGGGCGTGGAGGTCGCCCCGGGCGACATGCTGGACCCCGCGTCGCTGGACCGGGCGATGGCGGGCGCGGACGCCGTCGTGACGACGGCGATCGGCTACCTTCGTCGGAGGAGGGGCGACTCCCTCCAGACCGTGGACGACCTCGGGAACCGCAACCTCGTCGACGCCGCCAACCGCTCGGGGGTCCGACGGTTCGTCTTCACGAGCATCTTGACGTGTGACCGGGCGCGGGACGTCCCCCACTTCTGGCAGAAGAAGCTCACCGAGGACTACCTGGAGCGGAGCGGCGTGCCGTTCGTCTCCCTCCGTCCCGGGGCGTACCTCGGCGGCGGGGGAGCGAAGTTCTTCTTCCGTGGCCTGAAGAAGGGACGGATGATGGTGTTCGCGTCGCCGGACGCCCGCTGGACGTGGATCCATCCGGACGACGTCGCCCGGTGCCTCGCCCTCGCGGTCGACGAGCCCCGCGCGCTCGGCCGGAGGATTGACCTCGGGGCGGACCGCCCCGTCTCCGGTCGCGAGCTCGCGGAAGTGTTCGGGAAGCTCCTCGGACGGGAGGTGAGGCCGAGCCTCGGGATGTTGCGGATGTTCCGCATCCTGGGCTCGATCGCGCGCCCGTTCTCTTCCCGCTGGCGGGACATGGGAGCGATGGGGCGGTTCTTCGAGACGGGGAAGTACGTCGCGGACACGCGGGTTCAGGCGGAGCTGTTCGGCCCCGTCCCGACCGTTGAGGACACCGCCCGCCGGATGCTGGCGGACATCGGCCCTGTCGTCCGCGGCTAGCCCCATTCGGACAGCGCGGTCTGCCCCGCCATTTCTTGCGGTTTGACCTCCTTCCCGAGCTGCTCCTTGATCGAGATTGCGAGCGCGTTCCCGATTGCGGGAATGCGAGACAGGTCGCCCGCGGACGCCTTCTGCAAGTCTGAGAGTTTGTGGTATCCGGCCCGCACGAGGCTACGTGCGCGGACCCGGCCGACGCCGCGCAGCCGCACGAGCGGCAGCAGCTCTTCTCGGATCCCGTATTGCAATCGCGGGATGAGCTTCGCGAGGGGCTTCACGCGCTCCCGCCGGAAGATCTTCGCGAGTTCCCCCATCGCGTACACAAGCCACTCGCCCTGGTCGACCATCCGGCGGATGTCCCCGGGCCCGACCCCGAAGCGCTTCGTGACCTCGTCCTCCGTCCGCTCTTCGATCCAGTCCTCGAGCAGGGCGGCGGTCTTGATCTCCGCGAGGAAGAAGTCGTAGTCCTCGACCTCGAACGTGAACGCCGCGTCCGTGATCTTCTCCTCAATCCACGCGTTGTCGCCCCGGCGCATGTACAGCTTCGGCATGTCCGGCGTGGAGCACGCGGCCCACAGCCAAAAGAACGTCGTGTCGTGGTCCCCCTGCAGCGCGTCCCGCATCTTCACCGCCGAGAGCGGGTCGATGTACAGGTCGCTCGTGCGGCGACCGAAGAACGTCGCGCGCAGCTCCTCCGCGCCGCGCTCGATGAACTTCTCCTTGTCGAGGAATGCGAGGACGTTCTCGACCTTCGACCGCAGGTCGTACACGTCCCGCTCGAACGCGAAGAACGTCTGCCCGAGGAACCCGTACAGCTCGTCCTCCGTCCGGCAGTGTCCCGTGGCGATCACCGCCAAGACATGGACGCGAAGGGCGGGCTCCGTCCCGAGCTTCGACTCGACGGGCTCTGGCGGTGAAAGGAGATAGTCTTCGAGGAAGTAGTCCACATCCTCCTCGCGTTTCGCCATGAGGATCGCCTCGCCGTACGGATCGTACCGTGGACGGCCCGCGCGGCCGCACATCTGCTGTATCTCGAGGACGGGGATCGGCGTGAAGCCGAGATTCACGTCGAAGCGCGTGACATCTCGCACGATGACACGTCTCGCGGGGAGATTGATTCCTGACGCGAGGGTCGGAGTCGCGACGATCACCTTGACCTTGCTCTTCTTGAACGCCTCTTCGACCTGGCGGCGCTGATCGTTGAGGAGTCCCGCGTTGTGGAAGGCGGTGCCGCCCTGCACGCACTTCGCGAGACGATTCGCCATCGACGTCGATTCCTCCTGCTCTCGCGTCAGGTTCTCCGAGAGCTTCTTCAACGCCGCCAGGTCCTTCTCCTTCAGTTTCGACTTGACGCTCGGGACAAGGCCCTTCGCGACGGACTCCGTGGACCGTCGCGTGTTCACGAAGATGAGGGCCTGACCGCCCGTGTCGATGATGTCCTCGACCAGACCCGAGAGGTCGTCCTCCGTCGCTTTGAACTCCGTCGTCGAGTGGTCCGTCCACGTCACGAACCCGTTGTGCATCACTCCGGACTTCAGCGGGACGGGCCGCCAATCCGACTGGATGTGCTCCGCCTTCAGCCACGCTGCCAACTCTGCGGAGTTCCGAATCGTCGCGGAGAGGGCGATGATCTGCAGCTTCGGGTTCACCTGGCGCATCTTCGCGAGCGTGACCTCGAGCGTCGGCCCGCGGTCCGCGTCGTTGATCAAATGAACTTCATCCGCGACGACGACGGTGAGCTTCGTGAGCCAGTCCGCGCGATGCCGGAGGAGGGAGTCTGCGCGCTCGCTCGTGGACACGATGACGTCGTACCGCCCGAGGGTCGGGTCGGGCGAGTCGTAGTCGCCCATGGAGATGCCGACCTTGATGCCGAGCGGCTCGAACGCCTTCAGGTCGTCGTACTTCTCCGCCGCCAACGCGCGGAGGGGGACGATGTACATCGCCTTCCCGCCGTTGAGGACGCGCTTGAGGACCGCGAGGTACGCGACGAGGGACTTCCCGCTGGCGGTGGGGATCGCGAGGACGAGGGACTTGCCCTCGAGGGCGATCGGGATCGCGCGCTCCTGCGGCGGGTACAGGTCCTCGATCCCCTGCTCCTTCAGGATGGCGGTGATGCGGGGGTCGACGCCCAGGTCCGCGACCTTCATCGCCGCGTCCATTTGGCGGCGCCGCCATAAAGGTTTGGCGAGGCGAAGCGAACAGCCGCGGGTTGCTGTGCAGCATCCGGCGCGTTTTGAGCGCTGGGCGGCCGCCACGATTGATTGATAAGTGACTATTAATAGGACTTCGTCGTTATAAGTTACCATGATGACGACTGTGCCCCTCTCCAAGGAGATCCGTGACCGCCTTCGCCGCCTTGCGACGAAGGGGGAAACGTATGATCAGCTCCTCCGCCGCCTCCTCGCGGACGCGGAGGCCCGCCTGCTTTACGAGCGGGAGAAGAGGATCCTGGAATCGGAGGAGTTCCGTCCCCTTGGCGAGGCGTAGAGTCCTCCTCTCGAGGACCGCAACCCGCCAGCTGGAGCGGTTTCCGCGCACCCTCGCAGGGAGGATCGAACGGAAGTTGCGCGTGCTCGAGGACGACCCGATAACTGCGAGGCCCGGGGCGGACATCCGACTCTTGTGGGGCCACGACGACCCTCCCCTGTACCGCCTTCGGGTGGGCGACCATCGGGTCCTGTACTTCGTCCTTCCCTCGGAGGTCCGCGTGACGGAGGTCTTGCATCGCTCTCAAGCATACCGGGGCCTCGACTAGGAGGGCATAGCTCTCGAGGGCGATCGGCGCCGCGCAGTCGTGCGGCGGTTACAGGGCCTCGATGCCCTGCTCCTTGAGGATGGCTGTGATGCGGGGGTCGATGCCGAGATCCGCGACCTTCATTCCCGCGACCATTTGGCGGCGCCGACATAAAGGTTTATCGGAGTTGGGCGGAACCGAACCGCTGCGTGTTTCCGATCGGTCTGCCGACCGTCACCGCTCGGGGGCTGTCGCATGCCCGTGGCCAACCGCAGACGATCGAGCTGATAGGGGAAGTTCCCTGGCATCCTTCCCTCAAGGTCTGTCGCAGCGCACGAGTGTCGAGGTGCACGGTCCACGTGCGGCGGGGCTCTTGACTCTCGCGACGGACCGAAGCGGGAACCCGCTCCGAACTCGCTCGGAGCCTCGGGCGAGGACCTTCACCTTGTGCGGATGGACATGAGCGAGTTCGCACGCGACATCGGAATCACGCCCCGGTGGAACAACGAGACGAACCGGCCGCGGTTTCGCAAGGAGGATCCCTCATGATGATACGTGTCACGGGGCCCGGGATTGGCGCGAGGGGGTGTTCACGGCGGCACAATCCTTGTTGCCGTGCTGGCGACAGCCGTCGCGACGGGTTTCTTCGGGATGGCGCGTCCGGTGCAGGCGCCGCCCACACGGCCGGGCTGACCCCGTCTACGGGCTTCCTGGTGCCGCCAGACGCCTTCGCGACGGGCAGCGGCAGCGAACGCGTTTCTCTCGGGGCGCCGCACCCTTCGGGCGGTTTGCTATGTCGAACCGCGGTCGTTGGGGGCACGGCGTTCGCCATGATCACGGGAACGGACGGAGACGACAGGCTCGTGGGGACGACGGGCGATGACGTCATCGTTGGCCTTGGCGGCGACGATTTCATCGAGGGCGGCGCGGGGAACGACACAATCTGTGGAGGCTCCGGCGACGACACGATCTACGGTGGTAGCGGCAACGACTTTCATCACCTGCGATTACGGGGACAAGCTCGTGGGAACCTCCGGCGACGACGATCTCGTCGGCGGCGATGACTTCATCGTCGGCGGTCCGGGGAACGACAGGATTGAGGGGGAAGGGATCCTCGGACAGGCTGGCGATGACACGATCGTGGGCGGCAACGACACGCTCTTCGGCCACCGGGCCGGTGCGGGAGCTCGCTCTGGAGGCGCTCGAGGCGCTCTTTGTCACGGTCCCGCACCCTGACGGAGGCCGCCACACCCAGAAGTAGAACCTTCTACCTCGAAGAGGTCGCGCTTCCTCAGCCTTCTCTGCGAACCCTTCTCAAGGGTGCGCAGGGGCGCGCCGCCCGAAGCGGCCGTGGATACATTGATACGGGGGAGCATGATACGTTGCGGAGGCGTTCGGGCATGCGCACACAGCCCACGCGACTTATCGCGGCCTGCGCAGTCATCGTTCTCCTGAGTTTCGTCCCGACGGCTTCGATGGCGAGCCCCTCGACGCCGTCCATGATCCTGCCCGGGGTCCCGCTTCCGGAGCCCCAGGGCGTGTGGTTCCCGCCAGAGACCGTCGATTCCGCCACCGGGGATGTGTGGTTTTGGCGGCCTTCGTTAGCGGTTGAACCCTCGGGGAACGCGTTCGTCGTCTGGTCTCAGTTCAACGCAGATGGGTTCATGGACATCTGGGCGAACCGGTACGACGTCCAGGAGGGCTGGGGGGTCGCCGAGGTCATCGAGGAGATCGATACCTTTGCGATGCTGCCGGACGTTGCCGTCGATGGGCTGGGCAACGCGATCGCCGTGTGGGAGCAGGTGCCTCTCGGGGGCCCCGATGCCCGTGCCGTCATATGGGCGAACCGGTACGCCGACGGGGAGGGCTGGGGCACGGCGGTGCGAATCCAACAGACGGACCTTCGGGGAACCGAGCCCGCGATCGGCGCGGACACGGAGGGGAACGCCATCGCCATATGGTTTGAAGAGACCGCCCCCCGCACGGACGCGAACTCGGTCTGGAGCAACCGGTTCCTGGTCGGCCAGGGATGGGGGGTGGCGGAGCGGATTGACGAGAACCCGTGGCCCCACGCCTGGGGAATCCAGTTGGCCGTCGACGGACAGGGAGACGCGATCGCCGCGTGGACCGAGTACGATGCCAGCCTCCACGGGGATGCGTGGTACAACCGATTCGTTGCGGGGGCGGGTTGGGGCGCTGCGGAGCGGCTCGAGACCTCCGACGCGGAGTGGACCGGCGTGCTGTCCCTCCGCGGGAATCGAGGCGGCACGACGTTCGCGGTGTGGGATCAGCTGGAGTCGGACCGGGTGACGCTGTGGGCACGGCGATACGACCCCGTCGGCGGGTGGGATCAACCGTTCGAAGTCGGGATCCTTGCGAGCTTCCGCGCGTTTCCATCCGAGGTCGACGTGGCCGTCGACGATACCGGGAACGCGTTCGTGGTGTGGGACGAGCTGGTGGCGAACGAGACGAGCTGGAAGGTGTACATGCGGGCGAGACGGTACGAGACAGGGGTGGGTTGGACCCCCGCCAGCCTCGTCGACTCGTACACGGACTGGCCTTCCCCATTCGGACTGGCCATGAACCCGTCCGGGCAAGCCCTCGTTACTTGGTCGGTGGGCAGCGACATCAGGGCCAGCCGGTATGACCCGAACGGGGGATGGGAGTCACCGATCGTCATTCATCATCAGCCATGGCTGTGGGGACAATTCGCCGTCGGAACCGACAACATCGGCCGCGGCATGGCCGCGTGGGTGGGCGGGAACGACGAGGGGCACTATGACCTGTTCGTCAGCCGGTTCCATCCGTCCCCTGAATTTGCCACTCCGCCGGTTCGGCCTTGGACGCCGTATGTCCAAGGGGTGCTCCCCGGGGTCCCCTCGTCCGACGTTCGGGCCGCGCCCTCCCGTGGGTCGCGATCCGCCTCACCGTGGGCGACCCGGACCGTGTCTGCCATCTAGATATTTGTCGCGTCGCTTCGGAGACGCGAGGTAGGGCTTGACAGACACCCTGTCGCAAGCTTGGCTCCGCCGCACTAGGTCGGAGGTCCGGGCCGCGCCCAGCCGAGGGCCTTCGCGATCTCGCGCATCCGGCGCCAGGCGTCCTCGCGTTCCTCGGAGGTTTCCGGCGGCTCGTCGTGATCGGCATTCGCGGGATCGGACGCATGCGGCGTCCCCACGAAGGTCCGAAAGGCCTCCACGTCGCGACGAAGCGAGGCCACCTCGCGGTCGTACGAGGAAACGACGCTCGTCAGGGACTTCGCGAGGTCCTGCAGCGTGTCGATCTGCTTCTCGTCCATCCGGATCTTGAGGGCCATGACGATCAGGGAGACGAGGCCGGTCGCGGCGCCCACGATGGCGGTGACCGTCACCGCGTCAGCTTCTGCCACGGTCGGTCCACGCGCAGCATCCGTTAAAGTACCTTGCGGGCCGGTTGTAGGAATCGATTCCATGCGAACGCGGGCCGTCCCGTCGGAACTGCGGCGGTCACGTGGCGTCCCCGTCCACAGTGCCTCCTCCACTCCGTGAGTTCCCCCGGACCGACGGCCACAGGCCACGGATCCCTTCTTCTCCGCAAACGACTTTTACCGGAACCGTCTCCTGAAAGGAGATGGCGAACCTGGGGACCGAGGTCGCCGGAGTCCGGCTCCGAAATCCAACGATGCTCGCCTCCGGATTCCTCGACGAGACCGGCGGGTCGATGCTGCGCGTCTACAACGCGGGTGCGGGCGCCGTCGTCACGAAGTCGATCGGGATGGAGCCTCGGCCGGGGAACCTGAACCCGACGGTCGTCGAGCTC
>DATEUK010000130.1:0-7835 GCA_035283165.1 Thermoplasmata archaeon
CGTGTTCCGCCTGGGCCGCCTTCTCGGGGTGAAAGGGCCCGGCATCGTGCTGATCATCCCGATGTTCGACCGCACGGTCCTCGTGGACCTGCGGACGCTCGCGGTCGACGTGCCGAAGCAGCGGATCGTCACGCGGGACAAGGTGAGCGTCGAGGTCGACGCCGTCGTCTACTACCGCGTGTTCGACCCGATCAAGGCGATCGTCCAGGTGCAGAACTTCCTGCTCGCGACGAACCTCCTCGCGCAGACGACGCTGCGGGACGTGCTCGGGCAGGTCGAGCTCGATGACCTCCTCAGCCGCCGTGAGGAGCTGAACCACCGGATCCAGAAGCTCCTGGACACCGCCACGGACCCGTGGGGGATCAAGGTCTCCTCCGTCACGATTCGCGACGTCGCCCTCCCCGAGTCGATGGTCCGCGCGATCGCGAAGCAGGCGGAGGCGGAGCGGGAGCGCCGGTCGCGCGTGATCATGGCGGAGGGCGAGTTCCAGGCGGCGCAGAAGATGCTCGAGGCGGCGCAGCTGTACCAGGGCGCCCCGGCCGCGATGAAGCTCCGGGAGCTGCAGAACCTCGCGGAGATCTCGCGGGAGAAGAACCTGATCGTCATCGTCCCCTCCGAGGTGCACGGGACGGGGGAGATCGCGGCCCTCACGTCCGCCCTGTCCCGCGAGCGGAAGCCGACGAAATGAGGGAGGGTGTCGGTGCGATGCGAGCAGGCCTCGCGGCGCTGGGGGCGCTCCTCCTCCTTACGGTCCTCCTCCCCCTTACGGTCCTCCTCCCAGGAGTCCAGGCGCAGGAGCGGCCCGTCCTCGTGGGGCGGATCCAGGGCGAGATCACCCGCGCCACCGTGGAGTACGTGAAAGCGGCGATCGAGGTCGCGGAGGCGGAGGACGCCCGGGCCCTCGTGCTGCGCCTCGACACCCCCGGCGGGGGCCTCGACGAGACCCAGCAGATCCAGAAGTTGTTCCTCGCGACCCCGGTCCCGATCCTCGGATGGGTCGCCCCCTCCGGGGTGAGCGCGTGGAGCGCGGGCACGATCCTCCTCGAGTCCTCGGACCTGGCGGCGATGGCCCCCTTCACGACGATCGGCTCCGTGCAGCCCGTGGGCATCGGGCCCGGCGGCTTCGAGCCGATCACGGAGCCGAAGATCCTGAACGCGATCGAGGGGAGCCTGCGCGAGCAGCTCCTCATGCACGGCCGCAACGAGAGCCTGGCGGCGGCGTTCGTGCGGGACAACCTCAACCTGAACGCGACGCAGGCGCTCGCAGCGGGGGCGATCGAGCTCGTCGCGG
The DNA here is from genome assembly GCA_035283165.1 of Thermoplasmata archaeon. GTDB lineage: Archaea > Thermoplasmatota > Thermoplasmata > RBG-16-68-12 > EA-27 > EA-27. The sequence continues at coordinate 1,292 of DATEUK010000130.1, forward strand.
ATTCGATTCCGTCGCTCCTGGCGGGGGCGCAGGGCCGCACGATCCAGCCGAAGAACGTCACGCTCGACGTGGCGGGGGCGCCCGTCCGGGAGTTCGGCGAGCCGATCGGCGTGGCGCTGTACGCGATCTTCGCGAACCCCGTCGTGTCCGGCCTCCTCCTGCTCCTGGGGATCTACGCGGTCATCTTCGGGATCTCGGCGCCGGGCCACGGGGCCGAGATCATGGGCACGATCATGATCGTGCTCGGCGTGCTCGGCCTCGGTCTCTCCTTCAACCTCGTGGGCGTCTTTCTCCTCCTCCTGGGGATCGTCTTCCTGATCGTCGAGGTGAAGACCCCCGGGTTCGGCGTGTGGGGGGGCGCGGGCGTCGTGTGCATCGTGCTGGGCACCGTGTTCCTCGCGCCCGTCGCGCCCCCGCAGTTCCTGCTCTCCCGGGACGCGCAGCTCGGGATACTGGCGGCGCTGCTCACGCCCACCGCCGCCTTCGGCGTCTTCCTCATGTTCGGCATGTACAAGGTGATCCAAGTGCGAAAGCGGAAACCGGCGCTCGGGCAGCTCATCGGCGAGGAGGCGGAGGCGATCGATCCCATCCCCGCGGGGGGGCGCGGGTACGTGATGTTCCAGGGGGAGATGTGGCTCGCGACGGCGGCGGAGGACGTCCGGCCCGCCGAGAAGGTTGTCATCACCGCCAAGGATGGGCCCGTGCTGACCGTCCGCCGGAAGCCCCCAACCGTACCGATCGCCGGTGGCGGTCCGGAGGTCGGTCAGGCCGTGTAGCGCATCGGTCGCTGCGGCAGGCTCAGGGCTCCCCCGATGACGGACAGGACTCCGCCGGCCGCGCCGATGACGCCCCCGAGAATCAGGAGGGAGATGACAATCGCGACCGCCCCCGCGGCGATCATCGGAACTGCGGCACCGTTCCGGTGTTCCCAGGCCGTGCGCGCTCCGAGAACCGAGAGGACGAAGAACGCGGATTGTGCGGCGACGCCCACGTACAGAATCCAGGTGAGACCGAGCCGGTCGAGAACCTCGAAGACTTGCTCCGACGAGACCGGACCGCCCGCGGATGATGAGACGATGGCATGCAAGACGAGCAGAGAAGCCACGATCGACGCGACGTGGAGGGAGGCCGCGCATCCCAGGAGTGTGGCGGCGAGTCGCATGCGTCTGCGTGTCTGATCTGCCGCCTCTGAGAGGACGTCACCGAGGGTGGATGGGGGTACGAGGTTCCAGGTTGCCTTCGGCGGTGGAGGAGCGTGCGTGGAATCCGCGGGTGTATGGGCCGTGGCGAGTAGAACGTTCCGGCCCGGAGTCGTGCCACAACCTACATAGCGCGCTCGACCGATTCCTCGCTCGTGGCCCTCTACTACTTCGACGTCGAGACGGAGGGGGAGGACCCCCAGCAGGACCGCCTCGTCACGATCCAGTTCCAGCAGCTCTCGGACGACCTCCGCCCGATCGGGACCCTGACCGTGCTCGCGGAATGGGAGTGGGGCGAGAAGGAGATCCTGCGGATCGCGATCGCCAAGGGGCTGCTCGAGAAGTCGTGGGACTTCGTGCCCGTCGGGAACCGCCTCCGATTCGACCTCACGTTCCTCATGGAGCGCGCGCTGCTTCACAAGGTGAAGGACTGGAGCCCCCCGGAGCTCCGGCGGTTCTGGTTCGACAAGCCGATGCTGGACCTCGGCCCGGTCCTCGTGCTGATGAACGCGGGGAAGTTCGACGGGTCCTCGATCGAGAACTTCGTGGACAAGCGGCCGAGCGGGGACGTGCCCGCCCTGTACCGCCAGGGGAAGTTCGGCGACATCCTGGACTACGTGAACCAGGAGGCGGGCGTGACCATCGCGCTGCTCGCCGAGGTGCGCTCGATGTTGACGACGTTCGGCGAGAGGAAGCGGAAGCGCTAAGACCCGTGGACACATCGCACGCTCGTGCATTTCCGGCCCACGGAACAGATTGAGCTCCTACGCAAAACCACGCGCGAGTTCGCGGAGAAGGAGATCGCGCCCATCGCCCGGGAATTCGATGCGAAAGGCGAGTTCCCCGCGAAGACGGTCATGCAGATGGGCGAGCTCGGGCTCCTGGGGATGATCGCGCCCGCGGAGTTCGGCGGCTCCGGCAACACCGCGCTCGAGCTGGCGGTGGCGGTCGAGGAGGTCGCGCGCGTCGACGGGAGCCACGCCCTGATCATGGCGGCGCACAACTCCCTGTGCACGGGGAACATCCTGATCGCGGGCACGGAGGAGCAGAAGACGCGGTACGTCCCTGACTTGGCGGCGGGGAGGCGCATTGGCGCGTGGGGACTCACGGAACCGTCCGTCGGCAGCGACGCCGCCGGGATGAAGACCGCCGCCACGCGCGAGGGGGGCGAATGGGTCCTGAACGGCGCGAAGAATTTCTGCACGAACGCGCCCGTCGCCGGCACGTTCGTGATCACCGCGAAGACGGACCCGGAGAAGGGCGGACGCGGCGTGAGCGCGTTCATCGTCGAGAAGGGGACGCCGGGCCTCCACGTCGGGAAGATGGAGGACAAGCTCGGGATGCGCGCGAGCGCGACGTCACAGGTCCTCCTCGAGGATTGCCGCGTCCCCGCCGAAAACCTCCTCGGTCGGGAGGGCGAAGGGTACGTGAACGCCCTCAAGACCCTCGACGGCGGCCGGATCGGCATCGGCGCCCTCGGCGTCGGGATCGCGCAGGGGGCGTTCGAAGAGGCGGTGAAGTACGCGAAGGAGCGGCACCAGTTCGGGGAACCGATCGCGAACTTCCAGGCGATCCAGTGGAAGCTCGCGGACATGGCGGTGAAGATCGAGGCGTCTCGGCTGCTCGTGTACCGCGCGGCGTGGCGGAAGGATCAGGGGTTGCCGCTCAAGAAGGAGGCAGCGATGGGGAAGCTGTTCTCGAGCGAGGCGGCGATGTGGGTGACCACGCAGGCGGTCCAAGTCCACGGGGGCTACGGATACATCAAGGACTACCCGGTCGAGCGGATGTTCCGCGACGCGAAGTTGTGCGAAATCGGCGAGGGGACGAGCGAGATCCAGAGGCTCGTGATTGCGCGGGAGTTGCTGGGCTCGTGACGGCCACCTAGGCGAGAGGGAGACCAACCGGCAGGGCGGACGCACGTGCCTTCGCGTGCGCGTAGGCGTCGTACATTCCATAAAGCCAGACCAGGAGCGCGGGAGGAAGGAGAATCAGCCCGTAGAAGTACGAGATGAAATGTGTCACCAGCCAGACCAAAGCGAGGACGATGAGGTACAGGGAAAGGGAGAGGAGGAAGATGGCTCTCATGGCATCGCGGTTGTACAATTGGCCCAATCCCGGAAGTAGGAGGGAGAGGACAAGTGCGGTCCATGGGCTGTGCCCTAGACGCGCTCCGGCGAGTGTACCGGGTGCCGTGAGACCTCCGGCAGGAGGCATTTGCTGGGGGCCGGCATGGGGGATCGGAGTCCCCGGCGTTGGCCAGGGGACCGACGGGTACACGAACGGCTGCGGGTTTTGCGGGTAAGGCGCATACACCGGCGTTGCGTATTGCCCCGCTGGATGTCCGGGCTGTGGCTGATGCGGGGGCGGTGGCGTGCCATACGTTGGGATCGTCGGACCGGCGATAGGCCCGCCGCACGCGTGGCAGAACCGTGCTCCCTCGGCGACGTTCGCGCCGCACGACCCACAGAAAGGCATCGAGGCCCCGGCGGCCCACGCCCCACGGCGGAATAATACTTGCGGCTGTCCCGGCTCTCCGGTCGACGCCACGGGGTGCGAAACACCCGGCGGTCGTCCCGAACGGCTAGTCCATCTTGTACAGCAGGTATTCGTTCCCGTCGGGGTCCAGGACCCGGATCGTGGTGCCGCCCCAACTCTGCTTCGTCACCCTCTCCTTCACGGTGATGCCCTTCGAGAGGAGCTTCTCCTGCACCGCCTCGACGTCGTCGACCTCGAACCCGATGGAGGTGTTCTCCCCAATGTGGGCCATGTCCGCGTCGTAGTCCGACGGTTCATCGTACATCTCCCGCGTCGGCCGGAACGGGAGGACCGCGGTCCCCTCCGGGCTCAGCTTGTATTGCGTGTAGGTTTCGCCGTCGCGTCCGCGAACCCTCCCTCGCTTCATCCCCAGCGTCCGGAAGAACTCGCCCGACTTCGCCTCGTCCCGCGTCACCACGGTGACCCAGTCGAGCTTCTGCAGTCCCGCGCGGCGGACCTTCGGTCGCTCCTGCTCCGTGACGAAGAGCGTGTTCCCGTCGGGATCCCAGAACCGCGCGAACCCCTCGTACTGCGTCTCCACCTTGACGCCCTTCCCCGCAAGGGTCTCGACCGTCTTCGGGAGGTTACCGGTCGTGAACGCGAGGCCCGCCACGGTCCCGATCGACTTCAGCCCGTCCTGGTACGTCGGTTCCCCCCACGATGGCACGGGGTGCCACAAGTCGAGGCCCGCGTCTTTGCCGCCTTTCGTCGCGCCGAGCTGCAGATACTCGATCTTCGGCATCGACGATCGCACCGCCAGCCCGATCTTCCGCGTGTAGAACGCCTGCGAGAGCTTCAGGTCCCGCGTGAAGATGCCCACTTCGCTCAAGCACGTCAGTTTCGCCATGGACTCCCCCGCGGGCGGGAACGCGGCTCGGGGCTTAAGCCTGTTGGGCCCACCGCGCGAGGTCCGTCTCGAGCGTCCGCATGAGCGCCTCGCCAAGGGATCGGTATCCCGTGATGTCCGGATGGAGACCGTCGGGGGAGCTGCGGAGCCGTCCGGGATCGTCAGGGGCCCGAACGGCCGCGTTCGTATCGCAGAACGGGATGTCGAGCGAGGCGGCGTTCTGCTGGATCCACGCGTTCAGCGACTTGAGGACGGACTGCTCCCCGATCCCGGCGGTGTCGTAGGGGAGGACCGTGGCCGCCACGGGGATGATGGAGATCTGCTGGGCGCGCCCGTACATCGCCCCGAGGTCTGTCTTCATCAGCCCGAGCGATCGCCCCTGGTACACGTCGTTGGCGCCCGCGAGCACGATCACGTAGTCGGGCTTGACCTTCAGCACGTCCCGGTCGAATCGCGCGAGGATCTCGTCGCACCGCTGGCGGCCCATCCCGCGGTTCAGCACGGTCCACTCCGGGTGGACCTTCATCATCCAAAACGCGTACTGGCTCTGCGGGTTGCCGCGGCCCTTCGGCGGCGCCTCGAGGGGGGAACGGAATCCGGGCGCACCAGCGGTCGTGGAATCCCCGACGGCGACGATCCTGAGTTTCCGGGCCGCCATGGCCCCCGGAATGCGCGTGCCCGCTTTAGACGTTCGCGCGAGGGTTCATCCCCGGGATGCGAATCGTCGGCGCGTGCTGGGGCTCCTGTTCGACCTCGATGGCACCCTCGTTGACACGTTCGACCAGATCCTCCAGGCTCAGAACGAGGCGTTGGCGGTATTCGGCGAGCCGCCGCTCCGGGAGGACGAGCTCCGTCCTCTGATCGGCATCCCGCTCGCGAAGCAGATGGAGATCACGCGCGGGATGGCCCCCGGACCCCGAGTGGCGGCAATCAACGAGGAGTACTATCGCCACTTCCGCCGCCTCGTGCGGATTCGCGTGCGCGTGTATCCGGGAGTGCGGGAGACCTTGGCGGTGCTACGGAGCCGGCCGATCGGGACCGTGACGACGCGCCGCAGGACGGTCGCCGACCTCATGCTCCGGAAGGCGGGGATTCGGCGGTACTTCCGCACCGTCGTCGGCGGGGACGACGTGTCCCGTTCGAAACCGGAGCCGGACTTGCCCCTGTTCGCCGCCAAGTCCCTCGGCCTCCCACCGGAGCAATGCATCGTCGTCGGGGACGCGCCCGTTGACATCCTGGCGGGTCGGGCGGCGGGGGCACGCACGATCGCCGCCGCGTACGGATACGGCCGCCGCGAGGAGCTGTTGGCAGCGCAGCCCTCCGCGGTCCTCGAGCGATTCGCGGATCTGCCCCGTCTCCTGGCGGGCATCGAAGGGAGCGCGAACCCTTAATCGCCCCCGCCGCCATCCGCGACCGATGGTCCGCGCGAGGAAGCCCTCGCGGAAGCGGGATGGCCGCCCCGGCCCGCCCCCGGGTTGGCCGAAGGACCCGGAGAGGTACGGGGACCCGCGGAACTGGAAATACCCCGTCCACTCGCCGTTCCACGCGCGCGCCGCGCGGCGGTACTTCAACGAGCCGTGGAACCGGGAGAAGTACGACGAGGCGGAGCAGGCGTACATCGACCGGAAGATCAACGACGCCTTGGCGAAGTACGGCGTCGCCGCCAAGATCAAGGGCGGGGTGGAGGAGCGCGAGGAGGGCATCATCGACCAAGACGTGCCGCTGGGCAAGCCGGTCGAGGAGATGGACATCGACGAACTCCTCGCGGTCCTGCTCGGGACGGACCGTCTCCTGCGCGCGCGGGAGATCGACCAGGGGCTCGTGCGGTTCACGAAGCGCGGGACCACGATCGTGAACGCGGACGTGAAGGCCTACACGGTGTCCCTGGACCTGATGAACATGACGATCTACCACGACTGCACGGACTGGACCGCGAGCCGCGCGAGGGCGAAACTGTTCTGCA
>DATEUK010000131.1:0-12654 GCA_035283165.1 Thermoplasmata archaeon
ACCCGCCACGTGAACTGGAAGGCCTCCGCGCGGCTCGACCGCCTCTTCACGAACGAGTACGAGGCGGAGCGGAGCGGAGACGCCGTGATCATCCTCGACGCGCGGAGCGAGTCCGAGGTCGGCCCGTTGCCGCGGAGCACGGTCGAGCTCGGCGTCACCGCCGCGGTCAGCATGGCGGCGAAGATCTTGGACGCGCGGAACCGGTGCGGCCTCATCGTCCAGCGCGCGCTCCTCGACTGGGTGTACCCCGGCTATGGCCGCCGCCAACTCTACCGGATCGTGGACGCGCTCCTGCGCGTGCGCCCCGGTGGCGAATGGTCCCTCGAGCACGTCGCGTGGGTCTTCGCCCGCTTCTTCCCGCCGGACGCGCAGCTGATCATCGTCTCGCCTCTGCTCGACCGGAAGGCGGTGGACGTGATTGCGGGGCTGCGAAGCCACGGCCTCGATGTGCTCGTCGTGTCCCCGTCCCCGATCGAGGTCGAGCGGGCGATGTACGGGGACGACCCGCTCGCGGCGCTCGCCTACCGCGTCCTGCTCATGGAGCGCGACGCGCTCATCCAGTCCCTCCGGGGATACGCGGATGTCGTCGACTGGAACCCGGAACGGCCGCTCGCGGTCGCGCTGCAGGGGGTGAGACCGTACCCGCGTCGCCGCTGATGGATCGGATGCTCCGCTTCTCCTCCGTGGCCGCCGTCGTGATCCTCGGCGTGCCCCCTTGGATCGAGGTCGACGCGATCGCGCACCCGACGCAACGCGCGTTCGCGAGCTTGATTCTGCTCGTCGCCGCCGCGGCCGGGGTGTGGGCCGCGGTCCGCCTCCAGCCGTTGGGGGCAAGGATCACGACCCTCGCGTACGGGGCCTCCACCCTCGGGCTCGGCCTCTTCGCGACGAACCGGCCGATTGAGCATCTTCTCGCGTACGTCGTGGCGCTAATCGGGATAAACGTGCTGCTGTACCACTCCCGCGCATTCGGCCCCGCTCTGGCCTCGGCGTCACGGGACGACGCGACTGCGCGACGGACACGGGCGGTGATCCTACGCTCCCTGATGATCTCCGGCGGCGCGCTCGTACTAACGTACGGCGGGTCACTGCTTCTCCTCCCGGCGTTCTCCTTGGAGTTCGGCGTGCGGGACCCGATCACCGCGCTCCTGCTCGCGGCCGCCCTGATCCTCTCCCTGCTCTTCCTCGCGCTCCAGCCGGGGGGACTGCCCACGCGACGGCTCGGAGTGCGGTGAGCGGCGGCGACATGAGGCGGTGAGAGGTCTTGCGAAGAGAGTCCCGACATCCTCGGCGACAGGTCTTTATATCATATATATCATGTCTATACAATGCCCCTGATCACGTTGCGCGTCGACGAGGAGACGAAAGGGCGCATGGACTCCGTCACGATCAACTGGAGCGACGCGATTCGTCAGGCGATTTCCCGAATTCTCGAGGAGGAAACCACCAAGAACCGTATTCGTGCCGCGCAGCTCAACGATCGGATTCGGGTGACGGTCCCCCGGGGATTCGATTCAACGAGGCTGATCCGGGAATGGAGGGACCGCCGGTATGGATCTGGTCGCCGACGCTAGCGTGATCGTCAAGTGGTTCCTCCACGAAGAGGGTAGGGCAAAAGCCCTCCGGCTGCGTGACGATTTCGTGGCCCAGGACGTGCAACTCCACGTCCCTGAGGTCCTTCCGTTCGAGGTTCTCAACGCCCTTCGGTTCTCTTCGCGCTTCGACGAGGCCGCCTGCCTCCAAGCGCAGGTCGTCCTCGACGGTTACGGCTTCCGGCGCCACGTGCTCGTGGGCGAATTCGCCCGGAGGGCCGTCCACGTTTCCTACGCGCGGGGCCTGCCGATCTGCGACGCATCCTACATGGCCCTCGCGAAGCTGCTCGGCCTCAAGGTCATCACGGCGGATGACGCCCTCGCGCGAGCTGTGGGTCGGGATGCTATCTCCATCGAGGATTACGTCCCGCTGGGGCCCTGAGCGCGGCCGGAGGCAAGGTTTATGGGAGACCCCTTGGTATCGCGACCCCACGCCCCGGTGGTCTAGCGGTCTATGATCTCGGTCTGTCGAGCCGAGTGCCCGGGTTCGAATCCCGGCCGGGGCGCTCGTTCGATTCAGTTCGAAGATGGGGGTGGGGCGTGCGTCCCGACCTTGAGGCTGAGGTACGTCGAATTGCGGCCGACCGGACGTCGGGTTCGTTGGACCTGGCGCTCGCCGCCGTGGACCTGATGGCCTACGAGACCGACCCGCCGCCGGCGGTTCTACGGGAGCTCGCCGCCGCGCTCACCGCCGCCCAGCCGGACATGATCGCCGTGCGGAACGCGGTGCGGTCTTGTCTCTCCGCGCGGATGGACTCCGTGGCGGGCCGGGGGAGCTACCCCGACGCGATCTCCGAATTCCGGCGGTCTCTGGTCACTTCGCGGTCCCGGACCGCGCGGCGACTGCTCGAGGTCATCGACCGGCCCGTGGCGGTGGCGACGCTGAGTCGGAGCTCGACTGTCCTCGAGGCACTCGATCACCTCCGCGCGAGCGGCCGGTTGCGCTCGGTCACCGTCCTCGAGTCGATTCCCGGGGGCGAGGGGCGCCTCACGACCGAAACCCTCCGGGAACACGTTGACGAAGTGCGTCTTGCCCCGGACGAGGAGCTCGAAACCGTGGCGGCGTCCTCGGACGTCGTCGTGCTCGGGGCCGACGCCCTGTTCCAAGACGGCGGAATCCTCAACAAGGTGCTCAGCCGCCGCCTGGCGGAGCGGGCCCTCGAGGCGGGTCGACGGGTATACGCGGTCGTGGAGACGATCAAGCTCGATCGGCATCGGAGGTCCCCGGAGTGGTCCCCGGGGGCCCGTTCCCTCTTTGAGGTCGTGCCTCCGCAACTCCTCACCGCCATCGCGACGGAGGTCGGTGTCTTCAACCCCAACGAGATTGCGTCGCTTGACGGCGAGATGGGAGCGCGTGCGTGAGCAGCAGCACGCGGGCGGCCGACGACCTACGATCTGCGAGATCGGTCCGTGGCTTCCCGGTGCTGCGAGGCCGCCTCCCCGTCCGACCGTCTCCCTCGGCGGCGATGGCGTGGCGGGGGCTGCAGGGCCCGTGACACTCCACATTCCAACGTGCAGCAGATCACGCCGGCGCCTCGAGAATCCTCGAGTAGCGCTCGAGCGCGCCCGCGAACTCCTGCTCGAACCGCTTCCTCATCAGCCCGCCGATCACGAGCCCCTTCAGGCCCTTCCACTCGTAGATCATCCGGACGTTCGTTCCGCCCTCTACGGCCTCGAACGCCCACCGGCTGCGCATCCCCTTCCCCTCGCCGTCGAGCACGATCTGGTCGGAGCCGCTCGGGGCATGGAGCGTCTCCTTCATGGTGTAGCGGAACGAACGGCCGCCCCAGACTTCGTCGCACCGGAACGTCCGGACGTTCCCCTCCTGGCTCAGGAGTTTCATGGATTTCACGAGGTTCGGGTACAACCTCGGGACGTCTTGGTACGCGGTGAGGTACCGCGCATACACTTGTTCACGAGGCGCGCGCACGATCCGAGACACTTCGCCTGAGACCATTTGGGTCACCGGCCTTCCGCACACGTTCGCGAGAGACATAGGATGCGGACGCGGTGCCCCTCAAATCGGAAAGAACCCGGGAAAACTGTCCCTCTCGAGGGGTCCGCTCACGGGAATTGGACACCTCGGCCGCGAGAGACTGCGACGCGTTCCGCGATCGCTTCGTCGACCCAGGCATCACTCTCGGAGGCAGCCCGGAACAGGAACGGTCGCGAGGAGGAAACTCCTTTCACTTTCCTCGCGGCCCGCCGGAGGGCGTCCGCGTCGGACATTGACTTCGCCGCCAAGAGGAGCGAGTACGTGCCGAGCTCGCGTGCAGCGAGGAGGTCCACGGAGACGAGTGACCCGTCGAAGGCGCGGCGAAGGGCGTTCAGCGTCCCGGGGCCCGCCTCCTCGCCCGTCCCCACGAGGAGATAGAAGAGGAACATGCCCTCCGCCTTGCTGCCGTCCAGCCACGGCACCACGAATACGGATCCCTCGTTCGCCATTCGGTCAAGCCGGCGCTTCACCGTTTTCGCGCTCACGCGGAGGTCCCTGGCGACCTCCGCGGGGGGCTGAACGGCGTCCGGACGAAGCGCCTGGACGATGAGCCAGTCGAGGCGGGAGAGCGGACGATGCACGGGTGGCATGTCGACGTCGAAGAACTTTCGCAGTTCGCCCTCCCCCGCGAGCGCAAGGAGGAGCCTGAGCTTGCGTTCGAGGTCCGCGGGACTCCGGTGGTAGATCCCTACGCACATCAACCCGCCGAGAAACGCGCAACAGGCGGCGACGCCGTCCACCGGCTCCAGCTTTTCCATCGCACGATCGACCGCGTCGTCGTCGGGGAACGCGTAGTAGTACCAACTCGTCTCGACGCCCAGATGGCGGGAGTTCGGAACGATCCCGTAGCCGCTGATCAACCCGGCCTCCTCCATCCCTGCGATGCGGTCGCGGACGCGCTCCGGGGTGAGGCGAAGCGCCTTCGCGATCGCGCCCGACTTGAGAGCCGCAATCGGTTTCGGGCTCCGGCCATAGGCCTGCGTCCCCATGGTGCGCAGGATGCGGACGTCGAGGGCGTCGATATCCCGCCATCAGAGCCTGGGGGCTTGAAGGTGCGCTCCCATCATCGTTGTGCGGAGCGGCAGGAATCGGACCTCTCGGACGGTGGCCTCGCGCTTCCCCGGTCCTGCCGCGTCCCGATCCGGGGCTCAAGGAGCCTCTGGCGGCGCTCCCCACAGTCCCGGGTCCGATGGCTGCTTGAGGTCGAATACGTTTCCGTCCGGGTCCTCGAACTCGCACAGCCAGTCGCCCCACTCCATGCGCTTTGGCGGGTACGTGAACTTCACGCCCCGCGCCCGCAACCGCTCGTGCTCCGCCAGGATGTCGTCCGTGAGGAACGTGATCCCCGTGGGCCCAGGCTCCGTCCTGCCGCCGAGCTCGCACAGATGGACCCGCGTGCGCGGCCGCGGAGGGCCCATCTCGATCCAGTGCCCCGGGTCGTCCGGCGTTCCCGCCCCCGTCGGGGCGGTCGGATCGTTCGGCCCGATGTAGCCGACGGGGAGTTCCAGCACGTCGCGGTACCACGCGATCGCCCTTCGGCGGTCTGAGACGACGATCGCCACGGTGTCGAGTCCAAGGATGGCCACACGCCCACCGCCGGAGGCATGGGCCTCGCCGCCAAAGTCCTTTCGTGGGATAACCGTCAAACATGAAACGGGGGGATTAGCGGGATAGGTCCGTCCGCGGGGAGACGCGCACCGCGCGGGGTCGGTCACTCTCGCGCCATCCCCGAGCGGGGGTTTCTTTCGACCGACGTCGAGTCCCCCCGCCATGATCTCGTGATGGCCAGCGACGAGTCCGGAGCGTCGAGGAGGACTGGGCCGAACGAAGTCGTCAGGTTCATGCGATTGGCGGGTCCTCCGCGGCTCGTGCGGTCCCGTGCTCTCCTTGAATTCCCTGCCGTCGTCGCGGCGGTTGCCCTCGGCTTGGGAGCGGTCTACCTGGGGGCCTCCATGGGATGCGCGGCCGCGGTCGCCTGCTACCTTCGGGACGGCTTGTGCATCCAGGCCTGCGTGAATCCGATTCCGGAACTTCCGGGACTCTTGGTCATTGGTGTGGTCGTCGGGATCCTTCCGGCGATCGGCGCGACGGTCCTGCTCCTCGTCCAACCCTCCACAAGCCAGGGGCGCAGGGGACGCGTAACCCCCCTGCTCGCCACCCTTCTCCTCGCGATTCCCGGCTTCGCCCTCGTCTTCTCGCTCGGCGGGATCGTCCTCGGACTTCTCTCGCTGCCTATCGCGGCGGCGTTCCTGATCGCGATGAACGTGGCGATTCTGCCCGAGTGGCGGGCCGCGTTCCTCGCGTGATGGTCACAGGAGGAGGCCCGCGGCGACCCCCACGATTCCGAGGATGCCGAAGAATAGGGTGAGCATTACGGTTCCCGCGTTCGCGGGGATGAGCGCCATTGGGTCCCTGTAGTTCGCCGCCAAGTGCCTGTAGGCCTTCGCCGCCAGAGGGAGGGTGAGGAAGGTGATCAAGACCGTCCACGGGACCTGCGCGAGGAGGACCGCCACGGGCACGAGCGCGTACGCGGAGCCGACCAGGCCGAGGTACACGCCGACCGACGCTTCCTTTCCCAGCCGCGCCATGAGGGTTCGTTTGCCGACGGAGAGGTCCGCGTCCACGTCCGGGAACTCGTTGATCCAGAGGATCGCGGCCACGAGCAGACCGAACGCGAGGGACAGGAAGAATGGGCCCCAGTCCAGTCGCAACGTCTGCACGTAGTATGTGCCCATGACCACGAGCGGACCGAAGCTGAGGCCCACGAAGAGTTCCCCGACCCCGCGGTGCGCGAGGCGGATCGGCGGCGCGACGTAGAAGACGGCCGCGAACACGCCGACAAGCCCGATCCAGAGAAGGATCAGGCCGACCTGCGTCACCAGGTAGAGGCCGATCAGGGAGCCGAGACCGAGGAGTCCGGATGCGACCGCCAGATGCTTGTTCACGCTCAGGCGGCCCGTGATGAGCACCCGGCCGCCCCCCGCGAATGGGTTCTGATGTTTCACCGCCAAATCGTTTACGCTCCGGTAGTCGAAGTTGTCGTTCAGCATGTTCGTCGCGAGGTGGACGCAGACCGCGCCGACGAGGGTGAGGAGGAACAGCGGGAGATTGAAAGGAGGGCGATAGAGACCAATGATGAGAGGTGCTTCGAGATAGACCCATGCCAGAACGCCGCCGAGGATGACGGGAAGGACGGACGCCACGAGGAACGGCGCGCGGAGCGCGCGGAACCAGAGCTGGCCTTGGCTCACGGGCTGAGCGTTCGCGGTGGCGGTCACCATCGACTCACTCGAGCGGGTATGTGAGGCCCATGTATCCGACGAGATTCCCGTCCCGGTACATCGGGCGGACCGCGAGGCGAGCCTGGAAGTGGCTGCCTCCCTTCTTCACGAGCGTGACTTCCTCCTCGAACAACCCCGTGTCCACCGCCGTCTTCAGGAGCCGCGGCACGAGCTCCGCGACGCGCTCCGGAACGTGGAACGCCGCCACGGACATCTTGCTCACGACCTCCTCCGACCCGTAGCCGAACAGTCGGTCCGCGCCGCCTCCGAAGGTCTTCACGGTCCCCTGCAGGTCGCACGTGATCACGGACTTCGCGCGCTGCATGTCGTGGTCGCTGAATCCCTCCGTGCCCTTTCCGTGTGTCGCTTCCATGGCTTATCCCGCCTTCCCCACAGGCCAGGCTTATATCGAGTTGGCGGTTTACCTGTAAACCATGCGGAAGGTCACGCTTCGTTTCCCTACGAAAGCAGCGACGGACCTCGGCGTCGTGAGCGCGCGGTTCTTCCGGAACAACGAGAGCCTCGAAGTACTCCAATCATTTGCGGCCGGGGACGCGGTTACGCAGGTTGTCCGCATTCGGCGGAGAAACGCACTCCCGCCGAACGCCGTGATCGAGCGACGACGGCCGGAGCTGCTCGGTCGATACGCCCTCGGTCACTTCGAGATTCTCGCTCGAGACGAAGCGCGGAACGAGGTGACGGCCCTGATCGCTTGGAGGATCCCGCGGGACCTCAAGACGATCGTGGCGGAGTTCGGGTCCGACCTCGTGCCGACGGAACCGTTCGTCGTCGGCCCGAAGGAGACGGTCGTGTCCTTCTACGCGGCGGAGAACCGGTTGCCAGTCGTATATGACCTGCTCGAGGATCTTTCCATACGATACAAGATTTCCGCGGTTCGTGCGTTCCGCGGGGATCGCGGGCCGTTGGCGGCGTTGACGGAACGGCAGCGTGGGATCCTCGAGCTCGCCCACCGCCTCGGATACTTCGACACGCCGGCCAAGACATCCCTCGCAAAACTCGCGAGGATCACCGGCGTGAGTCGCGCCGCCGTGAGCAAGACCCTTCGGCGGGCTGAGGCGAGGATCCTGAGCGGAATCTTCGCCTAGCTCGTCCGATGAGCTCAAGCCGGGGGCGCGGGCGCCTTCGGCGTGGACCGGGGTCCGGTTCGGGCGAGCCAGGTTCGCCGCCAGCCCGAGGCGGCTCCAGCGTACCCAACCGCGGTGAGGCCGGCAAAGAGCCACAGGGCGTAGGCGAGTGGTGCGTGGATCCATGGGGTGTCGAGTGGCGATACCGACAGCTGCACGGCCACCGCCAGGACCGCGATAGCCACCAGGAGAAGGATCGAGAACCGAGTCACCCAGGCTCGCTCGTCGATCGGGACGTCCTTCAGCCCGAACGCGAAGAGGGTCGCGTGGCAGAGAACGACTGGAGCCCACACGGAGGGGACGTAGGGCATGACCGTCAGGAGGAAAGACCAGTTGTCCGCAAACCGCGGAATCGCAGATGGTAGGGTGGCGATCCCCAGAATGAAGACGGCGAGCGAGAAGAGGAACGCTCCTGTCATTCCTCGATGTGACGGAGTGCTTCCCGAAGCCTCACGGATTCCGAAGGCCAGTAGCATCCAACCGAGGACGTGGAACAAGAGCGCGAACCACCCGCAGAAATACAGGAAGACGGGGACCCAAGCTTCGGGAGTCATTGGGGTCAGGAACGCGCCAAGGAACAGCACGCCGCTGCCGACGCAGAGGGTAAGGGAGTCTGTCGCAAGACTCCCCGCCCAACTCAGGGGCCCATCGGGTCCCTTGGGAGCCTCCCGGGTGGGAACGCCCATCGGCGCCGCCGAAGGAATCAGCCGTTATGTACCTGAGGACATCACTTGTCATTGGAAGTCGACGCCGCCCATCAAGGGCTTATCTATCCCAAGCATGCTCGCGAGGTCCGCGACCGGCACCTCGCGCTGCTCCCCCGTCTTCATGTTGCGAAGCGCAACGTTCCCCCCCACGAGCTCTCTCTCCCCGACGAGGACCGCCCACCGGGCCCCCATGGCGTTCGCGTAGTCCAGGTTCTTCGACGGCCCGCGCCCGATCAAGTCGACGTCGATCCGCAAGCCGGTCGAACGGAGATTGGCGGTGATGTCGAAGGCCTTCCTGCGGACCGCGTCCCCGATCGGGATGACGTACGCGTCCAGGGTCGTTGGCGGCACCGCCACACCCTCGACCTCCGAGGCGAGCACGATCCGGTCCATGCCGAGCGCGAACCCCGTGGAGAAGATCGGATCGCCGCCGAACAGCTCCGCGAGCGCGTACGAGCCGCCGCCGCCGACCTGGTCTTCCGCCCCGAGGTTCGGCGAGTGGATCTGGAACACCATCCCCGTGTAGTACGCGAGCCCCCGAATGATCCCCATGTCGCACACGACGCCGTCGCGGATCCCGTACGCCGCCAGGCGGTCGAGGAGGTCGCGGATGTAGTCGAATCCGCTCCCGCCGGCACCGCCGAGGAGGTCTGCCGCCGTGCGGAGCACCTCAGGCCCGCCGCGAAGGGCGATGATCTCACGAAGGGTGCCCTCGACATCGAGGAGTCCCGCCCCGTCGAGCTCCGTATGGAGTCTCTCGAAGTTCCGCTTGTCCAGGGCGTGGAGGATCCGGTTCTGGACCTCCCTCGGGACCTTCAGGTACGATCGCAGCATCCCGATGTGGCCCACTCGGGTGTCGGTCTGCCGCACGCCCGCATTGCGGATCGACTGCACCGCCAGCGCGAGGGCTTCCGCGTCCGCGTCGAGGGGCGCGCCGCCGAGGATCTCGCACGAGTACTGCCAAAACTCCCGGTACCGCCCCTTCTGCGGCTCCTCGTACCGGAAGACGGGGCCGACGGACCAGAGTTTCAGGGGCTTCGGCGCGTTCCGCAGCTCGTTCACGTAGTGCCGGAGGACACCGGCAGTGAACTCCGGGCGGAGCACGAGGTCCCGCCCCGCGCGGTCCTTGAAGACGTACATCTCGTCCTCGATCCCCGGTCCGGCCTTCGCGTGGAACAGCTCGAGCGGCTCGAACGTCGGCGGGAGGGTTTCACGGAACCCGAACGACTCCGCGGTGCGACGGAACGCGGCCCCGACGTGCGTGTGCCGCGCAAGGTACGCGGGGTCCAGATCCCGGGTGCCGCGGGGCCGCTCGATCATCGGGCGCGCATGCGCGGACGCGATTAAACCTTTGGCGGTGGTGCCGCCGCTCGGCCTCGGGGCGCCCACAAAGGGGCGCACCACGCTCGTTAAATAGGCGGGAGCGCGATGAAGAGCGGGGACGAGAGTAAGCCATGCGGCCACGGTTCGTGGCGGTGTTCGTCGTACTGGCGACCGGCCTGGCCTTCGCCTTCCTGGCCGGTCCGGCGGCTGCGGGGCCAGAATTCGAGGGCGGGGGCGAACCCCTCGTGCAGCTCCTCGCGGACGTCGAGTCGCCGGGCGACGTCATCCAGAGCGGCACCACGCTCCCGATCCGCGTGCGTGTGGTCGACCAGTTCGGTGCGCCGGTCGCGGGGGCTACGGTGGGCGCGAGCACGGAGGGCGGCACGGTTACGCCGGCCGAGACCGCCACGGACGGGGGAGGCCTCGCGCGGTTCTCGTTCACGACGACGGTCTCGGCCACGCGCGAGATCGCGATCCACTTCGAAGTCACGGCGCCCGGTGCGATCTCGGACCGGCGGGAACTGATTGTCTATGCCATTCCGGCGCCGGCACCTCGTCCGATCCTCACGAGGTCGGAGTCCGTGAGCGCGGGCATCGGCGTCGCCGCCGTCCTCGCGGCGCTCGCGACCACGGAGTTCGGGAAGTACGGGTTGTTCAGCGTCGTCATCTTTCCCCTGTACTCGCGGCTCCGCAAGGAGGAGGTGCTCGACCACTTCGTCCGCGGGCAGATCTACGGGTACATCATGTCCCATCCCGGGGATCACTACAATTCGCTCAAGGACGCTCTGAAGGTCACGAACGGGACCCTCGCGCACCATCTCCGCACCCTGGAGATGCAGGGGTTCATCAAGGCGGACCGGGACGGGGTGTACAAGCGCTTCTATCCCGTGGAGATGCAGATCCCGCGGGAGAAGGGGATCCGGCTCAGCGACTTGCAGCACCACATCCTCTCGATGATCCGAACGGACGGAGGGCCCACCCAGGGGGAGATCGCGGGCCGCCTCGGGGTGAGCCAGCAGACCGTGTCCTACAACCTCCGGCACCTGAGCCGCGAAGGGCTCATCCGCTTCGAGAAGGCGGGCCGCTCGACCCACTACTTCCCCGGAGATACCTGAGCCCCTCGGACGCCCGATGGGCTGCTCCTACCGCTCCTACCCTGAGTCCCACAAACGCCCGCACCATAATCCTGATATATCCGACAGGCCGGCGCACAAATCGGCTTTTATATCGTTTTCGCTCTTTCGGCATCCTTGCGGCCCGGCCGACGCCAGCGCGTCCGTCGTGTCGCGGAACGGGGTCTCAGCAGCTTGGAGAAGGAGGAGGTCGGACAATGCGAGTAGGATACGTGCGCGGATTTGTGGCAGTCGCTGTCGTGTGCTTGGCGGCGGCGCTCGTCGTCTCCGGGTTCCCGACGGTCGCGGCGGAACTCCCGCGGGCGCGGACTCGGGCAGGCGAGCTGTTCCTGATCGTGGGCGGACAAGACCAGATGAAGACGCGGAACCTGTTGCCCGCAAGCGCGAACGACGTCTGGACGTCCGACGTGCACTACCGCGCCTACCACAGTCTGATCCTCGGCCATCCCACGCTCGACCAGCCGATGGCGTACATCGGGAAGGGCGTCGACGTGAACGAGAACTGGATCTTCGAGCCGACGGAGTACGACCAGTGGCGGAAGGACGCGGGGACGGACATCCTGGACGTCGTCGTGTACTACGACTTCAACGGCGTGGAGTGGCACGACGGGACGCCGATGACCGTGTGGGACGTCCTCTTCTCGTACCACGTCGCCGCGATGAACGCCCGGTTCAACACGGACCTGCGCGTGCTGTACTGCACCTCGCTCGAGAGCGCGTCATACGAAGGTTGCGGTCGTCAGCTGAGCATGGAGGTCCACGACGCGGACGGGAACCCGGCGAACGGGTACCAGAAGAACTGGCAGAACGAGGGCGGCATGGCGGGGGACCCCGCGAAGCGCGTCGCGATCCGGTACCGGCTGAACCAGCCGTTCGCGCTGTTCTACGAGTCCACACTGTTCCCGGTCATGATGCCGATGCACGTGTGGTCCCGGACCGGCGGGGGTCGCCACGCGAGCTCGGACTTCGGGTGCGCCGTGTGGATCCCTCCGACGGAGGCTGCGGACCGGGGCATCCCGGCGTGCGGGAACACGAACGCCGCGAAGTGGGGCGATGGGATCACGAGCACGGACACCGTCCCCGGGAGCTCGCCGTACCAGTACACGAGGGCGGAGCAGTGGAACGTGCAGGACGCGGACGTGATCGGCAACGGCCCGTTCGAGTTCGACACGTGGTCCTCGGGGATTGAGGCGAAGGTCGTCCGCTACGAGCGGTACTACACGGGCGTAGACCCGGACGACCCCTCGATCGTGTACGACCCCCAGCTCGCGAAGGTCCTGAAGAAGCCGACGATCGACGGCATCCGGTTCAAGGTGTTCTCCACGACGCAGCTGGGCGTCTTCGCCCTCCAGAATGGCGACATCGACTACTACCACTGGAATGTCGGCGCGGACTTCGTCGCGGACCTGCTCAAGGTGCCGGAGATCGCGGTCGAGGCGAACGCGGAGCCCGGGTTCTTCTACATGGCGTACAACCT
>DATEUK010000132.1:0-8638 GCA_035283165.1 Thermoplasmata archaeon
CGTGTTCGTCGCCGGCGGCGACGTCCTCACGTTCAGCTACGGCGGCGGCAACGACAACGACGGCACGGACGCGATGAGCCTCTTCATGGACGCGCTCGTGGACGACCTCGGCATCCCGGTGAGCGCCGCCGCGGGCAACAGCGGGCCCGGCGGGTCCTCGATCATCCAACCCGCGACCGCGTACAACCTGATGACGGTCGGCGCGATCGACGACCGGAACACGGTCGCTCGCTCGGACGACACGATCGCGGGGTTCAGCTCCCGGGGACCGACGGGCGACGGGCGGATCAAGCCGGACATCGTCGCGCCCGGGTCCGACATCATCTCGACCGCGCACAACTGGGAGGGCGGCGGCAGCGGCAACGACTGGGTCTCGATGGGGGGCACGAGCATGGCCTCGCCCCACGTCGGCGCGAGCCTCCTCCTCTTCCTCCAGTCCGCGGGGGGACCGCCGATGTTCCCCGCGCGGGCGAAGGCCGTGCTCCTGAACACCGCCGAGGACAAGGGCACCGGCGGACCCGACATGACATACGGGTGGGGCTACCTCGACGTGGCGACGGTGTGGGCGCAGCGGAACAACGTCGTCGAGGGGATTGTCGCGCCTGGGGCGGCCGCCTTCTACCGGGTCACGAGCACGATCGGGGACCGGGCGACCCTCGTGTGGCAGAAGCACCTCATCTACAATTACGCGGGCCAGCCCAATCCCTCGGCGTGGACGCGGTGGAGCCTGAACAACGTCGACCTCGGCCTGTATGCGGAAGCGTCGCAGAATCGCCTCACGCAGTCCATAAGCCCCCGCGACAACGTCGAGCAGGTCGTGAACCCGTCCGGGGGCGTCACGTCGAACATCCTCAAGGTGTTCACGCCCGGGGCCCTCCAGGGAGTCGCGCAGGAGCCGTTCGCCCTCGCGGCGAGGACCGCGCTGACTCCGATGGGGCCGCCCGCCCTCAGCGTGGTCGTGACCGCGCCGCCGACCGCGAACTCCGGCGTGAGCTTCGTCGTCGACGTGGACGTGACGAACACCGGGCAGCTCGGCCTCGGGACCTCGACGGTCCTGCTCGCACTTCCGCCCGGCGTCATCCTGATCGGGGGCGCGAACCCGGCGATGCTCGGGCCGATCCCCGCGGGGACGACCCGGAGCACCTCGTGGACGGTGTCCACGACGGTCATCGGCACCCACGACTTCAACGTCGGCGCGGCCGGGACCGCGTACGAGGAGTCGTTCTCCGGGTCCGGAGGGCCCGCGCGGGTGACCGTCCTCGACACGATGCCGCCGACGATCGCGGCCGCGTCCGCGCTGCCCAACCCGCAGAACGTCGGAGCGTCCGTGAACGTGTCCGCGCTGATCACGGACAACGTCGCGGTGACGGGAGCGTGGGTCCGGGTGTGGGACCCGGTGGGCGTCCTGCTCGGGAACTTCTCGATGCCGCTCGACCTCTTCACGGGTCGGCGGTACTACACGCGCCCCTACCCGACGATCGGTGTCCATGACTACCGGATGTCCGCCGTCGACGCCGCCGTGAACTGGGCGGTCGCGGTCGGGCAGTTCGAGATCGCGGACCTCGAGGCCCCCGTGCTCTCCGGCGTCTTGCCGATCCCGAACCCGCAGGAAGTGTTCTTTTCCGTCAACGTCACGGGCACCGCCACGGACAACGTCGGCGTCACGGGCGCGTTCCTGGAAGTCCGGGATCCGCTGGGGGCGACGACGAACGCCACGATGGCAATCGCGGGGTCGACGGTGTCCCTCGAGCGCACATACGACGTCGTGGGCGCGCACACGTTCCGCGTGTCCGTGCACGACGCCGCCGGGAACTGGGACGACTACGGCGGTGCGTTCATGATCCAGGACGCGACCGACCCAATCGCCGTCGCAGGTCCGGATCAGACCGTCGAGGCCGGCACCCTCGTCTCGTTCGACGGGTCCCTCTCCTCCGACAACGTCGGCATCGTCTCCCACGTGTGGACGTTCGACGACGGCGGCCTCTGGACGCTCCCCGGGGTCAGCGCTGACCACACGTTCAACGCGGTCGGGGTCTTCGTCGTGACCCTCACCGTCATGGACGCCGCGGGCAACCCGGGGACGGACACCCTCACGGTGACCGTCCAGGACCCGCGGCCCCCGGTCATCGAGGACGTGCGGGCGGACCCGCCGTTGCAGGACGTCGGGGGAATCGTCGCCGTGAGCGCGAAGGTCACGGACGACTTCGGGATCGCGGGCGTGTGGCTGTACCTGACGGACCCGGCGGGAGGGACCTCGAACGGGACGATGGCCCCCGGCGGCGACGTGTACGCGACCGCCTCCCCGCACACGTTGAAGGGGCTCTATGTCTTCGAGATCTGGGCCTCCGACATGAACGGGAACTGGGCGTCCGCGCGCGGGGGGTTCTGGATCGCCGACCTCACGCCGCCGATCGTGACCGCGACCGTCGCGCCGGACGTCGAGATCTTCAACACGGTGACGGTCTCCGCTGTGATCGTCGAGAACGACGCCCTCGGGGACGTGATCCTCGAGGTCCGGGACCCGTGGGGTGTCGCGACGTTCCTCCCGATGATCCTCGCGGGGACGGAGTGGCAGGCGTCCATCGCGCCCGACGTCCTCGGGCCGCACGCCCTGACGGTCTGGGCGGAGGACGTGAGCGGGAACCTCGGCTCCGCGGACGCGTCCGTCGTCAGCGTCGACCGGACCCCGCCGGAACTCGACGGGGAGGCCCCCGCCATGGTCGAGGTCCTGGACCCGATCCCGTTCACGATCGAGGCTTCGGACAACCTGGGAACGGTCCTCGCGACCCTCGAGGTGTGGGATCCGACCGGCGCGTCGCTCGGGAAGCGGCCCCTCTTGGGTCCCTCCCCCGTCGCGGTCACGACCCTCGCCTCCGTCCTCGGCACGTACACGTGGACGGCTCACGCGGTGGACCCGAGCGGGAACGAGGCGTTCGATCAGGGAATCGTAGAGTCCGTGGACACCCATCCGCCCGTCGCGGACGCGGGCCCGGACCGCACGGTCGTCCAGGGGGCGAGCGTCCCGTTCGACGGCTCCGGATCGACGGACAACTTCGCGATCGCGGCGTACCGCTGGGACTTCACCGTCAGCGACGCCCGGGGCGTCCGGGCCGCGCACGCGTTCCCCCTGCCCGGCACGTACTCCGTCGTCCTCACGGTCACGGATCTCGCGGGGCTGGCGGACGAGGACGAGGCCGTGGTCACGGTCATCGGCGCGGACTCCGACGGCGACGGCTCCTGGGACGACAACGAAACGGCCGCGGGGACCGACCCCACCCTCCCCGACACGGACGGGGACGGGCTGCTCGATGGATCGGACCCGGACCCGAAGGTGGCCGCGTTCGACGTCACGCGGATCTTCGCCTCGTGGCTCGGCGTGCTCATCCTGTTGTTGGTGTTCTTGATGCTCGTCGCGGGAGGCGTCCTCCGCCGCCGGAAGTCGGAACCCGCGTCGGCGCCCTCCCCGGCGGCGCCGCGGCCCGCGCGCCCTCCGGTCGCCCGGATTCCCTCGACGGCCCCGCCGCCCCCACCGGAGGACCAGGGGCTCCCGCCCCCGCCTCCGGACTGAAGCGCGCCGGGTTTCCGCGGGGTTCACTTCGCCAAGTGCGCTGCGACCGCCGCCGGCACGGCACCGAGCGCGGTCGCGGTCTCGAGGGAGATCCCCTTGGCGGTGATGTCCAGGTGGTGCGCGGCCATCGCGTACACGTCGAGGTCCTCGATGCCCCGGTGACCGAGGCCGAAGATGAGGCAGACGGACGCGCCCTTCCGAAGGAGACCCGCGACGCCCTTGGCGGTGATCGCCTTCCCCGGCTCCAGGTGGTTCGTCGTCACGACGATCGTCCCGAGCTGCGGCGGGAATCCTCTCCGAGGGAAGTCGAACACGTGGAACCGCCCCTCCTTCGCGAGCTGCACCAGGAAGGCGCCGCTCTCACCGATGCTCGTCGTCCCCGCGACCCACGTCACGATCTCCATCGGCGTGTCCACATCCTTCACTCCGTACGGAAACCCGAACGTCGCCAGATTTGCCTCGTACGCGAGCGCGATCGGTCCCGCGCGGGCGAGCGACCGGCGGTGGGCCTCGTGGAACTTCACGGGATCGTACGAGTTGTACAGCCCGATCCACATCCGGCCCTGTGCCACGTGCGCGGATGTGCCGCCGCAGCCCTTAAACGTTCCCGACGGTTCCGCACTCCATGGAGACGTTCGCCGCCGACGTGTGGGAGCACGCGAAGGGGCTACGGGGCGTCGTCGAACGGGCGTCCGAGGCCGCGCCGATCCCGGCGTTGTTCGTCGGCCGGATCGAGCTCCTCCACTTCCACGGGACGACGATGGACCTTCGGCTGCCGCCGCCGCTCGTGGCGGTGGAGACCGCGAAAGGCGGTGCGCGGCGCCATCACCTGCTGCACGCGGCCCTCGACGGATGGGTCGAGGTCGACATACGCGCCGCCAGCGACTTGGATCGAGCGAAGGACCTGGTCGCGAAGGCGCACCAGAGCGCGGTCCTGCTCGCGAGGACGTAGGCGCATGGACCCGCTCGTGTACACGGTCGAGGACGGTCATGTCGGCGGCCGCCCCGGGCCGATGAAGTACCCGTGGGACCTCCGGGAGTTGCGGGAGGCGGGCTTCACCGCGATCGTGTCGTTCGAGTGCGAGCGCCTGCCCCCCACGGAGGTCCGCGCCATGCGCGCGGCAGGGATCGAGCACCGGGCGATCTGCGTCGAGGACTTCACCGCGCCGACGATCGACCAGCTGTTCGAATTCAACGAGTTCGTCGACCGGAAGGTTCGCGAAGGGAGGAAGGTGCTCACGCATTGCTGGGCGGGCCGGGGTCGCACGGGGACGTTCCTCGCGAGCCGACTGGTCTGGCGGGGGACTCCGGTGGAAGACGCGGTCTCCGTCGTGCGCAAGAAGATCCTCGAAACGCAGGGGACGCTGGCGGGGGCGATCGAACCCGTCCAGATCGAGTCCCTTCATCACTTCGCGCGACTTCTACACGACACGAACCGTTCGCGCTAGCCCGGTCCCCAAGCGGAAACGTTACTAGGGCGCAGGGGGATGGACGCACCGTGGGAGCAGCGCGAGACGGGATGGCGGGGTTCCTCTGCGTGGCGTTCCTGCTCCTCGTCCCCGCATGCGAACGGGTCTCCGGCGGCAATCCGATGCAGCCCCTCGACTCGGAGCCGCCGACCGTCGGTCTGAGGATTCGCGATCCGCGCAACGAATGGCGAGAGACCTCGACGATCATCGAGGGTCTGGCATACGCGTTTGACGCGGCGTCGACGACGGACGACTCTCTCCAGGGACCGGAGGACAACGTGAACCTCACGTACCGATGGGACTTCGGCGACGGGACCGTTCGGGGGCCTGGGAAGGGCGGGCCGCCGGACGGCTTGATCAACGTCAGCCACGCGTACTCGCGGTATAGCGAGTATGTCCTGAACCTGACGGTCTCCGATGCCTCGGGGAACCCGGGAGCGATCCGGCGACTCCTGATCATCCAAGCGAACGCCTCGGCGCACCCGGACCTCTCCATCGTCCCGGGGACCCTGCGATTGGTGCCTCAGGACCCGATCGAGGGACGCGAGGTCGTCGTCTCGGTCAGCATACGGAACTCCGGGTTCGGCGCCCCGGCCCGGGACGTGCGGGCGCGGCTGACCCTTCTCGTGTCGGGGAGGGAAACGGACCAGACGGTGTCCGATGTCCAGCTCTTCGACTTTGGCGGCTCCCCGATTTCCGAGCTCGCGCCGACGGAACGGCCTCGGTCCGGTTTCGATGGACGGCCCCGGAGTCGGGGAACCATGCCGTTGTTGTCTGGGTCTGGGACGCCGACGAGCCGCCCTTCTGGATTTCGACGGCGAACCGGCAGACACTCTCCGTCGACGTCGGCCGTGACTTTGATGCCCTGGGAATCCCGTGGGCCGTCCTCGTAGCCGCAATGACTGTCACCGGGGTCGTGAGCTTGCTCGCGTTCCTCCGATCGACCGGGCGTCGGCGAGCACGAAGGGATACATCGCCGCCAACTACCTGACGGAGACGAGCGTGTCCCCGTCCCACTTGAACGTCCGCCGCCTCCGCTTGATCCCGCTCTCGAGAAGGTAGCCCGCGACGAGCGGGAGTCCGATCGTCGCCTCCACGATGGCTTGCGCCATCTTCGCGTCCCTGTGGAACTTCCCCCACGACTGCGACTCCTCGAACGTGCACCCGCTCAGCCCGCCCCACTGCGGCACGTCCGTCGTGATCTGTGCGGCGTACATGTGCGGGTTCTCGGGGAACCCTAGGACCTCCGCGATCACCTCGGTCTGCGAGATGTAGTTCTTCGGAGTGCCGCCAGAGACATAGAAGACGCCCGACACGGGGGACTTCACCTTGATCTGCGTGATCTCGTAGTTGTCCCGGATCGGGTCGATCCGCATCGGCTCTCTCTTCGCCTTCCGGCGGTCCCGATAGTGCTTCGTCAGGGCGATGCCAATCGAGGAGTCGTTCAGCGCGGGGATGAAGTACGGGACACCCCGTTTGGCGGCCGTGCACACGAGGGAGTCCGGGTCCTTGTACTTTCTTCCGAGGATTTCCAGGAACTCGCGGGACGAATACGGCCGCGGCTCCAGGTTGTCCGCGATGTTCGCGATCTCGTCGTCGCACTCCCGGAACAGGTCCTCGTCCGCGAGCGTGTCATACACCCGGTCGAGCATGTGCTCCCGGAGCAGGATGTCGTCCGCGTCCGGGGAGGACATGAAGTGGCGGTGCCCGTGCGCCTCGTACCAGTCGTGGTACGCGATCGCCCCCGTGGTGACGACGACGTCGACGAACCCGCGCTCCACGAGGTCCCGGAGCACCTTCCGCAGGCCGCCCGGGACGAGCGCGCCCGCCGCCCCGAGGAAGATCGTGCACTTCGGGTCCGCCGCCATGTTCTCGCACACGGACGCGACGAGCCCGAGGGCCCGGCCCTGGAACGAAATGTGCTTCATCCCCTCCACGAGGTCCCGGACCGAGCGCACCTTCCCGAGGTCGAGGTGATCGATCGGGACCTGCGTGAGGTCCTTCTTCGTCGGCCGAGGGTGCCCACCCTTCATCACCACGTCGAACCGCCCCGCGCGTGCAAGGACGGCGCCGCCAAGAACCTACGCTTTCTTCCGAGGCCGCGAGCAGATGGCGTACTCGTCCCCGTCGAAGAACACGTCGAGCTCGGGATGCTGCCGCTGGATCTCCTGGACCTTCGAGAGCACGTCGGTGAGAGAGACCGTGGGATCGTCCTTGTCGACTTTCAAGTGGATCGTCTTCGCCACG
This sequence comes from Thermoplasmata archaeon, assembly GCA_035283165.1. GTDB lineage: Archaea > Thermoplasmatota > Thermoplasmata > RBG-16-68-12 > EA-27 > EA-27. The sequence continues at coordinate 7,285 of DATEUK010000132.1, forward strand.
GCCGTCCCTGCTCCGACCTTGCGTCGCATCCTCCGCACCATATAAATAGGTTCGGCACCACGGGTCCTGTTACGAATCGGGTCCCGAACGAGCCGGGTTGCTTCCCGAAACTTTCGGCGTGGTGACCGCTAACCTCACGACACGCTTCCGCGTGTACGGTTCGATGGAGGGACGAGTCGTCCGCAGCCTCGTGTTTCCCACGGAGTTGCAGGACCCCAAGCTGCGGTGGCTGCTTCAGGAGTTCCGTCTCCTCGTGAACCGCTCGATCCGGATCGCGCTCCGCGAGGGCATCCGGTCCCGCGCCCGGTTGACGAAGGCCGCGTATCGGACCCTGTCCGCGGAGCACGACGTGTACAAGCAGTACATCCCTTCCGCCTTCGAAGTCGCGCTCGGCGTGCTGAAGGCGTACCGGAGGCGGGTGCGGAGGGGGAAGAGGACGAGCGCCCCATACCTCCGCCGGCCCCTGCTGAAGGCGGAGAACCAGTCGTACCGGCTCGACCGGGGGACCGGACGGTTGCGAATCCCGGTTCGCGGGACGGAAGGCGTGCAGCTCACGCTCCCGCTTTCGACGTGGCACCGCGCCATACTTCAGGATCCGACGTGGGGACTGGGATCCCTCACGGTCACGTCCGACCGCGTCGTGGTCGTTGTCCGGAAGGACGCGCCGGCGCCGTATGAGCCCGCGGCGGCGATCGCGCTCGACACGAACGAGGCCTCCCTGGACGGGGTCGTGGCGGGAGACGGGGAGGCCGCCCTTGTAAGCCTCCGCTTCCTCGATATCCGCGTTGTCCAGGCCACGCATTTCCGCCGACGACGCCTTCTCGCACGGAAGAAGGCGAACGACCGCCGCGTGATGCGCCGCCTGTTGCGTCGCGAAGGACGACGCGAACACCACCGGATTCGTCAGCGGCTTCACATCGTGAGCAAGAGCCTCGTCGCCGCCGCCAACGACCGAGCGGCCGCCATCGTCCTCGAGAAGCTCAAGATGCCTCAGGGCGGGGGTTCGGGCCGGAGGATGCTCCGTCGCCTCTCCTCCTGGCCCCAGGGAGAGCTCCGCCGCCAGATCGAGTACAAGGCGCTCGCCGCCGGGGTACCCGTCCTCAAGGTCCATCCTGCATGGACGAGCAAGACCTGCCCAGCGTGTGGCGCGCGGCGCCGAGACAGGGTGGGCCAGGACTTCGTCTGCGTCGTGTGCAACTGGGAAATGGATCGCCAGCACAACGCAGGGCTGAACATCCTGAAGACCGCCTTGGCCTCGGACGAGGCCCTGGCAAGGGCCGTACGGTTCCGGCCCGGTGCCCTCCGCCGTGACGTGGTGATTCCCCTCTGCGACCTGCTCGCGAGAGAAGGCGCA
>DATEUK010000133.1:0-9619 GCA_035283165.1 Thermoplasmata archaeon
CGGCGCCAGCGCGGCCGCCCGCCCCCGCCGTGGAACTCCCGCGAGTGTCGCCCGCCCTCCCATCCCCGCCTCAATGGCCGGTTCCCCCGGAGGGCCGGGGTCGGGCTCCGGCGGGCCTTCTGCGCCCCGCCGGGTCCGTCATCCCCCTCTGTCCCACTCCGTGAACGGCCGCGCCCCTATCCTCACAGTACGACTCACAGTACGATGATCGTTCCAGTGAGGGAGTCGTGGTCCGGGTGGCACGCGTTGGTCGCGTCGTCGAACGGAGTCACGCATCGGAACACGTACGTCCCGGGCTTGAGCGCGGTGAATTCGATCGTCGCCTCGGTGCCAGCGGGGTTCCCGCTGTTGTCCCTTCCCTCGACGGTCCCGCTGACCGTGGTCCCGGAGAACGAACCCGCCGCCGCCTCGATCGCGAACGAGTGGTCCCCGCCCCGCGGGTTGGCGATCGTGAGCTTCACCGTGTCCCCCGCGTTGACGATGATCACGTTCGGCGCCCAGCGGACGTACTCGCCGATGACCTTCTCCGTGTCCGCCGCGGGCGTGTCGATCTCCACCGCGCACTGGCACGTGTTGTTCCAGCCCGTGACAATCAGCCCCTCGTCGATCGTGACCGTGTACGCGACCGTCCGCGGGGCGACGCCACTGGGCTTCGCGTACGACAGCCCGAGGCCCGCGATCGCGAGGATGAGGGCGATCGCCCCCAACGCCAGCGCGAGCCGCGACACTCCCTGTCCCGAAGCCTTTGATGGTGCGTCCATGGTTTCTCCGCACGGACCCGGATGGTATAAAGTGGCGAGACGATTCCCGGGGCTGACTCCCAGACTTGGGAATGGTCCCCCATGCTCATCAAGGACCGTAGGCTTCAGCAGGCCTTGTTGGAGGCCCTGGCCGACGGACAAAGCGCGAAGATCCTCGCGGCGACCGCGTTCCAGCCCCGCTCCGTGATGGACCTGATCCGGGATGAGGGGATCCCGAGCTCGTCCGCGTACCGCCGCGTGCACGAGCTCGAGGGGAGCGGCCTGCTCGTCGTCGCGAAGACCGTCCTGATGTCTGACGGGAAGACGTACAGCATGTACAAGGCGACGTTCCGCGAGCTCAGCGTCACGTTCCAGGCGGGCGCGGTCGTGGTGTCCGCCACGCCGAACCTCGACGCGGCCCAGAAGGCGTTCCGCCTGTTCCACTCCTTCACGGAGGAGCTGTAACCGCGATGGACCACCTCCTCCTGATCGCGGCGAAGACTGCCGTGTTTCTCCTCGGGACGGCGATCGCGGGCCTCTCCCTCGTCGCGTACGCGCGGACGCGGGAGCGGCTCATGCTGTACCTGGGCGTGGGCTTCGCGCTCATCGCGTTCGGCTCGTTGCTCGAAGGGCTCCTGTTCGAGGCGCTGAACTGGGACCTCCTGACCGTGCACATCGTGGAGTCCGCGTTCGTCCTCGCGGGCCTGGGGACGCTCGCGGTCTCCCTCCGCCCCCGGGGGGCGCGCCCGTGAGCGCCTGGGACATCGCGAGCTTCGCCGCCTTCGCGGCCGCCGGCGTGCCGCCCGCGTACTTCGCCCTCAAGCTGCGGGCGTCGAACCGCCCCTTCGCGGGCCTCTCCCTGCTCCTCGCGGTCGCGCTCTTCGTCCACAGCGCGTTCCACGTCTTCCGGGCGATCGCGGGGCCGGGGCCCGACGCCGAGGCGGTCGAGACGGTGTCCGCCGCCCTCGTCCTCGTCTTCGCCCTCGCGTACTGGCTCCTGCGGAGGAGGGACTCCCGTGGCGGTTGAGGAGCTGCCGGAGCTCGTCACGGTCGTCCTCCTAGCGTGCGTCCTGGCCGTCTTCCTGTACTGGCTCGCGACGCCGCGGCGGAAGCGGGAGGACCGCGTCCGGGACTTCGGGACCGCGTTCTCCGTCTTCATCGCGGGCTGGGTCGCCGCAGAGATCCTGGCGATCGCGCTGCCATCGGAGTGGTCGGGGGCGAGCGACGTCCTCCACCTCGGGGTCGCCCTCGGGTTCGCAATCTGGATCAACGTCCGGTGGCGGTGGTCGCTCCGCCTCGCGCGGGTGAGCCCGTGACGGACCACTGGGTCCTCGTCGCGCTCCGAATCGGAATCGTCGCGGCGGGCTCCCTCGTCGGCCTCTGGAGCCTCCGTCTCGGCCTCCGGCGGAGGGAGCGGCGCGTGCCGTATCTCCTCCTCGCGACGGGGTTCGGTCTCCTCACCCTGGGGTCCGTCGTGGAGGGCGTGCTGTTCGAATTCGCGGGGTGGGCCCTGTCGGACGCTCACGTCGCGGAGGCGGCTTTCACCGTGGCGGGCTTCGTCCTCGTGCTGGTCTCCATCCTCCGGAGAGCGTGAGCCCGCCCCGCCCTCGCACCTTCGGAGGCGGCGCCCTGTCGTCAAGTTCGGGAGGGTGACGCGGGGATCGTCTTCCCGAGGGCCTTCTCGATCCCGTGGAGGTCGTTCTCCTCCCCGGAGGCAACGAACGTGATTGCCTCCCCCTTCGCCTCCATGCGGGCGGTCCGCCCGACCCGGTGGAGGTAGTCTGCCGGAACCGGGGGGAGGTCGAAGTTGATCGTTTGCGTGATCTCGGTGACGAGCCGTCTCGGCCAAGCCCCACACCCTTCCCCCCGCCCCCGCCGACGGCCCCCGATATCTTCAAACCTGTCCATGGCATACCGTCTCACGGTCCGGCCGGGGCGGATGATGGGGATGCGTTCTCTCGCGGACCCGACGCCGACAAGGGGCGCCGACTGAAATTCCCGAACGGCCGTCTTCGGACGGAGGGGGTGAGGGTTTGGGAGAGAAGGCTAAGCTGGTAGAGCAGGGCATCAAGCTGTTCAACGAGGCGAAGATCAACGAGCTGATGGACCTTTACGACAGCGCGGCGGAGGTCGAGTCCGCGGGGTCGATCATCGGCGGGAACTTCCGCGGAAAGGAGGGCGTTGCGGAGTGGTTCAAGAAGATCGCGAGCACGTACTCCGGAGGGATTCGGCTTCAGGTCGAGAACCTGTACGAGGCGCCCGACGCGGTGTTCGCCGAGTGGAACTTCAAGGGGAAGCTCGCGAACGGCCAGGAGCTCGAGGGGAGGACCGCGAACGTGTTCGAGTTCCGGGGAGACAAGGTGGCGAAGCACCGGCTTTACACGGACACGGAGAGCCTGGCACGGGCGATGGAGAAGATGTGAGGCACGGGGCCGGGCCCGTCATGTGGAGCGGACAGCCCCACGGCTAGCGCATGCTTTTCGGTGTGGATCCCGTGGAGGTCGTTCCCCTTTGACCTGACCCGGTGGCTCGAGCGGGCGTTGGGCCCCAAGCTCCGGAGGGAGACGGAAGCGATCGCTCACCTATGCCGGGTCACGGGTACGGTTCAACGCGGATCTCCTTCGAGAGTTCACGGAATCTCCGATTCGTGGCGAGCAGGGTCTGCTCGCGAGCCTTCGCCATGCCCGCGATTTGAACGTCGACGGTCCCCATCATGCGTCCGGATCGGGACAGCCGACCGGACAGGAGGCCGGCCTCGCGGGCATCCGCATCCCCGAAAGGAAGGAGATCGTGTCCCGCCGCGAACTCGCGGACCTTCGCCGCCTCTTCGCGAGGACGCTCCGAGCGCGAGACGCCCTCCCAAAGCTCGAAGAGGACCGGCGTCGGGAGGTAGATCGGCTCCCCGCGCTCGTCAACCTGGCGGGCCTTCGCGACGGCCTCGGGCTTCTCATCCCACAGATCCAGGACGAAGCTCGTGTCAAGGATCATGCGCGGACATCCCGGGCCCGTCGCTCACGTCGAGCCTCGTCGATCGCGTCCCGGATCGCCTTCACGGAGGACTTGCCGAGCATCCCCGCATAGTCCGCGAGGGGCCTGCGCTCCGTCAGCCGCAGGATCACGTCGGTGAAGCTCTCGTCGCGTCCCTTCCGGGCGCGGAGGCGGTCATAGGCCTCCCGGGTGATCGAGATCGTCTTCGTGGCCATGTATGTGTACACATACATGTATGACGCTTAAGCCTTTCCGGAGGCAGGCAGATTACCCCTACATTTCGTATTAGAATGCGAATCGGTTCCTCCCAAAGCGTGGGACCTAGCCGCCGGAATCGGGATCGTTCCGACCTCTGCAGAGTGTTTGAGAAGCGCTTCTCACCGGCGCGGGCGGTGGTATCCGCAGGGAGTCGCACTTGGTCGGGCATCCACGGAAGGCTCTTATATCGGCAAAACGGGGCTCAACAAAGGATATGCAAGCCGGGCCCGCTTGCGGGCGCGGGGAGAACCATGAGGGGTAATAGGGCGATGCCACGAGCTGGAGCAATTGGGGAACGTCCCAGGGCCACCGGGTCCGCTCTCGTCGCCCTCCTCCTCAGTTTGTTTGGAGTCGTGGCCCTCGCGGGGCTCTCGTCCCCCGTCGCGGCTTTCACGCTCCACGCGCCCATCGTGATCAACGGGAACGCGGACTTCACGCCGGCGAACGGCGTGACCGCGGGCAGCGGCACGCCGACGGACCCGTACATCATCGAGGGGTGGGAGATCGACGGCAGTGCGAACTCCGGCATCGAGGTCTACAACACGGACGCCCATTTCGTAATCCGCGACGTGTACGTCCACTCCTCCCTCATCGACGCGATCTTCTTCTTCAGCGTCCGGAACGGGAGGGTGGAGAACGCCACCGTGTCGGGCAACGACGGTGCGCTCTATATCCAGGTGTCGTCGAACATCACCGTGGCATCGAGCAACATCTCCTTCAACACCCTGGACGCGGTCGTGCTCGACTGGTCCTCCAACATCACCGTGGAGGGGAATGCGATGTGGAACAACGGGGACTGGGGCGTCTTCACCTACGAGTCGGACGATCTGGTGATCCGCAACAACACGATCTCGAACAACGGCTGGGCCGGCATCGAGCTGAGCTTGGGGTCGGACCGCATCCTGATACAAGGCAACGAGGTGGCGAACAACACCGTAGGGGGGCTCATCCTCGATACGGCATCGAACGTCACGGTCATCGACAATGGGTTCCCGGACAACGATTTCAACGTGGACCTGACGAACTCCTCCGATGTACTGATCCGGAACAACACCGTCGCGACGAGCACTGCGGACGGGATTACGATCACCGGGGGCGCGAGGCTGACGATCGAGGAGAACAACATCACGAGGAACGGCGGGGGCGTCCTTGCGGTGGGGGCCGCGGCCCTACGCGTCCACCACAACGTGTTCGACGGGAACTCGCCACAGGCGGCCGACGATGCGGGGAGCGTGAACGCGTGGGATGACGGTTACCCGAGCGGGGGGAACTTCTGGTCGGACTACGCGGGCGTGGACAACTGCAGCGGCCCGAACCAGAACGTGTGCCCGATCCCCGACGGCATCGGCGACACGCCGTACGCGATCGACGCGGACAGCCGGGACCGGTACCCCCTCATGCAACCCTTCGGGACCGCAGGTCCGGGGTACACCGTGACGATTATCCCGCCCCTCCCTGGGGACTCGTACACGCTCCCCTTCGGTGTCAATGCGACGGGGGCGGTCGTCGGGTGGTCGACCACCGGCGGCTTCGAACGCCCCTTCCTGTACACGGACGCGGGAGGGACCGTCCCGCTCCCCCTCGCGCCAAACACGACGCGGGGGGGCGCGCTCGACATCAGCAACACGGGGATCGTGGTCGGCTTCCTCTTCGCCCCGAATCAGACCCATGCGTTCCGGTGGCCCGCCGGCGGGCAGCCGGAGGATCTGGGCACGATGGGCGGGCCGACGAGTCGGGCCCTGGGAGTGAACGCGACGGGGGCGGTAACGGGGACCTCGGACGACGGAGGGCCGTTGCCGAAGGCCTTCCTGTACACGAACGTGACGGGGTTCATCGACGTCGCTCCGCTCGCCTCCGGCGAGGCGTTGGACGTGAACGACGCGGGGATGGTCGTGGGATGGGCCGGCGCCGGGGCCTTCCGTTGGTCGGACGGTGTGATGGAGGGTCTCGGCGGCGGGTTCGGCCTCGACTCCAGCCACGGGCAGGCGATCAACCAGGCGGGACAGGTCGCCGGATGCGTGTATTCCATCACGCCACACGTGGAACGAGCGGCCCGGTTCACGGACGGAGTCGGGTGGGAGGCGATGGGTCCCGAGTCGGATGTGAACTGCGGCACCGGAATCAACGCCTACGGGGATGTGGTCGGTGCCGGCAGGCCCACGGGCGTGGGCATCGTGCGCGCGTTCCTGTACACCAACGCGGGGGGGATGCAGGACTTGGAGCTCATGACGAACCGGACGCCGCTGCTGCGCCTCCTCGCGGCGTACGACATCAACGACCGGGGGCAGATCGTCGGGTACGCGTGGGACAACACGGTGTCACAGTACGTGGGCTACCGCCTCGAGCCCACCGTGCCGCAACCACCCAACCACCGGCCGACCGTCACCGTGCTCGCACCGAACGGGGGCGAGTTCTGGGGAAGCGGGAGCACGCGTCCGGTGGAGTGGAGGATGACGGACCTAGAGGACGGGGTCCTGTCGGTCACCGCGGACCTGTCCGTGGACAGCGGCGCCACCTTCCCGTACCCCATGTTCGCGGGCCCCATCGGGCAGGGGAAGAAGACGCACCCGTGGACCCTCCCCATGCTCGCGACGACGACCGCGCGGATCCGCATCTGCGTGTCCGACTCGGAGGGCCTGAACGCGTGCGACGTCAGCGACGCCGACTTCACGATCGACCCGAGCGGCCTCGTAATCACTGTGGACACGGGCCCGTCGGGCTTCCCGGTGCGGGTGGACGGCGTCAACCGCACGGCCCCGTACGTGATCGCGTGTGCTCCCGCCACGACACATTCCGTGGAGGTCGCCGCAACTCAGCCGATCAACTGGTTCTCGCGGTACGGGTTCGTGGGGTGGTCCGACGGGGGCGCGCGGGCCCACGACATCGTCTGCGACGCGAACCGGACGGTCGCCGCCAGCTACCAGTGGGAATGGTTGCTCGACCTCGACACGGACCCGATCGGGATCGTCCTCCTGTACGATGGAGTTCCCGTGGCCACGCCGCAACAGATCTGGTGTGCCGCAGGGAGCACGCACGTACTCGAGGCCCCGTCGCCCAGCGCCGGCGCCCCGGGCGTACGGTACGTGTTCGACCGCTGGACCGACACGAGCGTCGAGAACCCGCGCACGCACACGTGCGACCGCGGGGCAATCTACAAAGGGGTGTACCACGCCGAGTTCCTGCTGACCCTCGACACCTCGCCCCCCGGACTCACGGTGGTCTGGGACGGCGGGAACCTCACCGCCCCCGCCACGATCTGGTGCCCCGACCTGTCCATCCACACGATTGCGGCGCCGTCGCCCCAGTTCGTCGGCGGGAATCGCTATGTGTTCTCCTCATGGTCCGATGGAGGTGCGCAGTCCCACCCGACGATGTGCCTCGCACCCGCGACGATCGGCGCGTCCTTCCTCGGGCCGTTCCTCACCGCCCCCTCGGTCACCGTGACCTCCCCGAACGGCGGGGAGGATTGGACCGGCGGGAGCTCGCACGAGGTCACGTGGACGATGGACGACCCGGACGACCCCGCGCTTGACGTGTCCTTGGAGTTGTCCATCGACGGCGGCGCCACGTACCCCTACCCTCTCTGGTCCGGCACGTTACCGATCGGTCCGCAGTCCAGCAGCTGGACGCTCCCCCGTCTGGACACGACCACGGCGCGGGTCCGTGTTCGCGTCGTCGACCCGCGCGGGACGGGCGCGTTCGACGTGAGCGACACGGATTTCACGATTGACTCCACGCCCCCCGCGATCGCGTCGGTCTCACCCTCCGACGGGGCCGTCAACGTTTCCCTCCGGGCGTTCATCGCGGTGACGTTCAACGAGACGATGAACCCTGCGGCGTTCCCGCCGCCCGGCGTCACCCTCGCCCCGCTCGTTTCGGGCATCGCTCCGACGTGGTCGCCGGACGGACGGACCCTGACGGTCTCGCACGACCCGTTCGCGCCGTGCACGACGTACACCGCCACGGTGGCGGGGGGCGCGGACATTTCCCTCCCGGGCAACTCGATGGCCTCACCGCACGCGTGGTCGTTCGCGACGGCGTGCCCGCCCACGGCCGCGATCCTCGAGCCCGTCGGCGGGGAGGACTGGACGGGCGGCACATCCCGCCCCGTCCGCATCTTCGTGATGGACGACGTGGATCCGTTCCTTCAGGTGTGGCTCAACGCCACCGCAGGCGCCGTGGAGACGCCGGTGTTCGCGGGCCCCGTCCCCGTCGGGGAGAGCGCGATCCCGTGGACCCTGCCCGCGACGACCGCGATCGTCACCCTGCACCTCGACGTCGCCGACTCCTCGGGGATGGCCGCCGCCGCGTCCGCGGCATCCTTCACGGTCGACGCGACGCCGCCCGTCCTGGTCTCGGTGAGTCCGACGGACGGGTCCGACGATGCGAACCTGGACACCCCGGTCGTGCTGACGTTCAGCGAGCCGATGGACCGGACCGCCACGGAGGCGGCGGTCGCGGTCGTCCCCTCGACCGGGGCGATGTCCTTCGGATGGGACGCTTCAAGCCAGGTCCTGACGATTACCTTCGGGGCGCCCTTGACCACGAACACGAGCTACGCGGTGTCCCTCGCCTGCGGCGCGGGGGACGATTCGGACCCCGGGAACTCCCTGGCCGGGTGCGCGGGCGGAGGGGTCCGGTCCACGTTCCGGACGGAGCTGGGGCCGCCCGTCGCCCTCGCGATTGCCGGCCTGCAGGCCCGCGCCGGCGTTCCGGTCACGCTCGACGGCCGCCGCTCGACGGGCTCGGTCGTGACCTGGACGTGGACGATCGTGGACGGCGCGGGCCGGACCGTCGCCGCCCTGGAGGGCCCCGTCGTCACGTACGCCTTCCCCGAGGCGGGCGCGTACCGGGTGACCCTCCGGGTCGTGGACTCCCGGGACCGGGCACACGAGACGTCGTTCGAGGTCGCCGTCGCGGCGGACGGGATCCCCTGGGTTGGCATCGCCCTCGCCGCAGCGGTCACGGGGGCCGCCGCGCTCGCCGCCTCGGAGCCCGGGCGGGTCGCGATCGCCTCCGCGACCGTCGCCCGCCTGTACGCCCGGAAGCCGAAGGACGAGAAGGACTCGGAGGTCCGCGGCGCAATCCGGGCCTACATCCGGGTCCACCCGGGGGACTGCTACATGGAGATCAAGCGGAACCTCGGGCTGAACGACGGCGTCGTGACGTACCACCTCGCGAGGCTCGAGCGTGAGGGGGAGATCCGGAGCTCGATCCAGGGGGCGCGGAGGCGGTACTATCCCGTCGGGATGCGGATCCCGGCGGAGGACGGCGGGGATCTGCACGAGATCCAGCGGCGGCTCCTCCACGCGGTCGCGCAGGAACCCGGGATGCCGGTGGCGATCCTCGCGGAACAGCTCGGCGTGTCGAGCCAGCTCGCCCTGTACCACCTGCGGAAGCTCGCGAGGACCCACCGTGTGGGCTTGGAGCGCCACGCGCTGCGCCTCCGGGTGTTCCCGACGACGAAGGACTGAGGGCGGGACGTCCGCGGGTCGAGGGGCGCAGGCCCCGACCGCCGAGGATCCCTAGCGCTGTCGGGGTCCCCGGCGCCAGCGTGGTCGCCCGCCCCCGCCCCGTGACTCCCGCGGGTGGCGCCCGCCTTCGTGTCCCCGCACCTTCGGAGGCGGTGGCGC
>DATEUK010000134.1:0-7008 GCA_035283165.1 Thermoplasmata archaeon
GTTCGCGTCTTCCTCCCAGAGGGATGCAAGCCGCGAATCGAACGCGGAGTCCCCCATCCCCCGGACGATGTCGGCAATCCCGCGGGACAGGTCATAGATCCGTGACGGCTCCTTCGCCGCCTCGAAGTACGGGGACACGTACACCTGCCCGTTGTCCATCGCGTTGCCGAAGAACCCGGCACGTACCCCCTTCGAATCCCCGAGGACGCGGACGCCGTCGATCACGGCCCCGGCGTTCTTGGCGGCGGTGATGACCTCCCCAAGGAAGAGCAGTTTGAGGAGCTTCTGGCTCCGCGCGGCGTACGCCTCCTCCGGCACCCCCCAAGGAGCCGGCGCCTCCCCTTTGGCAGTGAACCCCGCGAGCGCGGTTTCGAGCGCCTTCGTCCTCGCCGCCAGCAGGGTCTCCGTCCCGCCAACGCCGACCTCGACGACGATCGGGCCGGGGGCCTGCCCCCCGTGCACGAGTCCCCACGCGCGGTCGTCATACAAGTTCACCCACAGGTACGGCCGCCCGTTCCGCGTGAGCCGGTCGAGTCCCGCGGACAGCTTGGCGGTGTCGTCGAACGCGAACGCGAGGTTCTTCACGAGCGGCGGTCGGGCCTCGAGTCGCAGGAACAGATACGTGGGGACGAGGAACTCCCCGCCAAACTGCACCGCCAGGTCCCGCACGTTGTACCCGGTCGCGACGTTCGGCACGTACTCGAAGCCGCAGTTCACCCGGAGCCCGTTCCCCGCGAGCCCGCGCACGTCGTACACCGCCGACGCGAAGGACGAGCGGTACGAGCGGAACCGGGCGTCGCCCACGATTCCGTCCCCCATCGCGAAGTCGAGCGGTACGGACGGGAACACCGCGGGGCGCATCCCATACTTCGCCGCGCGGCCGTACACCGTCTTCCACCGCGCACCCGCGCCGACCTTGGCGGCGTAGCTCACGCCGTCGACCTCCACGTCGTCGATCGCGCTCACGTCCACGAGGATGCCACCCTGGGGCGGCACGATCCAGTCGTACGTCTGAAGCAGGGACGGACGCACGGAGACGCCCCACGACTGGTCCTTCGCCATCCCGAGGCGTGTCCGATAGAAGTGGAACTCGTCCGCGGGCCTCCCGAGGCTGACCGTGCTCGCCTCCCCGTTCGCGACGCGGACCGCTTCCCGGACCTCGATCTCGTCCTTCACCTTCACGACGATGTCCGCCTTCTGCCGCAGGATCCGGACGATGTCCTTCGGAAGCGCCCGCTCGTCGCGCACGAACATCGCGCGGATCAGGCGTTCGCGGACCGTCTCGCGGAGCGCGGGGATCGCGGTCGCGTCGCGGATCAGCGTCAGGTCGCGCACGAGGGCCATCAGCGCTTCCCTCCCCGCGCCTCGTACTTACGGACGAAGCGGTCGTTGATCGGCGTGATGCTCTTCAGCGCGCCGAGCACCTTGAACGGAAGCGCCGCCACGGCGAGAGGCACGCGCCGCAGGCCGGGGAACCCGAACCGCGTCCGGATCTCGTGCATCTTCCCTGCGTTGATCCGGTCCATCGGGTCGAACGCCTCCTTGATCGGCTTGAAGAAGCGGCTCGCGTTCCCGTGCATCCGCGGGACGTTGAACACCATGAACAGGCCGACGCCCATCGGGTGGCCGTCGAGGTCCATGACCATGTCGCGCCACTTCACGACGAACCCGAGGCGCGCGGGCGGCAGGGGGCTCGCCTCGTCGTCGAGGAAGTACGGGTACAGCGCGACGGAGTTCGCGTCGACCATCGCCGCGTGGATCCCGACCTCCATCCGCAGGCTGCTCCGGAGCTCGCGGGTCTTCTTCAGCGCCTCGGACAGCTTCCCGAGCGGGACGACGCCCTCGCAGATCACGAGCCCCTGCGCGATCCGCCGCATCGGGTATTGGTAGGTCCGGTCCGCCCAGAGGCCGCGCGCGGTCTCCGCCGCCATCTTCCCGGCGTCCTCCGCGGCCATCGCGGCGTCGACGAGCTTCTCCCCCTCCGCCACCTCGTCCTTCGCGCCCTCGAGCGCGACGACCGCGATCGCGGACGGCTCCGGCGATTCCCATCGCACCGCCTTCAGGAACTCGAGGTGGGAGGGATCCACGAGCGCGACGTGGTACGGCGTCACGGGGAGCGCCGCCAACGCCCGGAGCGCGGGGACCGCGTCCTCGAGCGATTCGAATGCGTACGCGAGCGGCCTGATCTCGTCCGGCCTCGGGTACAACCGGAGCGTCGCGCGGGTGACGAGCCCGAGCGTGCCCTCGGATCCCCAGAGGAGCGGCCCGAGGTTCAGGTGGGACGCCCCGAGGTCCAACCGGTCCATTCCCGTCTGCACGGTCGTGCCGTCCGCGAGCACGACCTCGAGGTTCAGGAGCAGATCCCGGGCGGTGCCGTACTTCGTCGCCCCGATGCCGACGCCGCCGGAATTGATCCACCCGCCGACCGTGGACCCGAGAGAGAAGTTCGGCGTCACCGGCAGGAACAGCCCGGCGGCCCACGCGCGGTCGTACGCGTCCTGCCAAGTGCAGCCCGGCTCGACGATCATCGTGCGCGTGCCCGGGTCGATCCGGACCACGCGGCCCATCCTGCGGAAGTCGACGACGATGCCGCCGCGGTTCGGGACCGCGCCCCCGTACAATCCCGTCCCGCCGCCCCGGGGCACGAGCGGGAGCCCGACCTCCCGCTGGAGCCGCACGAGGCGCACGACCTCCTCCGTCGTCCGCGGGAGCGCGACGAAGTCCGGTCGGAACTTGAACTGCGCGTCGGCGAGCTTCGGGATCGCGGCGAAGTCATGGCTGTAGACGAACGTCTCGAACGGGTCCCTGCGAACGCGGTCGGGCCCGAACAGGTTGACGAGCCGACGGTACGTGTAATCGAGCCGGTTCGCCAAAGGCCCGTCCTCCGGCCCGCAGAAGCGGGAACTCTATTTGAACGTCTCGGAGTTCGCGCGCGCCCTCGCAAAGGTTCATGCGGCACTCTCCGTTACGCACGCGTTCGAGATGCCTGTGAAGGGGTTCGAGCTCATCGCGCTCGACGGGAAGCGGTTCTTCAAGGCGGGAGACCGCCTGGGGAACGTCCGGATCGACAACAACGGGACCGTGACGCTCGTCACGGAGGTGAGCGAGCGCGAGGCGGCCGTGGACTTCCGCTTCACCACGAACTATCGCGCCGTCGAGGAGGTCATCGGGCTCATTCGGATCGAGGGGAAGGTCGTCTTCGAGGGCGACGCAAAGAAGATCGTCCGGGAATGGTCCGGACGGGGACGCATGCCGGACGACGTCGCCTCCGAGGTGCTCACCGTGATCATGAACAACTGCATCCCCGAGGCGACGATGATCGCGAGGGACCTTCGCCTCCCGCCGCCGATCCCGATCCCGCCGGTGCAGGTGCAGACGCAGCCCGCGGCCGCCGGGCAGAGGGGGCGCAGCGGCGTCGAGGTCGGCTAGAAGTACCGGCCCTCGGCGCGGCAGTACCACCGCTTGTACGTCGGGAGCCACTCCGCCTCCCGTTCGCACGTGGGGCACGGCGCCTTCGGAGTCTCCGGCTGCGGCGGCGGCGGGCCTGACGCGCTCGGCGGTGCCCATGGGTTCGGAGCCGCTCCGGCAACGGGGGGTGCCCATGGGTTCGGGGCCACCGCCGCGACGGGGGGACCCCAGGGGTTCGGGGCCACCGCCACGGTCGGCGGCGTGGACCCAGGCACCCACGCTCGGGGGACCCACGGGGCGACCGGCGTGGCGGTGCCGCACATCGGGCATTGGTTGTACGCCCAGGGGATCCATCGGCCGCACCCCATGCACATCCTCCACGGTGCCATGGGGAGGCCGTACGGCCCCGCGAAGCCCGTCGGCTGCGGCTCCGATCCATACGAGCCCGTCGCCGGATTCCATGCGAGGCCCATCGCGCCCCCGAGGATGCCGAGGACGAGCCCGACGACGAACCCACCCGCGAAGCTCACGATGCTCGTGACGGAGAATATGAGGACGACGATGCCCCACGCGACGTGTTGGCTGGGGAACGAGACGAGCATGATCGACCCCACGACCACGACGATCCCGAAGACGATGCCGAGGATGCCGAGGAAATTGAAGAAGAACGTGGAGAAGAGCAGGGAGAGGACCCCGCCGATCAGGATGAAGATCCCGCCGATCAATCCGAGCACGAAGGCCGCAACCGGCCGGGAGGGGGGCAAGGCACCGCTTCCGACCTGTGGATTCCCCCCGAGGCCTTAAAACCTACCGAATGTGGTCCAACGAGAACGACCCGATGTTCACGGACTGCTTGCTGTACGTGTAGCGGATCCACCCGCGGCTCTGCACGTCGCTGATCCCCTTCACGCACAGGAACGACTTCAGCTGCTCGACCTTGATCTCAATGGACCCGTCCATGACGGACCCGAGCATCTGGATCTCCTGCTCCCCGTGCATGCCCTTCTCGATGACGTACATCGACACGGCCTTGTCGCGCTTCCGCCGCCCGCCGAACGGTTGGAGGAACTTGAACGTCGTCGTCGGGTCCAAGTACGCGATCAGGGTCGAGATCGACCGGAAGCACAGCCGGTAGTACTCGTACTTCTTCTTGTACTCCTTCGCGACCTCGTCCACCGTCTTGAGGAGGGCCTCGTGGTCCGTCGGATCCTGGACGTAGGTGGCGTACGGGTCCTCTTCCGAGCTTCCCATGGACCGCGAGTAAGCGTCCACGTACTTCACGAGGCCGAGCCGCTCGTACTCCCCGAAGCCGGGGAGGACGAACTCCATCTCCTGGCGGACGTCGGAGGGCGTCTTGTCGGTGATCACGAAGATCCCGGGAACGCCCTTCTTCAGGCCTTCCGCCATGAACGCGTTCACGATCACCTCCTTGCCGACGTACGCGGGGCCGTAGATCGACACGTTCGAGCCGAACGGGATCCCGCCGAGCAGAAGGTCGTCGAGCCGCGACGTGCCCGTGTGGATCTTCTCCTGCTTCACCTCGAGCATCCGCTCCTCCTCGCGCGCTTCGATCTCCTCCTCGATCAGGCCTTGCTCGCGGAGCCGGAGCTCCTCCATCTTCGCCTTCAGGTACTTCTCCTTCGCGCGGACCTCCTCCTCCTTCTGGGAGATCTCTCCCTTGAGCAGTTCGAGCCGGTCCTTGAGCCCCTTCTCCTCCGTCGAGAATCCCTCCGCCTTCGCGGCCTCGAGCTTCCGGCGCTCCCCTTCGAGGATCTTCTCCCGATAGAGGACGTCCTCCTCGCGCCGGCTCAGCTCGTCGTCCTTCTGCGAGACGAGCTGCTTGAGCCGCGTCATCTCGTCCTTCGTCTGCTCGAGCTCCGTGTTGAGTTGCTGGATCTGCTGCTCGCGCAGCTTGATCGACCGCTCCTTCGAGAGCATGTCCTTCTCCTTGGCCGCGAGGCTCGCCTCCACCTCCGTCCTCGGCTTTCCGGCAAGGGCCTCTGCCTCCTGGCGCATCTCCAGGTCGATCCGCATCCGGTTCAGCTCGTCCTCGAGCTGGATCTTCTCTTTCCGGAAGTCCTCCTCCCGCTGCTGGAACTCCTCCTGCTTCTCTCGCAGCTCCTCCTGCATGCGGGCCCGCAGTTCCTCGGATCCGGCGCCATTCGCGTCCGTCTGCTCGCGGTCCTTCAGCTCCTCCTCCTTCGCGCGGAGCGAGGCCTCCTTCTCGACGAGGGCGAGCTCCCGCTTCTTCACGGCCCGCTCGTCCGGCCGCATCTTCTCCAGGCCCGACTCGATCTGCTTCCGCAGGCCCGCGAGGGCCTCCTGCGCCCGCCTATGCTCGATCTCGGCCTGCTTGCGCGCCTCGGTCTCCTCCGACAGCCGCTTCTTGAGCGCCGGCGACGCGCCGGCCTTCATCTGCTGGGACTTGACGTACTTGATGACGGCGATCGAACCCTTCTTGATGTGGAGGATCTCCTCCTCGAGCTGGCGGCGCTGCTTGATCTCCGCCTGCAGCTCCTTGTTCACGCGCGCCGTCTCCTCGACGTATTTCATCGGGTCGAACGCCCCGGTCTTGAACTCCGCGAGATCCTGCGCCATCGCGTGCTTGATCGCGTCGAGTTCCGCGCGCAGTCCGTCGAGCTGCACGTCCTTCTCGCGGAGGTCCCTCTCCCGGTCCTGAAGCGCACGCTGGGCCTCCCGGAGGGTACGGTCCGTACCCGCCGGAACGGACGCGGGGGCCGAGGGACCTTCTCCGAGCCACTGGCCGAGGGCGCCTTCCTCCCCCGTGATCCAGCGGCGGAGGGACTCGTCCGACGGCAGGCTCGTCGACGCGCTGCTACCGAGCCAGGCATCGAGCCCCTGGTCGCCTCCTCCCTTCAGCCACTGCTGGAGGGCCGCGTCCCCGTCGCCCCCGTTTCCTGGGGGAGGGTTCTTCGCAATCATCTTCCCCGCCGCTTCCCGGACCGCGTTCGCGAGCCGGTCGCCCACGCCCGGGACCTTCGCGAGGTCCTCCACCGGCGCCGCCAGAATCGCCTCGAGGGACGTGAAGCCCATCTCGTACAGGGTGCGCGCCTTGGATTCGCCGATCCCGGGGATCTGCGTGAACGTCTCGACGGCCTGCTCGACGGTGAGCGCGCGCACGGAGGGGAGCGCCCGTCCGTTCGGATCGTGCTTCGCTCCGCAGACGGTGCACTCGCCGGAGGCGTTGAGATCGCCCCCGCAGACCGTGCACGCGTGGGTCTCTGACGGCCGTCCCTTCGTCGCCACTCAGGTACACCTCTGAGAATGACGCGCCGCCCGACAGGGCGGTGGCTCGTGCGTGTTTAGCGGATTCCCCTTATATAATGGTTGGCGCAGCGTTCGCACGACCGGCGCCGGGCGTCCCATCCTGCGCTGCGCAGCCGCCGAATCACGACATGGTTCCGGTTCTGCCACCTTTGCGGGTGATGGCCGTCACGCCATCCCCGCCAGGGACTCGACTCCGCTCGGCTCCTCCCGTGCGCCTTCTCTCGCGAGCAGGTCGCAGAGGGGAATCACCACGTCACGGCGGAGGGCACCGGGCCGGAACCGTACGGCCCTTGCCAGGGCCTCGTCCGAGGC
>DATEUK010000135.1:0-17598 GCA_035283165.1 Thermoplasmata archaeon
ATGGAAGCCATCGAGGAGGCGATCAACTCGCCGCTCCTCGAGGTGGACGTCTCGGGCGCGACCGCGGTGCTTGTGAACGTCACCGGCGGACCCGACATGACCATGGGCGAGGCGGAGAAGGTTGCGGAAGTTGCTCAGGCACGCGTGTCCCCCAACGCGCGGATCATCTGGGGTGCTTCCGTGGACCCCGGGCTCGAGCACACAATGCGCGTGCTCCTCGTCGCGACGGGCGTGAAGAGCAAACAGATCCTCGGGCGGAAGACCGGGTTCGAAGGGACGGCGAAGGCAGGGGTCGACGTCGTCCGGTGAGCCAACGGCGAATCGGCTAAATAGCCGCGCGCAGATGCGTCCCGGGGATGCGGGTCGGGGTAAACAGGACGCCCGGGGACGGTCACGACGTGGCGGCGGAACCAAAGCGGATCAAGGTGAAGGTGTGCCTCGTCGGAGAACACGGGGTCGGCAAGACCTCCCTGATCCGCCGGTACGTGCTCGACGAGTTCGATGACCGGTACGTCGTCACCCTTGGCGCGAAGGTCAGCAAGCGCGAGATGACCTTCGCGCTCGGCGCGCGCGGGGACATCCACATGGACATGACCGTGTGGGACATCATGGGATCCAAGGGCTTCCGGGAGCTCCTTCGCGAGGCGTACTTCCACGGCGCCCAGGGGATCCTGGCGGCGTGCGACATCACTCGATACGACACACTGACGGACCTGGACGAGTGGATCGAGGCCGTGTTCCGGACCGTGAAGCCCATCCCCATCGTGTTCGCGGTGAACAAGGCCGATCTGCAGGATCGGGCGGCGTTCGGGGAGCCCCAGGTGCGAGAGGCCGCCGCGGCGTTCGGCGCGACATCCCTCTACACGAGCGCGAAGACGGGCCAGAACGTGGAAGTCGCGTTCCAGACTCTCGGGGCGGAGATCGCGCAACGCGCAATCCCGTCCGCGAATCCTTAAGCGGAACGTTGGATACCGCCGACGTGGACGAGGACGTCGGCGTGGTCGAGGTCCGACTGTCCCGGGACCTGACCCTCCTCGGGGCCACGATGATGGGCATCGGCGCGACCGTGGGCGCCGGGATCTTCATCCTCCTCGGATTCGCGGTCGGCGCCGCGGGGCCCTCGGTGCTCCTCGCCATCGCCCTCAATGGCCTCGTCGCGGGCCTTACCGCGGTGACGTACGCGGACCTCGGCACGACGTTCCCGGAGGCCGGCGGGGGCTACCTGTGGGTCCGAGAGGCCCTCCCGAATCCCCTCGCGTTCGCCGCCGGTTGGATGACGTGGTTCGGGCACATGATCGCCGGAGCGGTCGGAGCCCTCGGGTTCGGCCACTACGTCTCGTGGGGCCTCGCGGCGCAGGGATGGCTCGGTCCCCTGAGCCAAGGCGGCGCGGCGATCCTGATCGCCCTCATCGTGACGTGCGTGTACGTCGCGATCGGCTACGCAGGCCTCCAGACCCGCGGACGGGTGTTCGGCCTCGTGGGGTTCGTGAAGATCGCGATCCTCGCCGTCTTCGTCGGGTTCGGCCTCCTCGCGCTGACCCGGGGCGCCGCGAACCCGCTGCAGCCCTTCCTGGTCGACGGCTCGTTCGGCGTGCTTGCGGCGATGTCCGTCACGTTCCTCGCGTTCCAGGGGTTCGAGGGGATCGCGCAGGCGGGGGAGGAGATCCGGGATCCGGAGCGCACGATCCCGAAGGCGATGTTCACCTCCCTGGGGGTCGTGCTCGTGCTGTACCTCGCAGTCGCTGCGGTGGTTCTCGCCGCCAGCACGGGCCTTCCCCCGATGGCCTCGTGGGGAGCGCCCTTGACCGGTTTCGAGGCCGCCCTCATCGTGGAGGTCGGCGGCCAGCTCATCCCCCAGATCGGGGCCCCCCTCCTGGGCCTCGGCGGTCTGGTCGCCACGCTGGCGGCGCTGAATGCGACGCTGTTCTCCGCGTCCCGACTCTCCTTTGCGATGGGACGCGATCGGATGCTCCCGCCGTCCCTGGGCCGAGTCCACCCCAAGTTCCGGGCCCCGAGCACCGCGATCCTCGTGAGCGGGTCCGTGATCCTGTTCCTCGTCCTGTTCTCCGACCTGCGGGTCGTGGCGACCGCCGCGGGCCTCGCGTTCCTCCTCGCCTTCGTGTTCGTCAACGCCGCCCTGGTCCGGTGGCGGGTCGCACATCAGGAGGTCCGGCGCGGCTTCACGGCCCCTCTCTTTCCCTTATTTCCCGCGCTCGCGATCGGTGCGAACCTCGTCCTCGTGGCGTGGCTTGCCATCCAACCTGGCCCGGGCCGTCTCGCATGGACCGTGATCGTGCTGTGGATCGGCGTTGGCCTCCTGCTGTACTACCTGTTTCGCGGCCACGCGGAGATCACGAGACCACTCCCGAAGCGGATCGACGTCGCCCAGCTCCTGGCGGCGGAGGCCCCTCCCGTGGTCCTCGAGAAATACCGCGTCCTCCTCCCCCTGCGCGAGTTCACGAACCTCCCCCTCGTCCGCCTTGCCGCCCGTCTCGCGGCATTCCGGAGGGGGGAGCTCGCGATTCTGAACGTCCTCGAGATCCCGCGGACGCTCCCGCCGAAGGCGATCCGCTTCCACTACGTCGACGAGCGGATCAAGGCCCTGCGACGCCTGGGGAAGGAAGTCCGCGAGACAAACGTCGACACCCGGACCGTCGTCCGCATCGGGCACCTTCCGTACGAGATCGTCCTCCGTGCGATCGGCGAGGAGGACGTGAACCTCCTCGTGCTCGGCTGGAGGGGCGGACGCACGGGCGGCGAGTTTCGCATCCTCGGCGACACGATCGACTACCTGGTCCAGAAGGCCCCGTGCGACGTCATCGTCGCCCGCGCGAAAGGGCTGAAGGAGGACGTCCGTTCCGTCCTGCTGCACACCCGGCATCCGGAGCACGCGCTGGGAGCTGCGGAGATTGCCAGGGCCATGGCGGGCACGCACGGCAAGGTCACGGTGCTGGATGTCCTTGAGGAGGGGAAGCCCGCGCCGCCCGGGGCCGAGGCCACCGTGGAGCAGCTCCGAAAGGCGGGGCTGACCGTGGCGGTGAAGCGCGTCACCGCAAAGACCCCCGTGGCCGCCGTCGTCGCGGAGAGCGCGCATCATGACCTCCTCGTCCTCGACGCCGGCGAGCGGTGGGCCCTTCGTCGCAGCGCGTTCGGCTCCGCCGTGGAAGCGATCGCGGCGAGCGCCCGATGCCCCGTCCTCATCTACCGGAAGGGGGAGCGGGCCGCCTCAGGAGACTGACGCGAGCGCCTTCAGCCCCTTCTCGTGGAACAGGTCCTGGATCGTGTACAGGAGGGCGCTCTTCACCTGCTTCATCCGCTCCGGGTCGTCCGTGTACGCGAGGAGCTGGTGGACGATCGCGTTTCCCTGGACGTCCTTCCCGAACACCTGCGCCGGAGGGCTCCCCAGAATTCCGGGCGTCCGGCGTGCGGCCTCGAGGAGCAACTGCTCCACGGTCCCGTGCGCGACATCCCACCCCACCGCAGCCTCCACGAAGATCGGGTGATGTTCGGAGCGGGTGAAGTTGAGGACCGCCTTGGACAGGACTTGGCGGTTGGGGAGCGTGACGGTCTCCCCGCGGCCCGTCCGGATCTGCGTCATCGTCAGGGTGATCGCCGTCACGTCGCCAATGAGGTCGTCCCCGATCTTCACGCGGTCGTTGACGGAGAACGGGTCCGCCTGCATCAGCGACAGGCCGGCAAACGCGTTCCGAATCGTGTCTGACGAGATCAGGACGCCGACGACGGCGACCAGGACGAAGGGGATCGCGAACGCGAGGAGCTGGGTTGGGTTCAGGAACAGACCGAGCTCCAAGAAGAAGATGGTCACGAACGAGAGGATGTACACGGCGCGGCGCGTGAGGACCTTGAACTGGTCGAGGGCCTTGGACCCATGCTTCCTCGCCCGCTGTTTCATGTCGTCGAACAGGGAATCCGAGAACCGGGCGAGGGCGAACGAGACGACTGCGCCAACGATCGCGATCGCGAGCCCCAAGAACAGCTGGGAGGACGGCGTGGTCAAGCTGTTCCGAACACCGAGGAGGAACGGCCTCTCGGGCACGTCCGCGGGAAGGATGTCCACGGCCCCGACGAAGGCGACCAGGATCGCGACCCCGATGACCATGTACTTCAGGAACAGCTCCGTCACGCCCCACAGCCGCGGCTGCGCGAGGATGCGGGGCTTCACCCGCAGTTCCCCTCGGAGGTACGCGCCGAACCGCCGCAACCCGCGGACGAGGATCACGGCCCCCAAGAACGTGAGGATGACGAACACGATTGCGGGGAATCGGACGATGAACTGGCGCAGGAGTTCCTGGGCCTCCTGGACCCGCAGGGAGGCGATGCCCATGATCCCGAGAATCAGGATTCCGATCCAGAGCCACTCGAGGACGCGGCGGATGAAGTCGAGCGTCCCCACGTCGAGGTACCGCGACTCCTGCGTCTCAAGGACGACGCGGCTCACCTCGAATCGCCGGGCGAGGTAGGCGAGGGCGTACACCATCACCGCCGCGTAGAGGACGATGGCCGCGATGACCCACAGCGTCTCCTGGACGAATCGGGAGGCGTCCGTGATGAAGTCGTACGCGATCCACCCGTACACGGGGCGGGGCATGGAGGGGCCCCGCTCATAAAGGATGCGCCCTCAGTACCCGTGAATCGAGCCGCGGAGGAGCCACAGGGTCGTCGTCATGTCCACGGACCCGAAGGCGAGCGAGCGCATGGGGACGACGAGGTCGACGTATACCCCGAAGGCGACTTCCCATCGCCCCCAGTTCTGGCCGAACAGCGCTCCGAACGCGGCCACGTTCGGCGCGATCATCCC
Organism: Thermoplasmata archaeon; assembly: GCA_035283165.1. Taxonomy (GTDB): domain Archaea; phylum Thermoplasmatota; class Thermoplasmata; order RBG-16-68-12; family EA-27; genus EA-27. The sequence goes on from DATEUK010000135.1 coordinate 4,820, forward strand.
CGCGAGGTGACCGCTCGGCACCCCGGAGAGTCCCAGGTAGTCCGCTACCTTCGGCAGCTCGAGCGCGAAGAAGCCCTCGAACCGGACGTAGAGGTGCTCCGGGATGCCCGGCGGCAGGGCTCGGTAATCCGCGGGCGCGAGGGGGTCGAGCATCCGGTCGAAGAACGTCACGACGTTGTGGACGACCCAACGGAGGACTTCGAGCAGCGCCGTCGCATCCGCCACGAACGACACGCGGAACCCGACACCGGCGGCCATGAGTGGCTTCCAAAGGACCTCCACATAGAGGCCCGCCTCGAGGAGCCCCTGGGCCACCGCGGCCTCTAAGTTCGCGGCAAGGCGTTCCGCGAACCTCCGGGCGAAACGCCCGAGGGACTCCCACGAGGCATCCGCGCTACCGAAGAACTCGAGGGCCTCCGAGACGGACCGTTCCACGAGGTCCCAGAAACTCCCCGGATCCTCCAAGAAGTCCGCATACAGCCCGATCTCGACGTCCGCCACCGCAAGCGTCCACTTGACGGCGATCCGAGCCTGTACCGTGGTCTCGATCTCCAGGGCCGACAGGTCGACCGCCCAGCTGCCACGCCAAGAGGCCGAACCGCCCACGACCTCCGGGTACACGGCGGCGAACGGGTCGAAGGCCGCCTCGAGCGAGAACGGGCCCACGTCGATGCGCCACGTTGCCGTGATGTCGAACGGGAGGCCATCCGCTCGGATGATCCCGCGCTCTCTGAGGTCGATGAAGGCGAAGGAGACATCGAATACGGGGGTATCGATGACGACCTCGACCTCGGTTCCGTCGTCGCCGTTCACGAGGACGCCGAAGGTGAATCCGAACAACGAGATCGTGAACCGCTGGTTCGCGGGGAATGCGATGTCGATGAGCGCGTCGACGATGCCGCCGACGAAGCCCACGGCCCTCACGAGGAGGTCGTGCAGGAGGTCGACCGCTTTGCCGAGAAGGTCCGAGAGGAACTTCACGACCTCCTGGGCGAACGCGAACAGGGGCTCCAAGAGGTCCATGAGGAACTGGACCGCCTTGCCGAGCTGGTCCAGGATCCACTTCACGACGCCGACGAGGCCATCCCAGACCCCCTTGAGGAATTCCAGGATCTTCCCCCAGAGATCCCCCAGAAACGTCTGGGAACTCCGGTACGCGATGCCTTCCACGCTCCAACCGCTGTACCCCTGGATGGAGAAGGCGAACTCGAGGGGCCACACCTTCTCGACGGCGAACGGTTCCTGCCCTCCCGGACCGAGGATCGGGCGTCCCTCCGTCTCCACGCGCAGGCGCACCGCCGCGAGGAGCTGGACCGCCCAGCCCGTCGCGAACGGCCGGTAGGAGGTCTCGCTCGGGTTGGTGTAGTGGACGTTGGGGGTGCGTTCGTTGGAGGGCGACCACCCGGAGGGGTCGAGGACGTTCACCCACAGGTCGCCTTCGCGCAGGGAGGAGGGGTCGTGCCAGTTCGCGGCCGTGGGTCGGAGCACATTGGGGGTGTGACTCACTCGGAACCGCTCCGTGCGGACGTCCGTCGGGTCGCGGGGATCCCAGACCTCGAGCCCTCCCAGGCTCACGGAGTACACCGCCCTCAGGGCGGCGACGTTCTGGGCGCGCGCGACCTCATCAAGGAACCGGTCAATCGTCCCGCGTGCGAGGACGAGCCAACCACTCGCACCGAGGACGGCGTCGACGAGTTGCCTCCGAAGGTGCGGATCGTCCGGAAGGTCGACGCCCGTGAGCGTGTCGCGGACCGCATGCCACCGGGCGATGTCCTCGGTGCGACGGTCTTCCCACGCCACCTCCACGAGGCGGTTCTCGACGATGTCCGCCTGGATGACTTCCCTCAAGTTCCCCTCGCCAAAGGCCCCCAGGTCGTCGAAGTCCGGATCGTTCCGGGCCAGGGATTCAAGCTGCACCTGCAGCCCGAGACGGCCGAACACGACCTGCTCCGTGGGTCCCGAGAGCCTGTCGTACGAGGCGGCGAGGTGATCCACGAGGTCTTGGAGCAGCGCAGCGTACGAGGACCAAAGGCCCTGCGTGAGCTCACGGATCCGATGGGGGTTCTCGCGAAGTCCCACCATGGCGGCGTCGACGTCGCGGCCGACCTGCGTGGTGAGCGACTCCAGGAACGAGACCCGGTCCTTCGGGTCGATGACGGCGGACACGCGTGCGTGCAACAGCCCGGACTCGACCGCGACGCGCGCGATGTTCGAGGCGACGTCGTTGGCGAGGTCCCGAGCCCCGTCGTGGACCGACTTGAGGCGACCTGCGAACAGACCGAAGCACTCCTCCCAGAACGTCCGGAAGTCGTCCGAGAGGAGGTCGCGCTCCACGAAGGTGGCGAGTACTGCATGGGCGGACACCGTGATGGGCACGTCCGCAGAGCCGTTCCACACGGCGTACGTCCGCTCCGCGAGGGGGATCTCCATCGGCGATGCGAAGCGCGTGGTCTCGCCTGCGTGTCCGAAGATCTCGCGAACATACTGGCGCATCTGCTGGAGTTTTCGCGTCTCGAAACCTAGCCAGCCGAGGAAATCCTCCCATGCCTGCGAAAGCCACTCCGTGATCCCGGTCAGGAAGTCCGCGAGGGGCATGAGGCCCAGGTAATCCAGCAACTTGAGGGCGATTTGGTCCTGCACGGCTGCGATTGCTTGCGCGAAGACCGACTCTACGGAGACCCCCACCACGTCGAAGCGGCGCCAGAGCGCGTACAGATCGACGGCGTCGAGCGTTCCCCCCCTCCCGTATCGATCCAGGAGTTGGGCGAGCGCACGCTCCGCGGTCGGCGGTGGGAGATCCGAGGGCACATCCGGCAGGACCCCCAACGCTTCGTCGAGCGCGATGGCGGCGTCCCGGTCGAAGGTGCGGAACAGGCGGACCTCCTCGAGGACAATCGCGAAGTTCACCGCCAACGCGACCTCCCGCTCGCTGAGAATGTCAACCGTCGACGTGCCGGGCGAGACGTACGATGCATAGCCGTCCATGAGGCGATACTGTACGAGGGATGCGAGAATCGCCTTCACCGTGCGACCGACCCCGACGAGGTCTCCGGCCCCACGCCGGGTCGCCTGCTCCAGCTTTGCCTCCATCATGGGCGCGGGAATCGGCACGGGGAGCGAGACGGTCTCGTTCCGTCGGAGTTCCGTGCTTCCGAATCGCAGAGTGTAGTTCACGGCCCCATCGATCTCAAAGTAAGTGTACCGACTCACATTCCTCCACTCGTCCGGCGCGGAGGAATCGGGCGTTTCGACTGCGGTGCCGTCGATCTGTTCCGTCACGGTTCGGTTCGGCGGGACGATGTCCACCATCTCTCGTTCGAGCAAACGGATTGAGAGCGTGGCCGCCGCCACTTCGATGGTGATTCCACGGAGCGCCCGCGGGAAGTGCCGGGCGAGGTAGTCCTTGACCCCCGCGCGAAACACCTCGTCGACGCGCGACTCGTTGACCAACCCGTCGGTGCCCTCGGCAATCGCGGCTGCGGCGATCAATCGCCCCTGGGAGGTGATCTCGCTGTGGACTTGGTCCGCGATCCGTCCGAGCGCTTCGAGCTGCGCCTCGTGGGCGCGTCGCTCCCCTTCCTCCCTTCCGAGTTTCGCGGCGAGCAACCCGCTCACGCCAACGCCAAGGAGCAGGATCACCGCCACGAGGGCGAAGGGAACACGGCCCGAGACATCTCCACGCAGCATGGGGTCAGGGATGCGGACGGGGGCAGAAATGCCCGACGCGTACATGCAACAAAACCCGGCGCCCGCGGCGTCCCCGATCTGCGGAGAGTCCGGAATGCCCGAGGCGCCAAGGTTCATCTCTCGCCCCCCGTTCGCCGCCCGCATGCACTTCCGGTTCGCCTCGCGATGGTTCGTCGTCCTCGTGGTCGCCGCACTTGCCTTCACCGCGGTAGGCGTCTACGTCTCCTTCCCCCGAACGTTCGTCCTCATGGCGACGACGACGAGCACGAGGGACTCGGGCCTCCTACCGTACCTCCTCCCGGCGTTCACCGCGGACACGGGGATCGACGTTCGATACGTCGCGGTCGGGACCGGCCAAGCCCTCGACCTCGGCCGCGCAGGGGACGTGGACGTCGTGATGGTCCACGCGCCGAGCCTCGAGAAGGCGTTCATGGCTGCGGGACACGGGCTGTGCCGGATCCCAATCATGTTCAACCGCTTCGTGATCGTCGGTCCGCCGGCGGATCCCGCCGGGGTTCGCGACGCGGCGAATGTGACGGACGCGTTCAATCGAATCCGCTCTGCGGAAGCCCGTTTCGAGTCTCGCGCAGACAGCTCCGGGACGCACAACAAGGAGCTCCGGCTCTGGGAGGCACTCGGCCTGAACCCGTCCGCATTCGGCGCATGGTACGAGAGGACGGAGCAGGGGATGGGCGCGACACTCACGTTGGCAAGTGAACGCGACGCCTACACGCTCTCGGATGACGGCACGTGGTACGCCCGCGAGGGGAGCCTGCCTCACCTGGCGCTGTTGTACGATCGGGCGGATCTCCTCCTCCAGAACCAGTACTCCGTGATCCCGGTCAACCCTGTCGCCCATCCCGGCGTCAAGTCCGAACCCGCCGTCGCGTTTGCCAGCTGGCTCGTCGAGGCACGGGCCCAGTCCCTCATCGCCGCCTTCACGGTGAACGGCCACGTGATTTTCGCCCCGAACGCGGATCCGGACGCCGTCGGGGCGTGCTAGTCGTGGCGGGGGACCTCGTCAGCATTACACTCCTCTCTCTGCTCGTGTCCGGGACTTCGACGCTCCTCGCCACGCTGGTCGCCGTCCCGCTCGGGGTCACCTTGGGCCTCCGGGAAATCGGGAGCCAGCGCCTCCTCCGGAACATCCTGTTCACGCTGTACGGCCTCCCGCCGGTCCTCGCGGGGCTCCTCGTCTTCCTCCTCCTTCGGCGAGATGGACCCCTCGGGTCGCTCGGCCTCCTCTTCACGCCCTTGGGTATGATCCTCGCCCAGTTCGTCATCGTGACGCCCATCCTCCTCGGAATCACGATGTCCGTCGTCGCGACCGTGGAACGGCGGGTCAAGGATACCGCGTTTGCGCTGGGCGCGGACCGCCGCCAAGTCTCCGTGACCGTGTTGCACGAAGCCGCCGCGGGGATTCTGACCGGGGTGATGGTCGGATTCGGCCGCGCGATCTCGGAGGTCGGGGCCGTCTTCATCGTCGGCGGCCACATCGAAGGGAGGACGCAGGTTCTGACGACTTCGATCATCACGGACATTCAGGCGGCGGACTACGCAGATGCGGTCGGCCTCGGGGCGGTCCTCCTCATCATCGCCGCCGTCGTGTACTCGCTCCTCTATCGGCTCCAGGAGCGGACGCTACCATGACGATGTCCCTGGATGTCGAGGGGCTGTGGAAGGGCTTCGACCAACGCAGGGTGCTCCGGGGAATCGACCTGCACGTGGCGGCGGGGGAGACGTTCGCGCTCGTGGGTCCCAGCGGTGTGGGGAAGACGACGCTTCTCCGGTGCGTCGACTTCCTCCTGCAGCCCGAGAGCGGCATCCTGCGTTACGGGGGACGGGAGGCGGCGACGAGTCCGCCAGAGCGCCTCGCCCTCCGCCGCCGAATTGGCTTCGTCACCCAGAACCCACTCCTCTTCCGGGGAACCGTATTCTATAACGTCTCGTTCGGACTCTGCGTCCGAGGAGTTGAAGGTCCGAGCCTGGAGGACCGGACGCACGCGGCCTTGGCGGCCGTCGGCCTGCGCAATCGCACGGATGCGCGAGCGTCAGACCTGTCCGCGGGCGAGACGCAGCGCGTAGCCTTCGCGAGGGCGATCGTCGTGCGCCCCAGTCTGCTCCTCCTCGACGAATTCACCGCGAACCTGGACCCGGCAAACGTCGCGCAACTCGAGAGCGCCGTCACCACGTACCACCGGGAGAGCGGCGCCACGGTCCTGATCGTGACTCATAACCTCTTCCAAGCGAGAAGGGTCGCGAGCCGCGCCGGTTTCCTACTCGAAGGCAAGATCGTGGAGACCGGCGACGTTGGGCCGTTTTTCGCGAGTCCGAGGGATGAGCGCACGCGTGCGTTCGTTCAGGGCGAGATGCCCTACTAGACCCTGCGACACCCACGTCGTGGGGGAGCGCCGCGGCATGAATGGAGAAAGACGTCGGCCGGGGAGGCACCCGTCAGATGTATTTACCGCACGTACTCGGACATGCCAACTATACGAGAGGTTCATCCCCGACCGGTGTACGTCATGGATGACGAGATTGTGATTGAGCCTGTCGACACCCTGCGAGACGAGCATGAGATCATCGAGCGACTCCTGTTTGGACTTGAGGGGATCGCCGACCGCATCCGATACGACGTGAAGTTCCCCGAGGAGGACATCGAGGAAGGCATTCGCATCGCCGCGGAGTTCACGGACGGCTGCCACACGACCAAGGAGGAGGCGCTGTTCCCCATCCTTGCGAAAGCCTCGCCCAACGTGGGGAACGCGATGGTACAAGAGCTCACGGGGGATCATCTCACGATCCGGAAACTCCTGGGTGCCATCCGAAACCTGATCCCCCTGGCGGCAAGGCGCAAGGGCCCCGCGCGCGATCGCCTCGCGAGGGATCTCCGATTGTACACCCGGCTGGTTCGAGAGCACATCCGAACCGAGGAGGAGCGTTTCCTTCCGGAGGTCGCGCGGAGGCTGGGACGGAGGAAGAGGGCAGCCATCGCCGCGGAATTCCGCCGGATGGAAGAAGCCGAGGGTGACCCGGGGAGGAACCAGCGGTTTCAGGAGAGCATCCGCTACCTCGTCCTGAACTACTGCGTCTGAGGACCGGGGCCGGGATGGGAATGCTCATGGACCCAAGGGTAATTACGTGGACCTCAAGAGAGGCGTCGCCATGAGTGAGAGCTTGGACCAGACACTTGCGGAGAAGATCCTCACCGCCAAGGTGGGGCGTCCCGTGAAGGCGGGCGACATCGTCGTCGTGCCTGTGGACCTCGCGTACGTGCAGGACGGGACCGGGCCCCTCACGTTCCGCAAGATGGAGGAGATGGGCATCCCCCGCGCCGCAACCCCCTCCAGGTCCATCGTGTTTCTGGACCATGCCTCCCCACCGCCCAGGAGGGAACTGGCGGCAGACCACGTGTACCTCCGGGAGTTCGCCGCCAGGACGGGGATGATCCTCCACGACATCGGCGATGGCGTGTGTCACCAGGTCGCGTTCGAGAAGTACGTCCGACCATGGGACCTCGTGGTCGGCGCGGACTCTCACACGGTCATGGGGGGCGCGATGGGCGCGTTCGCCACCGGCATGGGCAGCACGGACGTCGGCGTCGCGATCGGACTCGGGAAGACGTGGCTGCGCGTGCCGGAGACCCTCCGGTTTGAGGTGACGGGCGAGCTCCCCCGAGGCGTGATGTCGAAGGATCTCATCCTCCGCGTCCTGGGGGACATTCGCTCCGACGGTGCGGCGTACCAGAGCATGGAATGGGGCGGTGGCGCCATCGACCGCATGCCGATGCATGAGCGGATGACCCTCAGCAACATGGCCGTCGAGGCAGGAGGGAAGTGCGGTCCCATCGCCTCGGATGGGGAGACGCGCACGTATCTGGCAGTCCACGGCCGAGAGGCGGACTGGAGGCCGATCGCACCGGACTCCGGGGCACGGTACGCGAAGGTGTTCGACTACGACGGTCCCTCGCTGGAGCCCGTCGTGGCGACACCGGGAAGCGAGGACAACATCGTCTCGGTGACGGATCCGTCCCTCCGGGACGTGCCCATCCACCAGGTCTACGTCGGCGCGTGCACGAACGGCCGCTTCGAGGACATCGCCGCCTTCTCGAAGGTCGTGCGCGGGGAAGCGCGACACCCGAACACCCGCGTGATCATCACCCCGGCGAGCAAGGAGGCCTACGTCCTCACCCTGAAATCCGGCCACCTGCAGACGCTCCTCGAGTTCGGGGCGATGATCAACAGCCCCGGCTGCGCGGCGTGCCCGGGCGTCCACGGCGGGATCCCTGGGGACGGGGAGAACGTGTTGAGCACCCAGAACCGGAACTACAAGGGCCGGATGGGGAATCCGAACGCGTCCGTTTACCTGGGTTCTCCCCTGACGGCGGGAGCCACGGCGATCTACGGCGTGATCACGGACCCGCGGACGGTGGTGTGATGGGACGTGCCTGGAAGTTCGGGGACAACATCTCCACGGACCTGATCTCCGCGGGGCGGTTCTACCACCTCCGGTCGAACCTGCCGGAACTCGCGGAACACACGCTCGAGGACGCGCGCCCCGAGTTCGCGGCGGGGGTGCGGCCCGGCGACTTCGTCGTGGGCGGGCGCAACTTCGGGAAGGGATCGTCACGGGAGCACGCGCCCATCGTAATCAGGATGTGCGGCGTCCGCGCGGTCCTTGCGAAATCGTTCGCACGCATCTTCTTCCGGAACGCGATCAACAACGGTCTGGCCGCGATCGTGTGCGACACGGACCGAATCGCCGACGGGGACGAACTCGATGTCGACCTCGCTGTGGGCGTCGTGTTCGACCGGACCGCGGGATTCCAACTCCCCTTTGCGCCCCTCCCAGTCGTCATGGAGGCCATCATGGCGGAGGGAGGCTTGGCCGAGTACATTGCCAAGCACGGAGACTTGGCGACTCCCCATGAACGGGCGGGGGCGAGACCGGACGCCCCATAGGGCCGGTCCGCGCCACCAGCGATATGTACATAATCCTGAAAAGGTCTAGGCCGTCCCCGGGACGCCAAATCGGGTGATACATGGCGCACGAACTCCGGGACCCGGGCCAAGTGGGCATCGATTTCCCCAGCGGCCGCAGGCTGCGAACCTCCGCGGACTTTCCGAGCCCGAGGATCCGACGGGTGGGGTCCGGCGGGCCCACGGTGCTCGCCCTGTTCGCCGTGGGGATTCTCTTGGGTGCCGTCGCGGTGGGCGGCGGCTTCTGGCTCGCGGGGCGGTCCACCGTCGTGCAACCGCCTCAGGAGGGGGTTGTGTCGTTCACGCTCGTGGCGTTCATCGACGGGTTCGTCGGCGAGGGAGGAGACATCGCCGGAGATCCGAATCCCACCCTCGAAGTGAAGCAGGGCGACCGGGTCACGATCACGGTGCGCAACGGACAGAGCATCGAGCACGACTTCTTCATCGACGGGTATGGCAAGCACATCACGGGCCTGACCGCAAGCGGCAGGCAAGGCTCGGTCACGTTCGTGGCGAGCGAAGTTGGCACGTTCGCGTACTATTGCACGATTCCGGGCCACCGGGCCAGTGGTATGGCGGGGACTTTCATCGTCGGCGAAGCGGGGAGCGCACCTGGACCCGGCCCCGCTCAGGTGCCCGACGTGCTGAACATCGCGCGCGACCCGACGAGCGTGCCGGCTCCCCTCGGCCGGACGACGCCGACCACCGTCCATATCTACCTACTCGCCCGCGAAGTCGTCGCAGAGATCGAGCCGGGGACCACGTTCAACTACTGGACGTTCAACGCGAGCGTCCCGGGGCCGTTCTTCCGCGTCCTCGTGAACGACACGGTCGTCGTCCACTTCAGCAATCACGCGACGAGCAGCCAGAATCACTCCGTGGACTTCCACGCGGTCACGGGGCCGGGTGGCGGCGCCGTGTCGACTCAGACGCCGGCCGGCCAGACGACGGATTTCACGTTCAAGGCAATCACGCCGGGTCTGTACGTCTATCACTGCGCGAGCCCGCACATCCCGTCGCACATCGCCATGGGGATGTACGGCCTCATCCTCGTGGAACCCGACGGCGGCCTGCCTGCCGTGGACCACGAATTCTACGTCGTCCAGGGAGACATCTACACGAAGTGGCCGGCGGGTTCGAAGGGGCACCAGGTGCACGACGACACGCGGCTCGTGGCCGAGAATCCGACATACGTCGTGTTCAATGGGAAGTTCGCGGCGCTCACGGGCGCCGATGCACTGCAGGCGAACGTGAACGAGACCATACGGATCTACTTCGGAGTAGGCGGGCCAAACCTCATCTCGTCGTTCCACGTGATCGGCGAAATGTTCGACCGCGTCTACTCCCTCGGCGACGTCTTGTCCCCTCCCGCGCAGATGGTCCAGACGATCCTCGTCCCACCCGGCGGCGCCGCAATCGTGGACATCGCGCTCCAAGTGCCCGGCAACTACGTCCTCGTGGACCACGCCCTCGTCCGCGCGATTGACAAGGGCTCCGTGGGTATCCTCACGGTGAGCGGCCCCGAGGACTGGACGATCTTCGAGCCGTGACGCCTGCGCGTCCGTATTAACCCCGTCCAAGCTGGCAACACATCCGACCTTCGGTCGCTTCGGGGTACGGTCATGCCGCGTTGCCGCCTGGCTCGACCCGTCTGGGCAGCTCGACGGTTGGTTCGAACGGACGCGCGGCCCCGATCTCCTCGAGGGGATAGAACTTCGTATAGAACTCCACGTAGTGCAGGCGCAGGGCGTGGACGCTCACGACGATCAACGCGAGGCCCATGAGGACCGCGTGTGCGACCACGAAAACCAGTGCCCCCACGATCCAGCCGATGACTCCTTGCGGGAGAAGGGCCTGGATCACGATCTGGTTGAACGCCACGCTGAGAACGCCCTCCGCGACGCCCAGGATCCCGAGCCGGAGATATGACATGATGTTCCCCACGAACGCCGGGACCTCGATGACGTCGACGAACCCGCCGCCGAGCGAGATGAGCGCGACGGCGAAGGCGATCGCTGCCATTCCGGGAATCCAGAGCCATGACACCGCCAGGAGACCGATCAGCGTCACGCCCAGCATCACCAGGCCCGCTTCGAGGATGAACAGGCTGAACTTCCGCAGGAACGCGGCGCGCAGGCCCGCACGGCGACGCTCGTACACGAACCCAATCGCGATCCCCAGATTGAGATGCAGGAGGCCGATCGCTAGGGAAAGGAGGAGGAGCTGCGGGATGTCCTCGAGCTTGTCGAGCACGTGATATCGGAGGGGACCGATCTCCACGTGGAAGCCGAAGAAGTCCGCGAACAGGACCGTGCCGAAAATCAGGGACCAGAAGCCGCCAAGGATGGTGAACGTGGACGCGAGCTCCCCGAGCGGCGTCCGGACCGCTCGGCGAACGTAGAGGCCGATCAGGACGAATGCAACTCCGTACCCGAAGTCGCCGATCACGAACCCGAAGAACGCGGGAAGGACTAGGAAGGTCAGGAACGTGGGATCGAATCCCTCGCGGCCCGGCAGCGAGAACAGCTCCACGAGGGACTCAAACGGCTTCACGAGGCGCGGGTTTTCGAGGGACGTCGGAGGCGCGGCAATCGCGGGTCGGACGGTATCGTCCCACAGCAAGGTCACGCGTCCCCGCGAGCCCGTCTCGAGGATGTCCCCGAGGTCGTCGAACCAGGCCTGGGGGAGCCAGCCCTCGATGAGGAAGTGGTGGTCCTCGCGCTCCACCGCCGTCACGTCCATGCACTTCAGGGCGGAGACCGCGTCCTCCGTCAGGCCGTACGCGTCGCCGGTCCCGACGGCCAGCGCGTAAATCAGCTTCTGTACGGTCACCGGACCACCAACGTCGAGCAGGGCGCATAGTGCAGGACCCGGTCCGTCACACCACCCAAGGAGAATGTGGCGTCCGCGCCCCGACCCTGATGGCCGAGCACGATGAGGTCGTGCCCCTCCCTCGCGACGTGGATGATCATCCCCGCGGGCCGACCGTATTCGACCCGTCGCTCGACCGTGATGCCCCGTTCCCGGAACGACTTCAGAAGCGGCCCCAAGAACGGCTCCCCAACCCCGCGGGAGACCGTGAACTTCACCTCCTCCGTCTCCTGCGGGATTACGTAAAGGAGCGTGACGGGCGCGCCTCGGGCCTTCGCGATCCCCGCGGCCCACTGCGCCGCACGGGAAGCCGCCGGCGAGCCATCGATCGGGACCAAGAGCTTGCGCATCGGCGTGTCGTCGCGCACGAGCAGGACTGGCGTTCGGGCGAAATGGGCGACGGTGTACCCAACGCTGCCGACGAGGTGAATCTTCTGGGCGCCGAGGCCGCGGCTGCCGAGAACGGTCAGGTCCGGGACGGTCTTTTCCACGTAGTCGCAGATCTCCTCCGCGGGATGGCCCTTCAGCAACGTGATGTGGGGCTCGAGGCCCGCCTCGTCCACGATCTTCCGGGCCTGCGACATGAACGACTCCGCGTCCTCTCGCATAGGCTGGATCAGTACGCGGGCCACATCCAGATGGCGCGAGAACTCCGGGATCGTCGGGACGACTCCCACAAGGTCGATCCGGGCGCGGCTGGGAAGGGCGAGCCGGATGGCGGCGCGCACCGCGTTCGAGGCCCCCGGGGAGCCATCGACCGCGACGACGATCCTGCGCATGCCCAGGCTCGAGCGGGCAGACATCCTGGTCCCTTCCTCCTCCGGCCCCGAGAACCTTGCGAAGGGTTTGTATGTATCGCTGGTGACGGAGGAACGACCTGCGCTCGTATGGATATGTCGATCCGGCGGCCCGGGAGGAGTCGCGACTTCCCGCTACAATAAATGCCGGACGATGATATCGTCTGCTCCCGAAAGGATGAACGATGGCCGTCCCGCCTGACCCCCTCGTCCTTGGCGGCCTCTTGGCCGCCGCCCTAGCGGGGTTCGTCGCCTCGATCGGGCTCCGTGACTTCGTCCGCGCCGTGCTCGCGTTCGCCTTGGGGAGCGCGTTCCTCGCGGGCGCGTTCGCCCTCCTGGCCGCCCCCTACGCGGCGGTGCTCGAGCTGACGGTGGGCGCAGGCCTCACCGCCGTCCTGTTCCTGACCGCAATCACGCTGACGACCGGGCGGGAGGATGCCGATGG
>DATEUK010000136.1:0-2887 GCA_035283165.1 Thermoplasmata archaeon
CGATCGCGGTGAACACGGTCGCGTACGTCGCGCTCTTCCCCGTCTCCATCGTCGGCGTGCTCCGAGGCTTGGCGCGCCCCGCGGAGTTCCTCGTCACGCCGAAGGGGGCGGAAGGCCCCCTCCGCCTCCGAACGGCCGCCCAGGCTGCGAGGGTCGAGCTGATCACGGGGGGCGTCCTCCTCGTCCTCGGGTACGCGCCGTTCGGGATCTATGGGCTCATCTCACCCCTGGCACTGTGCGCCCTCCTCTCCCCCGTTCTGATGGCCGCCTCCCGAACGTCCCTGCTGCGGCAACGGGCACTCGACGTGCGCCCGGCTCCGGCCATGGAGATCCCGGGGTGAGGCCATGAGCGTTCGAGGGTTGTTGGAAAAGGCCTTAGCACTCGAGCACGCTTGGAGGCGTCCGATGCGGGCCCTCACGCTGGCCGCCCTCCTTGGCTTCACCCTGCTCTCCCCCCTCGTCCGCGCGTCCGACGACTGGAGCGACGAGACGAGGCGGCTCGAGGTCGATGCGCGGGCCGACGGGTTCGAGGTCCGGTCGGAGCGGGCCACGGGGGATGTGCGGGATCGGATCCGGCTCCGCCTGGAGGGGGACAACGTGCGCTTCCGGTTCGAATTCCAACGCGACGTCGGCGCGACGGAGGTCGACGCCGAGCTCCGGGTCGAGCTCGACCGCGTGATCGAGTTTCAGGATCTGGACGCGGACGGGGTGTTCGGAGGATCAGACGTGGTGCGCGCCGAGTACGGCCCCAGCGACCTCACCTTAGGCGCCGTGTCCCCCGAGAACGTGTCGGCCGGGGGGGTGCCCGGCCTCCGCGTGACCGCCTCGTACTCCTTCCGCGACGAACCGTCCTCGGGACTCACCTTCCGGGTTGTGACGTTCGGGGACCTCACGGCGTTCCAGGGATTCGTCCAGCATCCCGTCGAGATCAAGGCGGACATCGTGTTCTCTGATTTTCCCTTCCTGGAACCCCCGGAACCGGACACGTTGCCCGGCATCGTCTTCCGCGTCGTGGCCGCGTCCCCCACGCCGCCAACTGTCACCGCGGACGGGGTCTCGATCGATGCCGGAGGCCTCCAGGCGACGTTCCGCTGGAAGGACACCGCCGTCGTGGACGGGAACGAGACCCGGGTTGGGGTCTCCGTGTCGGAGAATCCCGGTCAGGCGGGGGAGCAGGACCTGACCGTGGCCTTCGCGTACGCCCGGGGCGCGGACATCGTCCACGACCCCACGTTCGGGTTCCTCATGATCGAGGAAGCCGCCGGACGCATCTTGGGTGACATGGGGTTGTACGCCCTGGGCGCGGTCGCCGCTGTGGTGACGTTCGGCGGGCTCGCGTGGGGGCGCAAGGTCCGAAAGGTTAAGCGCGAGTAGCGAGGCTCTCATGGCGGTGAATTCATGGCCCTCCTCGAGAACATCGTGACCGGCTGGCTGACCGTGTTCGCCCTGCTCCTCGCGACCCTCGCGTTCCTCGCGTATCGCCGGTCCGCGAACGTCCGGATGCTCGGCATCGCCGCGGCGTTCAGCCTGTTCTTCGTCAAGGGACTCACCGTTACCTACGCCCTGTTCACCGCCACAACACTCGAGACCTTGTGGGTCCCGATGACCGTCTTCGACACCGTGGCCCTCCTGGGCTTCTACCTCGCGGCGCTCAAGTCGTAGGAATGCGGATGGTCGGAGACCCGCTCGGCCTCGAGAGCCGCCGTCGGATGTACGAGCTCGTCGCCGGCACGCCGGGGTTGCACCTGCGCGACATCGCGCGTCGGCTCGGCGTCGACGTCCGCACGGCCGACTACCACGTCCGCCAGCTCGCGAAGCACGGCCTCGTCTCCGCGATCGAGGAGGCGGGGTTCGTGCGGCTCTACCCGAGGACCGCGAACGGCCGCAGGGCGGAGATCGTGGACGCCCGGGACAAGCCGCTCCTGTCGATCCTGAGGAGGCCGGTTCCCCTCTCCGTCGCGCTCGTCCTCCTCACGCGCGAACGGGTGACGCACGGCGAGCTCGCGTCCGAGGCGGGAGTCGCCCCGCCCACGCTCTCGTACCACCTGTCGCGGATGGAGCGGCTGGGCATGGTGTCCCGGGACGCATCGAAGATCGCGCTGCGGGAACCGGAGAGGATCGCGCGCCTCCTCTACGCATATCGTCCGACCCCTGACCTCATCGACCGGTTCCTCGACCTCTGGGAGGACTTCACGCTGTAGCGGGCGTCGCCGGGGAAACTCCATATACCCCGCTCGAATTCCCGCGCCCCTCGAGGGTCCGGGATGGGGAGGAAACGGCGAAGCGTGGGCCGCGCGCTCCGGCGCGCGCTCGGCGAGGGGTTCGTCCTTCCGGAGGTGGAACCCCGCGAACCGGGGACATCCCTCCTGATGAACCCGCGCCGGCAGCGGGTGTTCGAGTACGTGTGGAACCACCCGTGCTCCCACCTGCGGCGGATCTCCCGGGACGTGCAGATCCCCCCGCAGAGCCTCCGGTGGCACCTCCTGCGCCTCCGAGAGGGAGGCATCTTGGCCTCCCGGGCGGTGAAGGGGAAGACCGTGTACTTTGCGCCATGGGCCCTCCGGGAGCAGGACGTCCGCCTGTTCGCTTCCCTCTCGAACGGGATGAAGGGGCGCATCGTGCGCTGGGTCGCAGAGCGGCGCCGGACGACGCAGTCCGAGATCTTCCGCGGGCTCAAGACGTACCAGCAGGCCGTGCTCCCGCCCCTCGCCGAACTCGCGTCGCTGGGGATCCTGAGAACATGGAAGGCGGAGGGGAAGCGGTTCTACGAACTCGGGGACGCGTACGCGAGACTCGGCACGGAGTACGCGGCGGTGTCCTCGGAGCGGATCGCGCGCGCCCTGGCGGTGCTCGCGGAGGACGGGGTGTCGCCGAAGGTGGCGTCCCG
>DATEUK010000137.1:0-6645 GCA_035283165.1 Thermoplasmata archaeon
CGTGCGCTTCTCTTTGAACAAACAGGCGGCGTTCGTGGGCCGCGTGAACTTCGCGGGCGGGACCGCGCCGCTCGGCGACATCGTCGTCGTCCTCGAGGACCCGGACACGGATGCGCTCATCGAACATCTCGCGGAGAGCACAATCGGGCACCGACTCACGGGCTCGCGTGGCCGCATTGAAGGCACGTGAACCGGCCGTCCTCATACTTGGCCTCGCGCCAGGCGCACCGGGGGCAGACGAAGGGCCGGAATCCGCCGCCGAACCAGGGAGCCTGTGCGGCGGGTGGGTTGCCCGACCACGCACCCGGAGACGGCTCTGGAGGGCCCGGTCTCGCCATTCGCTGCACGAGGAAGTACGGCCATGGGACGGGGCCATCATACGTAACGGGAGGAGTCGTCGGTGTCGGGACTGGGCGCCGGAATCCCCACCTCACGGCCCAGTGGTTCACGAGGCCGGCGAAGTACACGAAGTACCAGACGAAGAAGAACGCGCCGAGTCCGACGAGCACGAGCACGAAGAGCACCAGCAGGACCTGGACCGCGAGGTTGTTTGCGGTCAGCAACACGGTCGCCGCCAAGTAGTCGGTCGCAAAGTGGAACAGGACGCCCGCGAGGAGGCCGCGGCGAACGAACAGGTAGCCCATGCCCAGACCGGCGACCATCGCGGGAAGGAATTTCCACCACCCCCACGAGGGTACGTGCGCGAGCCCGAAGATCACCGACGAGGACACGATGAGGACCATCGCGACGACAACCAGATTCCTTGGGGAATCGCGATTCAGGGTACCGCCGATCAGGTGCCGCCAGGCGGGGACGGTGTACTCCGACGGCCGCGACTTCCGCAGCACGGCGGCCCATGCGACGAGGGGGACCCCGATGAAGATCCATCGGGTCACGAACTCCTCGTACACCGATGCGTTCGCGAGTGCGAAGTACGGATACCACTCCGGGACCGGCCGGGCGGGTGGGGCGGTCGGAGTGAACCCGGCCAGTTGGAGCATCCATGCGTAGACCACCTGGAAAAAGAGGGCGGCGAGGAACACCTGGCCCGTGGATATCCAAGCGCTCCGCGACTCGATTCGGGACCTCAGGTCCACGAGGGGGCGGCGGAACGCATTCACGGTCGCCTTCGTGTCTCGGATGACGAACACGGCGTAGGCTGCGAGGATTACGGCGGCGATGAAACCGAAGTAGGCGAGGAACGTCGCCGGGTCGGCGTCGACGGATTCCCCCCATGGAAACGGGAGGAGGAGGTAGAGGGGGATCTCCCGCGGGCCTCCCGCGATCGCGCCCTCGACGATCAGGGAGGTGGCGTACGCAAAGGCGATGAGGTTCACGGCGAGAAGGGTCAAGAACGCGATGGCCCCGATCGTCCACACGACGCTCCCGGTGGCGCGCAGACCCGCAACGGAGGACGCCGTGCCGAGGCGAGCGCCGCATTCCGGGCAATACCAGCCGATGTATCGAAATCCGCAGTTCATGCATCGGTATGCCACGAAGCCGGGAGGCGGCGGCGGGGAAACCAGGGTCTGGGATTCTTGGGCCGGGGGCGCGGACCCGGGAGGCAGCGACACCGCGAACGTGGAGTCCCAACCGCAGGCGAGGCAGAACCGACCCAGGAACGCGGTCCCGCATACGCGGCACTGCATCGGCCGTTCCACGGGACCACGCTATTTAATCGTGCGCCCGTCCGGATCGCGACCGCGCTCCGGCGTCGACCGCAGCGCCCGGCGGGCGAGAAGGAAGATCGCACTGGCGGCGATCCCCGCGGTGATGAGGAGGATGAGATCCGTCGGCGGTGTCCGCGACGGGCGCGCGCTCTCGAAGTAAGCGACCGAGTTGTCGTCGGAGACGTTGCCGTCCTTAAGGCTCGCGTGGAACACGTAGTACAGGCTCGGGAAGGCCTCGTCGCACAGGAGGAACGCCCACCGCCAAAAGATGTCGAGACCGCCGTCGGAGGCGAATGCCGCGAGGGTGAGGTTCCCGCCCGGGCGGCCTGCGTCGACCGACTTGAACTCGTGAGTCGCGCGGGGTTCTCCACCGGGCCCGTACTCCCAGATGCGGAGGGCGATGATCGCCGCGTCCGTGATCGCGGCGCCCACGTACCGCCGGACGAGAATCTCCTCCAAGCGGACCGCGTAGGACGTGTTGCCGTCATCGACCCAGACCTCGACCTCCCCGTCCCCTCGGGTCCCGTTCGCGAACCCGTCCATCTCCAGGAAGGAGGCCCAGAGGGTCGCGTTCGCCACGGATTCGGAACGGTATGCCGATTCGCTCGGGTATTCCGGGCGACCGCACACGCCCGAGGCATGCTGGGGCCCCGCGGAGGACGGAGCCGCCGCCAAGGCCGCGAGCAGGAGAGCGACGATGGCGCGAAGCGCCGTGCGCATTGCGGCGGCGAGGTTCCGGCAAACCTTAAGGGTTGGCTCGCGGGACGCTCAGCCGAAGATCATCCCGATCCCGCTCGCGACGTCGTCCTCCTGGGACTTGATCGCTTCGTACACCGCCCGGGCGGGCTCGGGGGCGAGCTTCGATCCGAACCCCCTGAACAGCTCCTCCGCCCGCGCAAGCACGGACTCCGCACCCTCGATGAGATACAGGAGCCCGTGGTCGGGGAACCCGAGGGCACGCCCCTCGCGGACCGCGATGCTCTGGCGGCTCACGACGTCGTCCTGCAGGACCGCGTCCCCGTTCGCCTTGGCCTCGGGCTTCACATCGAAGACGGCGTACATCCGAGCGGCCGGATGGGGTCGCGACGCTTAATCATTCGTCCACGTGGGGCCGCGTGTAGGGCAGGAACACGAGGAAGAAGCCCACGATGAGGAGAGCCACGCCCAAGTACCGGTCCTTCAGGATGAGTGCGACCCCGAGACCACCGAGCGCGAGGAGGGCGCCGAGGGACATGAACGCGACGGAGACGCGGGACACCGGGCCCGGAACCGCGGTGCCGGACAAAAGGGTGTCGTCTTTGCACGCGCTGTTGATAACCGCCCCAGAACCCTTTTAACGCGGGGAGTCGGACCGCCTTCGATGCTCGAGTCGAAGGAGCTCGAAGAAGAGGCGATCCTCGCCGCCCTCATGGGCATCTCCGAGATGATGGGAGACCTCACCGACCTGGACGAGCTCCTGGACGCGATCGTCCGCATCGCCCCCCGGCTCGTCTCCGTGAATCGGTGCGCGATCTTCCTCCGGAACCCGCGAAAGCCGGAGTTCCGCGTCGCCCACGCGTTCACCAGGGATCCGGCCGCGACGGCGCTCCTCATGCGGCTGGTCCTCGCGGAGGCCGACATCGCGAAGCTCACGCACAAGCTCGTCCGCCAGCGGATCCCCGTGATGCTGCGCGAGAGCCGCGAGCCGATGCTGCCGGCGACCGTCGTGAACACGTTCCAGGTCACGTCCATGCTCCTCGTGCCCCTCGCGTATCAGGAGCAGGTGATGGGCTTCATGACCCTGGACGAGCCGGGGAAGGACCACGTGTTCACGAGCCGCGAGGTCAACGTGGTGCAGGCGATCGCGTCCCACGCGGCGGTCGCGCTCGTCCACACACGGCTCGTGGACGCATACCGCCTGGAGCGCCGCCGGTCCGAGGCGCTCGCGATCGCGCTCTGCGACGGCGTCCTCACCCTCGACCCCCAGCTCCGGGTGGCGTCGATGAACATCGGGGCCGAGACCGTGCTCGGATGGACCTCCGAGGGGGTCGTGGGCCAGCCCTGCGAGGACGTCTTCGGAGACGAGGCCGCGGACGTCGCGCGACGGGCGCTGGCATCCTCCGCCCGCGGGACCGCGGTCGTGCGGTTCTGGGCGAGGGACCGGAGCCGCGTGGAGTGTCTCGTCACCGCAACCCCCGTGCCCGGCGCGAGCGGCGTGGCCGAGGTCCTCTTCGCGCTCACGCGGGTCGACCCGGAGGCTACGATCCGACGTCCCGGGAAAACAGGAGCAGATTGATCTCCGCGGTCGTGAAACGGGAGCGGGACTTCAGCGCCTTGGCGTCCCCCTCGCGGATCAGCTCGAGATACAGCGGACATCCGTTCGTGAGCAGGAAGATCCGCCGGAGCGCCTCGGCCGCGATATCCGGGTTCCCGAGAAGGTCCCGGCATTCCTCGATCCCGAGGCCGCGGAGGTGCATCTCCTCCACGCGCCGGGCCTCCACCGCACGCCGGTGATAGAACCGGCAGTACGAGGGCGTGGACTCCTCCGCAAGGACCAAGGCCTTCGCCGCCGGCGTCCCCGCGAGCACGCCGAGAAGCCGGCCGAAGGCGTCCACGAGGTCCTCTCGAACGTCCCCGTAGTTGTCGAACACGAAGAGCACGTCGAGGCCCGCGAGGTCACTCGCGAGGGCCGCCCAGGGATCCGTTCCTGACGACAGCGCCTCTCCGAGCTGGTCTCGCCCCCGATCCCGGAGGTACGCGGCGAGGTCGTGCAGGACCGCGTCGGCGGTCGCCTCTGGACTGAGGTCCCTCCACACGTGGGCCCGGGAGGCCCGGGCGACGAACCTCCGACCGAGCGCAGTCTTCCCCATCCCGCGGCCACCGTACACGACGATGACCGGCGTCGAGCCGCGAATCCAGGTCGCCAACGCCGCGAGCTCCTCCCGGCGTCCCAAGAACCCGCCGGACGGCTCCGCCATGGCGGCCCGTCGGTACACGCCCGCGTCGTCGACACCCAGCGCAATCTCCAGGAGCGGCCGGCCGGACGCTTTCGCGAGTTCGCCGAGGGTCGTCGGTCCGCCCTCCACGACGAGCGCGTGCCCCTCCACCGCCTTCGCGAGTTCCCGCGCGCGCCGGAGGCCCGCCTCCGTGAGGAAGTACACCTTGATCTTCCGCCCTCGCCCGCGGACGCGCCCCACGCGCTCCTCGAGGTGTCCCTCCCGCGCGAGGGCCTTCACGGTCCGGGGCACGTGGGACCGCCGGAGACCGGCCGCCGCCGCGATCCCCTGCTGCGTGATCGCCTCGGGCGGGTCCTTCACGTTCCAGAAGTTGAGAAGGTGGAGGAGCGTCCGCTCCCCGGCCGTGAGGAGCATCGCGCGACCATCCGGCGTTCGCTATTTAATCGTGCCGAGACGATTCGCGCGAACGGCGCGGCATGGGGCGGGATTGGGCTGGTAATCACCCAAACACGCTTAAATATCGCGAAGCGAAATCGACGGTCGTTCCCCCCACACGGAGGCCGTTTGTCATGCACCGCCGCAAGAGTTGGTCCGATTCGGGCGTTTCGGAAGTCATCGGCACGATCCTGATCCTCGCGATGACCGTGGTCCTGTTCGCGTCGATCATCCTGTGGGTCTCGAGCATCCCCTCCCCCGAGGCGTCGACGCGGTTGGACATGGACGGCAATCTTATCCCGATCTACGATGCCGGAGTGTGGTCGGGCGCGAACATCACGATTCAGCACCGTGGCGGCGAGTCCCTTGCGTCTCACCGGACGGAAATCCTGCTCGTCGTCGAGCGGGGCGGCTCCGTCGACTCGGAGACGCTCAAGACGCACGGCACGGTCCTCGGTCTTCCGTACGGAATCGACGGCCCGGACCTGGACTGGGACGCGGGGGAGCGGTGGTCGTACACGAACTACTCCATCCTCTCGGATGACCGGGTGTCCGTCCTCGTGATCGACTTCGTCAAGTCCCAGATCGTGTGGAGCGAACCGCTCCGTCCCCCGTTGGGCGTCCATCCGCCCCTCTTCCTCGAGAAGTGGCTCGACGGCGACGTCGCGACCGCGTTCACGCGGGACATCCCCGAGACGGGGCTGCCCTTCGGCCTGTACGTACGACTTACGGACCAAGACGGGGACTTGGACGTCAGCAACGTGACGTTCACCCTGACGGTCGGCCCCAAGGGCACCTACCGGCTCTACGACGACGGGACGAACGGGGACTTCGTCGCGAATGACGGCATCTTCAGCCGCTTCGACAGTTCCCTGAAACCCGCGAAGAGCTGGGACGGCGGGATCATCCTGCTCAAGGCACAGGACCTGGCCGGTCACGTGACCGATTCCCGCATGGTGTTTGAGGTCGTGGAGGGCCCCGGCGGCCAGGGAGGCGGCGGTGGCGGCTCGAGCCCGCTCGACCTGAACTTCCAGAACGAGTTCCAGGCGTGGGCGATCTACAACGACACGGAGTGGGACGCGCTGGGGTGGGCGGCGAACGAGACCCGCCGGTTCGAGAAGGGCGAGGTCGTCGTGGTCGTCGTCGCGAGCCAGTACCTGAAGAACCTCGCGCTGCAGAACGACTTCATGCTGTACAACCCGGACGACGTGCCGCAGCGGCCGATCGTGTACAGCGACCCCCCGTACACCCAGAACCCGGCCCCTTCCACGAGGCCCTCGAGAACGGCGTCGTTCGAGTTCTTCGAGTACATCAGCGGGTACCACGTCTACACGTACCGCTTCAGCACGGACTCCGCGGCCTATGCCTTCGACGGTGTCCAGCTGGCGTACGGGCAGTACCACCTGGAGATCACCCTCCGCGCGAGCAACGTGCCGCCACCGCGGAACCAGTTCAACACGGTCGACGCGATCACGGTGACGGACGCGAACGGGAATGCGCCCGCCTACCCGCTCCTCGAGTTCTTCGCCGATTCGGCTCACACGCTGCCGACGGACGAGTTCCGGTTCACGGACGTCCTGTACGTCCGGGTTCGGGTCCAGGAC
>DATEUK010000138.1:0-9089 GCA_035283165.1 Thermoplasmata archaeon
CGGGAACTCCCGATCGCGTACCGGGCTCGCGTGGGCGAGAAGAAGATTCGCTCCGTGCGGGACGCGACGAGGAACGAGGTGTGGCTCTTCCGGAAGCGGTTCGGCTGGACGCGTCCCCCGCCGTAGGGTCCAGCCACGCGCCCCCCACGCCTACGGCCGCTCCGGCGTGATCAATCGCGGAGTCCAGCTGAACGCGGACGCAACCACGACATACAGCCCCTCGCCCGGCGAAAGCGCGAAGTCCGTCCCGCCCCAGCCCCCCGCGATCCGCACGAACCGGATGAGCCGCTGCGTGACCGCGTCCCATCGGGCGACCTCGACGATTTGAGGCTGCGCGACCGGCCCGAGGCCTCCCTCGATGTCCACGACGACCTCGGATGCGTTCGCATAGGCGGACGTGGGCGGCAACGCGACCAGGTGAGTGTTGCGGTTCGGCGCCGGGTAAACGGGGAACGACAGGGGTTCGGGCCCGTCGGTGCCGTTCACGACCCAGGTGAACGAGACACGCGGGCTGATCGAGAGCAGGTCTCTGGGGTTCAGCGGGAAGTCCGTGCCCTGCCACCTGCCGCGGAAGAAATACCAGAGGATGGACCGCTGGGCTGCCGCGTTGTGCTTGATCACGAACTCGATCCTCGTGGCGGTCAGCGCGTCGGAGACGTCCTTGGCGGTGCCATAGCTCGACCGATAGGGCAGGGAGACCCAGTGGACATTCGTCCTCCCGGCCTCGACGGTGAAGGCGAGGGACAGCTCGACTCCCATCGTGGAGTTCCCGCTCGTGGTGCCCAATGCGTCCTTGGCGCGGACGACGTAGAAGGTGGACACCCCGTCGACATCCGCATCGACATGGCGGTACGAGGTCCCCGGGACTTCGTCGAGGAGGGGCCAGGGCCACGGTGCGAACTTGTCGGCCGACGCGTACACGAGGAACGACGTCGCCCACGGCGGGGCGTCCCAGGTGAGGACGATGTCCGGACTCGAGCGAGCGACGTGGAGGCCTCTGGGGGCGGGGAGGAACCCGGTCGTGGTGAAGAACCAGGGATTCGGCGCGGGTCCCGACTCCAAGTCGTCACCATGCGTGTCTTGGCCCGCGACGGTCACCGTGACGATCGTCGCGAGGGCGAAGAACCAAGAGTGGTTCAACGTGAGAATCCGGTCGTCCTCCCAGCTCCACGTGAAGGAGGATAGGGGCTGGGGGTCGACGGCCACCGTGACCAGACTCGTGTTCATATGGGTCGCAAACGTCACCACGATCGGTGCGTCGATCTCCACGTCCACGGCTCCGTCGCGCGGGTTCGTCCTCAGGATCTGGGGCTTGATGCACACGGTCTCGAAGACCCACGGGTTCGGACGGGAGGCCGACACGTTCGTCAGGGGGTCTCCAGCCCGGTCCCGGGCCGACGCGGTGACGGTGTGGCGCGCGCAGCTCTCGAACCAGTTCGCGTGGTGCATCGTCACCTTCGCATCGCCGTTCGACCACTCGGGCGTGAGCGGGATCGACGGCGAGAGACTCAGCTCGAACGACGCGGGATCGGCGGCTTGGCTGAACCAGATGATGATGTTCTGGTAGTCGCCGTTCAAGGGCACGCCAGTCTGGCCGTCCTCGGGATCCGTACGGGTGATCGTGAACACGGGGCACGCGGTCGTGAACATCCATGGGTTGGGCACGGCGCCCGCCCCGACGAGGACTCCTTCCCCCTCGATGTCCGCCCCGTCCGCGTACACGCGGAACGTCGTGCATGCGGGAAAGTCCGTCGCGTGGGTCAGGAGCAGGGTCAGGTCGTTGTTCAGCCAATTGGGCGTCAGGTCCATGGGCGGGTCAAGAAACACGTCCGTGTTCGAGGTGTTCATCCGCTCGTTGAACTGGACGACGATCCACGCGTACAGCGGGACCCCGACGGCCTCGTTCGGGGGGTCGGTGTCGGTCACGAAAGGGTTCCCCGGGAGCGCCGGCCGCGGGTCGGGACCGCCCGCCAGACCGGAAAGTGGCGGCAGCAGCCACGAGAGCGTCAGGAGAAGGACCAAACCTCCGGCGGAGGCCTCGGACCGGGTGCTGAGGGCACGAACCCTTCCATGGGCCCCGGCCCGAGTCCGGCGGGGGCCGGAAGCCGGCGCGTCCAGGCGCACTTCTTTCCCCATGGGCCGGGGGACGGAGCGACTCTGGCCGACTTGAAGATTTCGGTGCGGACAGCGCACGAGGTCCTCCTCGCGAAGGGGGCCCAGCGGGGGATCAGCCCTCCGCGAAGATCCTCTCGACCATCCAGTGCGGATCAAACTCCTGGAGGTCGTCGTACGTCTGCCCGGTACCGACGAAGAGGATGGGCTTCCCGACGCTGTGCACGATGCTGAGGGCGGCTCCCCCCTTCGCGTCCGCGTCGATCTTGCACAGGATGGCGGCGTCGAACCCGACCGCCTCGTGGAACGTGCGCGCTTGTTCGATCGCATCGTTCCCCGCGAGGGCGTCCCCCACGAAGACGATCAAGTGCGGGTTCGCCACGCGCTTGATCTTTTTCATCTGGTCCATGAGGTTCACATTTGTCTGCATGCGCCCGGCGGTATCGATGAGGACGACGTCCCGGCGGCGCGCCTTCGCGTGCTCGACGGCGTCAAACGCGACCGCGGCGGGGTCCGCCCCCGGCCCGTGCTTGATCAGCTTGACGCCGAGGCGGTCCGCGTGGACCTGCAGCTGCTCGATCGCACCCGCCCGGAACGTGTCCCCGGCGGCCAAGACGACGCTGTACCCGCTCCTCTGCAGGAGCCGGACGACCTTCGCAATCGTCGTCGTCTTCCCCGTTCCGTTCACCCCGACGAACATCACCACGAAGGGCTTCTCCGTCCCCTTCACGAGGCCGAGGAAGTCGATCCGTTCCGCCGCCAAGACCTTCTCGATCGCGTGCTTCAGCGCGATCTCCACGCCCTCATCGAACGAGACCTCGCGCGCGATCCGCCGGCCGAGCAGCTCGTCCTTCATCGTCGCGACGATCTGCTGCGTGACGGCGTGGGCGACATCCGCCTCCAGGAGCGCGAGCTCGAGGTCCGCAAGCACGTCCTCCAGCTTCCCCTCGCGGACCCTCCGCCCCTTCTCGCCGACGACCTCCTCGGGCGGGACGTCTCGCGCGGCCTTCTGCCGCCATCCCAGGAGCTTCTCCCGGAGGAACTTGAACATGGGCCTATCCCGGCGGCGCACGGCCCTGCGTCTGCTCGTACAACTCCTGGACCCGGCGGTTGTGCGCGTTCTCCTGCTGTTCGAGCTGCGCCATCCGGGCGGCGAGCCCGCGCTCCGCCTCCTCGATCGCCTTCGCGCGCGCCTCGAGCCGTTCCACCGCGGACCCCACAGGGAGTTCGACGGCGACGTCGCTCCCGATGCTCACGATCACGCGCTCCCCGTCCTTCAACGTGCCGAACACGAAGCTGTTCGCGCCAATCGGCAGAAGGAGTTCGCGGCCCGCGCCCGCTTCGTTCGCGCGCTGGAGCGTCTCCCGAGCCCGAAGCACCTCCTCGAGCGCGACCTCCAGCGTCTCCGCCTGCCGGGCGAGCACCTCCATCTGCCCGCGGACGAGCTCCAGGTTCGTCGCCGCCCGGCGCAGCTCGACTTCGGGCGTGCTCACGGCTCCCCTCCGAGGCGGAACCGGACGACGGGGTCCTGCACCTGCTCGAGTGGGATCGAGGTGACGTCCTTGACCTTCACGAGGTACCGCTTCACGCGGTGCTTGCTCCCCAGGTCGGACACGACCCGCTCGACGGCGGCCTCGGGGGTCTCCGCGGCGACTTCCTTTGCGAACTTCGTCCAGTCCTGGGCCATCCGGAAGGTCCCCCGTACGAGAAACGCCTTCATGCAACGCGGGAAGCGGGGGGCTGACTTAAAGATTCGGGGCTACGCCGCGGGCGCGGGCGGCTGCGGCGGGGGAGGGGGTGGCGGCCCCGGCTGGAAGTGGTTGCGGATGTCCCGCGCGATCGCCCGCGTGATGCCCTTCACGTTCGCGAGCTCGTCCTCCGTCGTGGCGCGGATCGACTCCGCGGTCTTGTACCCCGCCGCCAGGAGCGCGCGGACCCGCGCGGGACCCAGCCCCTTGATCCCGAACAGCTCCTCGAGGAAGTCCTCGTGCCCCTTCCGCGACGACTCGAGCGCGTTCGCCCGCGCGCGCCAGTCCGCGTTGGCCGGATCCAGCTTCAGGGCCTCGTGATAGCTCGCGAGCGCCTCCTCCGGTTCCCCCAGGCGCTCGAGGACCGAGCCCTGCAGGGCCCACACCTCCGGATCCCGCGAATCCAACCCGAGGAGGTCGTCGTACACGTGGAGCGCCCCGTCGAAGTCCTGCTTCTCCTCGAGGATTCCGCCCTTCGCTCGCAGGGCGGCCGAATTCCCGGGCTGCTTCGTCAACGCGAGCTCGAACGACTCCAACGACCGGTCCAGCTCGCCGGCGCGCCGATAGGCGACGGCCCTGCCGACGAGCGCGTTCACGTTGTCCGGGTCCGCCGCCAGGATTTGCTCGAAGTCCGCGATCGCCTCGTCGGTCCGGCCGGATGCAGACGAGACGAGCGCCCGGGAGAGGAGCGCGGGGACGTTGACGGTCAGCGATTGGATCCGCGCGCGAATCCGGGCGTCGGAGGGGGCGAGGAACAGCGCCTCCTCGAGCGCCTTCACGGCGGCCGCTCGGTCCCCCGTCTTCAGGATCAATTCCGCGCGCCGGAGACGTGCGTCGATGTCGCCGGCGGCCACTTGCAGGTAGTCCGACCACGACTGGGCGGCGTTGGCCCATTGGCCGTCCGCCTCGTACGTTTCCGCCTTCCCTGAGAACGCCTTTGCGTTCCGCGCGTCGAGCTCGATCGCGCGGTCGTATGCACCGAGAGCCTCCGGCCGGCGCCCGAGGGCGGACAGCGCGGCAGCGCGCCCGACGAGGGCGGGGACGTTTCCGGGCTCCATCCCGAGCGCCTCCTCAAAACGGACAAGCGCGGCCTCGAACTTGCCGGCGGCGAACATCTGGTTCCCCCCTTCCGTGACCGTGTCGACGGTCTGCGCTGCCGTCGCCTCTCCCGAGGATGGCACACCTTCGGCGGGCCACGGCACCGCCTCGATTGGCAGCTCCCTCGCGGACGGGACCATCGGCGCGGGCGCGTTCGGACCGACCGCCGTGGGCGCACGCATCCGGTAGTAGTCGGCATAGGTCTGCTCCCCCACCCTCGTCTCCTCCACGAACCGGGTGCTGTAAATCGAGGAGGCGCCGTATTTCCGCCGGAGCGGGCGCGTGTACACGTACCAGGTCGCGTTCACCACCGCCAGGGCGACGAGGACGCCGGGCACGATCGTGGCCAACTCGGGCGTCGCCGTCCGCTCGACGACAATTGTAAACGGGATCGCCTGCGCGTTCAGATTCTGGACATTGACCCGATACCGGCTGGAGGGGCTCGCGGGCGTTCCGATTAGGAACCGGAACGGCTGGTTCGCGCTGGCCGTCTGCGTGTCCACGAGACTCCCGTCCGCCCAGAGGGTCACGAAGAGATCGCCGCCGGTTCCCTGCACCCGCACGACGATCTCGGAGGCCCTCGCCAGGCCGAACGCGTCCCGGGGGGCAAATTGGTAGTCGATCTGAGCGTACCCGTCGACGTTATCCACTTCTCGTGTGCGCATCGCGCCGTTGACCGCCTGGTGCGTCCAAGGCACGAGGAGGACGATGCCGACCACGAGCGCGAGGGCGATCACCCAGGTCGCCCGGCGCTGGGAGTTCCGGATGATCAAGTACCGCTGGCTGTCGCGCCGCGCGTTGCGGATCTCGAGGGTCCTGAGCACGAGGTTCGCTAGGCTCGCGACCAAGAGGAAGGCGAAGCCGACGGCCAGGAACGGCCCGACCGGCAGGTACAGGGGGGAGAAGGACCCGCCCTCGAGGGTCATCCCGTACACGGACAGGCCGATCGCGAGGAGCAGGAGGATGAGCATGAGGAACCGTCGAAGACGACGGATCCGGAACAGCTCCGTGCCTTCGAGCTGCTCTCTGTACTTGTTCATCGGGTCCCTCTAGGTCACCGTGCCCATCCCGCGGCACGCCAAGAACACGGCGGCGTACTCCGGGACCGTCACAAGAGGCGGGCTCAAGTTAAATGTTTCGTCCCGGAGGCGCACGGTCACGGGTTTCGCGAGATGCATCGGGACGGGATCCTCCGTGAATGCGGCGGGCACCGCGTCCCGCAGCGGCACGAAGTCGTCGAGGGCGTCCCGCGTCAGGGGCACGACCTCGAGCCCGGACTTCCCGTGGATCGACGACGGGAGGCGGATCAGCCGCTTGATGTCCGACGTGACGGGCTCGTCCGTCTCCGCGCGCGCGCGGATGCCCTCGAGTTCCAACGGTCCGTACGTGTCGACGCGGATCTGCTGGAGCTGCGTCACGATGCCCAGGAGGCGGTCCCGGTTCTTGTCCGTGAGGGCCTCCAGGTTCCCTCCTTCCCGGAGCCGGTCCACTCCGCGCACCCTCGAAGAGCCTCGCGGCTTGAACAGGTTCTCGTGGAGGTCCCGGGCGCCAGAACCGCCGACGCCTTCGAACGCCGCCAGGAACTCGACCGCCTGGGTCGATTCCATCTTCTCGAGCCGATCCGCGAGGTTCACGATGCCGCGCGCGATCTTCCCGCCCCAACCCGCGTCTCCGGTCCGCGGCGTGACGACCATCTTCTTGACCTTCACGTGCCCGCGGAACTCGCTCGCGTCGAAGGCGGACTCGCGGAAGAAGCCGCCCACGTCGAGCTCCTTGCCCGTGATGTAGTCCACGATCTCCCGCCGCTCGTGGCTCCCCAGGGTCCACACCCTCTCGTCGGCGACGTGGATGTGGTATCCGCGGCCGCCGGAGAACACGATCTTCAGCGACCGTTCGTCGAACCCGAAGTCCTGGACGAGGAAGTCGTCGTGGAGCTGGAGGATCTTCCGCCGGACGGCCTCCAGCATCTCCTCGTACGTCATCTCCCGCGCCCTCGGGATGTGGTCCGCGTCGAGGTCGAAGATCAGGTCCGCCCCGAGCCAGCCCTTCTCCTCCATCGTGGCGGCGTCCGGCCGCTCGTAGTAGGCGGAGCTGTGGTACGCGTGCGCGGGGACGCGGGCGACGAGGAACTCCCGGAGCTCCTTTGCGGTCCCGAAGCCCAGGTGACGCTGCATGAGAGCCGGTCCGTAGTACATGAAGCCGAACTCCCGCCGGGGGAACCGGTCCGGCACGAGGATCGTGCGGGTGGCGTAGTGGCGGCGGATCCGGCGCTTGATCCAGTCCTGGGTGCGAGCGATCGCCTTCTGAGGCTCGAGCGACGGGGCCATCGCGCGAAGAACCGGGCGTCCGTAGTTAAGAGTTCCCGCGGGAGGCGATCCTGTCGAGCGTGTGCATTCGGCCCCCTTCTGGTCGGACCCGGGAGTGACGGGGCTACGGTTTCCTCGCGGCGGACTTCACCTTTCGCGCGACACCCGTCGTGACGCGCGCGGTTTTCCGGGCGGCTCTGGCGGCGACCTTTTTCGTCTCCCTCAACGCCGGCTTCACCGCACGCGCCGCCTGCTCCGCCGCGGGCTTCACGGTGCGCCCGGCCTTCCGCGCGACGGTCCCGGCACCCCTGGCGATCTCCTTGGCGACCGGCCGTGCGGCCTCCGCGACGCGCCTCATGACGGCCACGGTGGCTTCCGCGACCTCGCGTCCGGCGGCCGTCAACGCGTCTCCGACCGTGGGCTGGCGCGTCCCGCAGAACGAGCAAAACTGCGCATCGTCGGCAATCCAGCGCTCGCACTTGACGCACTCCATGGTGGGGCGACCGGCGGGATGCGGCTTGAGGTTTTGGATTGCCGGGTTCTATCCAGAGTCGGGTGATGAACGCCGTGGCGACATGGACGGGGAGGGGTGTAACAAAACGGGTGATGGCGAAGCCACCGCGCACTCGGGGGGTCCGTTGGCTGTGCGCCTCGACCGTAAGGTCACCTTTAGCCGCCTTGGCAGGGGGACGCCTTGAGCGAGACGCTTGTCGTCGCAGTTGCCCCTAAGACGGAAGACGCGGACCCGCTCGCGTTGGCCTTCTCGGAGCGCCCGCTCTGGCGTGGGGAAATGCTTCCGCCAGATATCTCACTTTTCCTCGGAGAACTCTGTGCGTTCGGATCCTCCGGGGTCACGAGGCTGGTCCGATCGCTCCTTCACAGATTGCGGCCCATGGGGGTGGACATCTTGAGGCAGCTGTGAGGCGCGCTTGGCCGACCCTGCCACGTGACGTGTCTTCTGAAGCGAGGCCACGGTCGTGATCATGAGGACGAATCCCACGACGGCGAGGGCGTACTCCACGGGCACCTTGTAGAAGTCCGACACTAGGATTTTCGCTCCCACGAAAGCAAGCACCGCAGCGAGCCCGTAATGGAGGTAACGGAGGCGCTGTAAGGCATTCTCGACGGCGAAATAGAGGGCTCGTAGTCCCAGGATGGCGAACGCGTTGGACGTGAAGATGATGAAGGGGTCCACGGTGATGGCGAAGATGGCCGGGATGGAATCGACGGCGAAGATGATGTCCGTGGTCTCCACGACGAGGAGGACCACGAGGAGCGGCGTGGCGAACCACAAGCCCTTCCAATGGACGAGGAACTTGTCCTCCCTATAGTCGGGGGTGATCCGCACGAACTTCCGGAACAGGCGGAGGACCGGGTTCCGCTCGGGGTGGACCTCCCGTTCCCGGAGGACGACCAGCCGCACTGCGGTGAAAATCAGGATGCCGCCGAACATGTACAGGACCCAATGGAACCGCTCGATAAGCGCCACTCCGAGGAAGATGAAGATGACGCGGAAGACGAGGGCCCCGAGGATCCCCCAGAAGAGAACCTTGTGCTCGTCCCGCTTCGGCACGGAGAAGTAGGAGAAGATGAGGAGGAAGACGAAGAGGTTGTCGACGCTGAGGGACTTCTCGATGACATATCCCGTGAGGTACTCCAGGCCCTTCTCCTGCCCTTGCCAGAGCCACACCCCGATGCCGAAGGCTACCGCGAGGACGATCCAGAACGCCGTCCAGGCGAGGGCCTCCCGGATGCTGACGACGTGAGCGCGGCGATGGAAGACGAGGAGGTCGAGGAGGAGCATTGCGACGATGAAGGCGACGAA
>DATEUK010000139.1:0-3837 GCA_035283165.1 Thermoplasmata archaeon
TTGTCCCGCGTGACGATCCGCTGCTTCGGCACGTCGACCGCGAGCGTCCGCAGGTCCACGAGGACCGTGCGGTCGAACATCGGGATGATCAGCACGATGCCGGGCCCTTTCACCCCGAGAAGGCGGCCCAGGCGGAACACGACGCGCCGCTCGTACTCCCGGACGACCTTGATCGCGGACCCCAGGAAGCTTAGGACGACCAGCAGGACGAAGAACGCGATGACGTACTCGTACACCATCTCCTTCCACTCCTCTCGTGGCGAACGCGGCGACGGGTAAAGACCTTCCTATGGAGTGCCCGGGGATTCCGCGACGTGGGGGGGTGGGAGCCGGGTCGAAAGGATTCCACAGCCGCAACAACGAATGGCTGACGTGGCAGCTGGCGGGGGAGTGTCTCCGCACCGGGCATGGAATCTCTTTCCGTCCCAGCATCCCTCCTAAGGGGGAGGGGACTGCAGGCTGCGAGCGGTGCAAGACAGGGCGCCACGGCCGCGTCGACCCCCGATGCGGCGAAGGAACCATCGTCCATAGTCTTCAGCAGGCGCGCTTCCCCGCAGCCGTGCCCCCCTGCCCCCGTCAACACGAACCGGGTCCGGGATTCGAACGTCCCCCTTGTCACGGAGTGACGCCAGCAAGCTTATATGGCAATATGGCATGCCATACACCGATGGCGGACAAGCACAAGACCATGCTCCTCCTCGACGAGGCAGTCTGGCGACGGTTTCAGGAGGAGGTCTTCCGTCAGGACGGCGCCCGGGCGACCAGCGCCCGGGTTGAGAAACTAATCGCCGCTGCGGACCCGTCACCGATCGTCGAGGCCGTCGCCGCCACGTGGCCACCCCCGCGCGACGGGTTTCCTTCGGTGGGCGAGGTGGAGCGGCTGAGACCACGCGCCCGCCGGCCGGTCTCCTCCCTTATCCAGGAGGACCGTGAGGATCGTGACGACCGTATACTTGGACTCGAGCGCCCTCGCCAAACGATATCTCGCCGAAGACGGAAGTGACGCGGTCGACGGCCTGTATCGCAGGGCCGAGGGCTTGGACGTGCGACTCGCCTTCTCCCTCTGGAACCTCGGCGAGGTGCTGCGCGCGGTCGCCCGGGCCCGATCCATGGGCCATCTCACGCAACGGCAGGCGGGGGTTTCCACCTGGCTTCTCCTCCGGGAGACGCTCAAGTTTCGCGCCCTTGGAGCCCTTCGGATTGTCCCCGTCGGGAGCGACGTCATCGCGTCCGCGATCCCTCTGCTCTTGGCGTCAAGGCTCGGACAACCCGATGCGATTCAGATCGCGTCCGCGCGGGAAGTCGGGGCAGGGGCTTTCCTGGCGGCGGACGAGCGACTCATCCGGGAGGCTCGCAGGGAAGGGCTCAACGCCCTCCATCCGGTTGGCGACGCGGCGGCGGTTGCCCGCCTGTAGGACAGAACGCCACGGACATTGCTTGAGGCTTGCTCCCTCGACCCTGGGGCCGAAGCCTTTTATCGCCCCCGGCTTTCCGCGGTGGCGGGGCGTCCGGTGCGCGTCGGTATCGTCGGGGTCGGCGTCGTCCCGTTCCGACCTGCGACGCCCGAGTACAGCTGGAAGGAGATCATGTACGAGGCCGCGCGCCGCGCGTACGAGGACGCGGGCGTCAATCCCCGGACGGACGTGGGCTCGTTCATCACGTGCGCGGAGGACTACTGGGAGGGCTTCGGGATCTTCGACGAGTTCACCCCGGACCAGATCGGCGCCGTCCTCCGCCCCGCGTGCACGGTCACCGGCGACGGCATCCACGGGCTCGCGCAGGGCGTGATGCAGATCCAGTCGGGCCTCGCGGAGGTCGTGGCGGTGGAGGCGCACAGCAAGATCTCGGACCTGCTCACGTATCCGGGCGTGGTGCAGCATGCGTTCGATCCGATCTGGAACAAGCCGCTCGGCGGGCATCCGTACTACGTCGCCGGCCTCGAGATGGCCTCCTATCTGGAGGCAGCTGGCCTCGCGGAGCGAGATTGCGCAGCCGTCGTTGCGAAGAACCGTCGGAACGCACTGACGAACCCGCGTGCGGCGCACGGGGCGAAGCTCGACGTGGAGGACGTGTTGGCATCGCCCCCGATCTCGACGCCGCTGAAGGAGCTTGACGTGGCGCCCCTCGCGGACACGGCCGTGGTCCTCGTGTTGGCGGCGGAGGCGCGCGCGCGGAAGCTCGCCTCCCGGCCGGTCTGGATCCGCGGCATCGGGTGGAGTTCGGACTCGCCCGCCCTGGAGACGCGGTCGTGGGCGGTCGCGAAGTACGCGGAGGACGCCGCCAAGATGGCACATCGCCTCGCGAAGGTCCGCGTCCCCTCGAAGGAGATCGACGTGGCGGAGGTCGACGACAAGTTCTCGTACAAGGAACCGCAGCACCTCGAGGCGCTCGGGCTCTCGAAGAAGGGCTCCACCGCCAAGGGGATCCGCGGCGGGCGATTCGACCTTGGGGGCGACCTGCCCGTCAACGCCAGCGGCGGCTCGCTCGGGTGCGGCAACGTGATCGAGGCCTCCGGCCTGCACCGCGTGGCGGAGATCGCCCTGCAGCTCCGCGGGGAGGCGGGGCGCAACCAGGTCGACGCCGCCAGGACGGGGTTGGCGGCTTCGTGGCGAGGCATCCCCACCGCGACCGGCGCCGTGGCGGTGTTGGGGGTGGGGCGTTGAGGAAGGTCGCGTGCATCGGCGCGGGGATGACGCTGTTCCGACGCCGCCTCCAGGAAACGCCGCGGGAGATGTGCTGGGAAGCTGCGCGGATGGCCCTCGACTCCGCGGGCCTCACGATCGACGACATCGACGCGGTCGTCTTCGGCTCCGCCCCCGACGCGTTCGACGGCATCCACATGAAGGGCGAAAACGTGCTCGACGGATGCGGCGGCGTCGGCAAGCCATACGTGCGCGTCTTCACCGGCGGCGGGACGGGCGTGTTCTCCCCGATCGCCGGGTACTGGCACGTCGCATCCGGGATGTTCGACACCGTCCTCGTCGTGAACGAGGAGAAGATGTCCTCGTGTCAGCCGCACCCGCAGTCCGTGTTCGGCCACATCTGGGACCCGATCCTCGATCGGCCGCTGAGGCCGAACCTCGTGTGGATCTTCGCGATGGAGATGAACCGCTACATGACCGTGCACAACGTCCGCTACGAGGACGTCGCCGCCGTGGCGGTGAAGAACAAGCGGAACGCGGTCGCGCACCCGTGCGCGCAGCTCGCGGATCCGAACATCACCGTCGAGGACGTGATGAACAGCGAGCTCATGGTGTGGCCGGTGCGCAGGCTCGACATCTCGCCGCCGAGCGACGGCGCGAGCGCGCTCGTGATCGCCTCCGAGGACGTCGTGCGGAAGCGGAAGGTCGAGTCCCCGGTGTGGTTCGCGGGCGTGGGCTGGAACATCGACTCCACGATGTGGACCGATCGAGACCTGGTCTTCCCCGAGTACCTCGCGAACGCCGCCAAGATGGCGTACAAGCAGGCGAAGATCGACGACCCGCGGAAGCAGATCGACTTCGCGGAGCCGTACGACCCGTTCGACTACAAGGAGCTGCACCACATGGAAGGGCTCCTCTTGTGCGAGAAGGGCGAGGCGCCGAGGCTCACGCGGGAGGGCGTCACGCAGCGGGACGGAGACCTGCCCACGTGTCCGAGCGGCGGCCTCCTCGGCGTGGGGAACCCCATCGCCGCCACGATGGGCATCAAGGTCGGCGAGCTGTACTGGCAGCTCTCGGGACAGGCGGGGCAGCGGCAGATTCCGCACGAGGTCCGCACCGGCGTGACGAACGCGTGGGGCGACCTGATGCAGTTCTCCTCCGTGGTGGTGATGCGCTCGTGACGGCGGCGGGGAAG
>DATEUK010000140.1:0-3792 GCA_035283165.1 Thermoplasmata archaeon
TGAGTTTTCCGGCGTTGAATCCAATTGAACCGCACGCTCCTCCCGTTGCGGTGCTCCCCCGCCAATCCCTTTAAGTTTCAGTCTTGCGACCGTACTCCCCAAGCAGCAGGCTTAACACCTTCGCTCCGGCACCGGGCGCCCACGTAGGACCCCCGACACCAAGCCTGCAGCGTTTACACCCAGGACTACCGGGGTATCTAATCCCGTTTGCGCCCCTGGGCTTCGTCCCTGACCGTCGGATCCGTTCTAGTCGGACGCCTTCGCCACTGGTGGTCCTCCGAGGATTACAGGATTTTACCCCTACCCCCGGAGTACCTCCGACCTCTCCCGGTCCCAAGCCCCGCGGTCTACCCGGAATTCGGACCGTTGAGCGGCCCGATTTACCCAGGCATCCACGGAACCGGCTACGGACGTTTTAGGCTCAATAATAATGAGCACCACTCGGGCCGCGGGTATTACCGCGGCGGCTGGCACCCGTCTTACCCGGCCCTTACTTCTCCTGCTTTTTAGGCAGAAGAACAGCGTACACAAAGTGTACGCACTGGGAGTTCCCTCCTCGTGGTTTCCCACATTGGGAAGTTTTCGTAACTGCTGCGCCCCGTAGGGCCTGGACTCGTGTCTCAGAGTCCATCTCCGGGCGACTACTCTCATAGCCCGTACCCGTCGAAGCCTAGGGGGTCTGTTAAACCCCCTACAAGCTGATAGGCCGCAGACCCATCCTCGGGCGCCGGAGCTTTGAGCCCGGAAGCATTCCAGCATCCCGGACCTATGGGGTATTATTCTCAGTTTCCCGAGATTATCCCCCACCCGAGGGCAGGTTGTCCGCGTGTTACTGAGCCGTCCGCCGAGGTCTTTCACCTCTCGACTCGCATGTCTTAAGCGAACTCCCATAGCGGTGCCCGCCGGCAGGGTCAACCGGAGTTGACGCTGTCGGCACACATCTCATATGACTGATTGACTGAAGGTAGGCGAGGTTTTCGCTGAGGATTCCGTTGTCGAGCGTCGGGTTCAAGAGATCACGCACATGCGGGTATCTCGAACCTCCACCATGTAGGCGGCCCCAGAAGGGGACCCGCTCACGAATCACGGGCCTCGCCGAAGGCCGCCAACACGCTCCGTCGTGCGGGCGTAACGCCCTTTGGCGGAGCCTGTGTCCCATGTGGACCGCCGTATATAGCGGTTTCGCAAGTACACACGTCGGCCGAGAACGCTTAATGGGGACGGGACGGATGCGCGCGGGATGCGCCTCCCGGTGACGCGCGACGAAGCTGTCCGCCTCGCGTCGTTCCTCCTGAAGTTCGAAGGCGTCGCCGTGCTCGTGGCCCTCGCCCTCGCGGTCCCGTACGCAGGGGTCGCCGGCACCCGCCTCTCCATGGCGTTCGCCATCGTGACGTTCGTCCTGTTCCTGGTCGTGCTCCTCTACGCGGTGTTGTCCGGCCCGGGCCTGTTCCTTTCCCGGCCGCGGCTCCCGCCGATGGGGACGCGCGAGGCCGGCCGTTGGCGACGCGCGTTCGGCGCCCCATCTCCTGAGAAGGACCGCGAGTTCTCCGAGCTTGCGTTGTACACGGTCGCGGCGTTCCTCCTCCTCGCGATCGCGACGGGGATCGGAGCGCTCCTGCAGGTGCTGGGAGGGTGACGCGGCCCTTCAGTGCGGGACGATCTCGAACCCGTTCTCGTCCACGATGAGCGGGAAGTAGTCGCGACTGTGGCGGGTCTCCCGCATCTTGACGATTCCCAGGTAGAGATTCGACTGCCCGCCCGTCCGGTCGACCTTCAGGTGGATGACCCCGTCCGCGAGGAAGTCCTCGACCTCGTACCGGGCGAAGATCTCCTTCGTCGGATCGTACATCTCGGAGATCAGGAAGACCGTGACCCCGAGGGAGCGGAGCCCCTCGAAGAAGTGGAACAGCTCCCTTCGCGGGTTGTGGAAGTCGTGGAGCGAGTACAGCGCGGACATCGAGTCGATGCTGAGGATCTCGCATCCGAGGAGCTGCTTGTACGAGGCGGCCTGCTCGAGGATCGCGCTGAGCCAGTTCGCCCCGCCCTTGGGGGCCGCGTCTCCGAACGTCTTCCGGAGGGAGGCTACGTCGAGGATCGCGACTTCGTCCGACGCCTCCGGGGTGAGCCCGAGGTGCGCCAGGTGGCGGACGAACGAGGCTCGGCTCTGTTCGAGCGTCAGGTAGGCGCTCCTTCGCTCTTCCTGGAGGGCCTGCATGTACATGATGTAATACGTGAGAGATGACTTCAGGGCGCCCGGGCGGCCGCACACGAGGACGACGGACCCGTGCGGGATGCCGCCCTCCATCTCCTCGTCGAGGTTCCGCACCCACGTGCGGATCCGCGTGGTCGCGACCGGCCTCACTTCCAGGGCCTCGTTCATGAGGAAGCCCCCTGGACGATCGTGAGAAGCCCCGCGTAGATCTTCGAGGCGACTCCGTCCCCGGCGACCTGGGCGCACATCGACCGGATCGCCTCCGCGAGTCGTATGTAGTCCCCCCGCGTCGGCTGCGCGCCCAGCCCCACGTGGGCCTTCTGCTGCTCGAACGCGGTCACGGCGAACTCCCCGAACAGGGGTCGCATGTACCTCACGATCTCGGTGTCGATGGCGGCGCTCATGCTCGGGCTCCGTACATCATCTTCTCGCTGAAGTGGGGCGCCGCGGCGCGGAACTCGCGCAACAGGATCTGCCGGATCTCCTCGACCCGAGCGACCGGCGCGAACGTCCGGAGGACGGCGACCATCCGATCGATGAACTGGCGCGCGACCTCCGGGGTCATGGACTCCGGCGTCACATGGAGGTCGCTCATCTGCTTCTTCACGACGAAGGACATGATCGGCGCGATGGGATTCAGGTGCGCCTCCACGCGCTCCATGAACCCTCGGCCGTCGATCTCGGGGGTCGAGGGGCGGGCGTCCAACAGCGTTTCATCGCCCCTTCCTTCCCTTTTCCCTTGCGGTTCCGTTATCACCGGGAATACCTTGCGCGACCTCTGCGGGCCGCAGTCCTCGGGGATCCCCCAGGGCAACGAACGCGAGACTCACCGCCGCCAGGAGGAACGCGTGCTGCGCGGTCAGTCCGAACGAGACGAGGACGAAGCATGCCGCCAAGGACGCCGTGCGTCCTGCGTTGAGCAGAAGCTCCCGGGTCGCGATCACGGACGCCGGGCGGCCGGGGACGCGCTCAATCGCGATCGTGAACAGGAAGAGGGGGGCGAGGGACGCGGTGAGGGCGAGCAGGCTCTGTCCGGCGGCGAACTCTCCGAGCGAGCGTGCGCCGACGACGAGGAGGCTTGCGAGCGTCGAGCACGCGGCGCCCGCAAGGAGGAAAGGGCGGCGGTTCCGCAACCGGTCGGACCACACGCCGAGGGCGACGGTCATGACCCCGCCAGCGAGCGCGAAGAGCGAGAACAGGCCCCCGAGGTCGACCGCCTTCTGGGTGAACCCGTAGGCGAGGATTGGCACGACGCCGAACGCGATCCCCTCGAACCCGCCCTCCGCGAGGAGCGCGGCGCTCGTGCGGACGCCGACCGCCCGGAACGCGAACCGGAACCGGATCCGACGTCGGCCCTCCCGCAGGCGGAGCACGAACCCGAGGTCCACCGCGAGGATCCCGGCGGCGATTGCGAACAGCGCGTCGTATCCGAGGCGATCGACCAAGATGCCGCCCACGTACGGTCCTGCGATCCCGACGGCGGTGTACGTGAGGATGAAGGACCCGATCTTCCCCGCGCGGTCTTCGGGCCCTGTGATGCCAATCACGAGCGCGTTGAAGGGGAGGAAGAAGAGCGGGAT
>DATEUK010000141.1:0-5099 GCA_035283165.1 Thermoplasmata archaeon
GCAGGCGCGGAGGGTGGACTCGTATCCCTGATCCGAGGTCCAGACCTTCGTCGTGACGAACACGTCCTCCCGGGGGACGCCGCTCTCGCGGACCGCCAGGCCGACCTCCTCCTCGTTCCCGTAGATCTTGGCGGTATCGATGAGGCGGTAGCCGACGCGGAGCGCGTGCTTCACCGCTTCGACGCACTTCTTGCCCGAAGCCTCCCAGACGCCGAGGCCGAAGACGGGCATCTCACCCCCGTGGTTGAGCGAGACGCGAGTGTCGAGGCTGAGCTTCACGCGCGTGCGACCGCCATGGTGGGACTTGAAGTTTGGCGGCCCAAGGATATCGTTATAGGCCGCGCCCCCTTCCTACTCACGGGGAATCCCTTGTCGGAATACGAGTCCCTTGCGAAGAGCGTCCTGAGAAGTTCCCTGCACGTCAAGCCGGGCGAGAACGTCATCGTGGAATCGTGGAACCACGGCGTGCCGATCGCCGCGGAGTTCGTGTACCAGATCCGCGCGATGGGCGCGCGGTCCCTGTTCCTCCTCGAGGATGAGGAGACGTTCTGGCGGTCCGCCGCCACGCTCCCTCCGAGCAAGCAGGGGAAGATCGGCAAGCACGAGTGGGCGGCACTGAAGGAGGCGGACGCGTACGTGTTCATCACGGGCCCCGCGGACATCCGGAAGATCCGCGAGGTCGGGATCGACAAGTACAACGCGATGACCGACTACAACGACGAATGGTACAAGCGCGCGGAGCGCTACAAGATCCGCGGCGTCCGGGTCGGCCTCGGGTACGTGACGCCCGAGCGTGCGGCGGCGTACGGGCTCGACCTCGAGGCGTGGCGGCGGATGATGCTGGACGCATCCGCGATTGACGCCGCGGACCTCCGGCGGGCCGGGCGGACGGCGCAGCGACTCCTCTCCGGGAAGGGGCACGTCGAAATCACCGCCCCCAACGGGACGCGGTTCGCGTGCGACCTCGCGGGACGCAAGGCGCGCCTCGACGACGGCGTGATCACGCCGCAGCTCGTCGAGGAAGGCGAGAACATGGCGTCCGTCCCCGCGGGCGAGCTGTACGTGGCGCCGGACGAGGGGAGCGGCGAGGGGACGATCCGCTTCGACCGCCCCAACGCGTACACGGGACGGTGGATGCGCGGCCTCACGTTCGGGTTCGACGGGGGGCGCGCGAAGTGGAGCGCGGAGGAGAACGGCGAACTCGTGCAGAGGCAGTGGGCGAAGGGGACCGAGGGCCGCGACCAGCTCGGCGGCCTCCAGATCGGGCTGAACCCCCGCGTCCGCACGGGCTTCCTGCAGGACTACCTCGCGGCGGGGAACGTGTACGTCACGATCGGGGACAACGACGAGTTTGGCGGCACGAACACGTCGAGCTTCGGGCTTGCGGGCACGCTGACGGGCGCGACGGTCACGATCGACGGAACGGCGGTCGTGCGAAACGGACGGATCGTCTCACCAGCTTGACCCATTTCTGGAATCGCCCGCGAAGAGGGTCTTCATCGAGGTCGGGACGAAGACCCCGCGTGATTCAAGGTGGAGCTTGTCGCTATATACCGGGCGGTCCCTCGGGACAACCATGGCAGAACCGCCGATCGAGATCGTGCACTTCGCAGACCCGATGTGCTGGTGGTCGTGGGGCCTCGAGCCGATCCTGCAGCGGCTCAAGGAGGTGTACGGGGACAACGTGAAGGTCACGTACCGGATGGGCGGGACGTATCGCGACCGGAACGAGTGGATGAAGGAGTACGAGGTCGACGAACAGTCGACGCTCCACTGGGTCCACGAATCCGTGGAGATGACGGGCATGCCCGTCGTTCCGGACTACATGTGGCGGTCGAAGGTCTCGTCCACGTACCCGGGCTGCCTCGCGTTCAAGGCGGCGCAGCTCCAGTCCGCGGAGAAGGCGGACCGGTACTTCCGTCGCATGATGGAGGCGTTCCAGGTCGAGTGCCGCCCCGCGACGGAGGACGAGTACGCGCGCTTGGCGGGAGAGGTGGGGCTCGACGGCGAGCGCCTCCGGAAGGACATGAAGTCCGCGGCGGTGCAGAAGGCCTTCGAGGAGGACCAGCACGCGATGCACGCGGCCCACGCGAACTTCCTCTCCCTGGTCGTACGGAACCGCGAGGGGAAGTCGGTCGCGAAGGGGCAGACGTTCACCGCGGGTCCCTTCGAGGAGATCGTCGACCGCCTCGCGCCCGGGCTGCCGAAGCGAACGCCGTCGGACATCCTGGAGTACGTGGAGCATCACCACGGCCTCACGCCCGCGCGCGAGATCGCGGAGGTGTTCCGGATCTCCAACGCGGACGCGCAGGCGCGACTCGAGAAGCTCGCCGCGGCGGGTCTGCTGAAGCCCGTGCCGTCGGATGCCGGCGCGTTCTGGCGGTGGGGGAGCAAGAAGGTGGACAAGCTGCCACTGGACCTGGTCCCGGTCTCCCACGTGATCCCGACAGAATACGCGGCGCGTGCGACGGACCTCGCCCCGGTGATCACGCGAGCGGTGCAGGCGCTGTACACGGAGGTCGCCTCGAGTCCGGAGAGGGAGTACCACTTCCCCCACGGCATGCAGGCGCTCACGTACCTGGGATACGCGGAGGCGGAGCTGAACAAGCTGCCGCCGACGGCGACGGAGTCGTTCGCGGGCGTCGGCTTTCCGCACGCCGCCAACGCGATCCGCCCGGGGGACACCGTGCTCGACATCGGCTCCGGATCCGGGACGGACGTGCTGTACGCGTCCCTGAAGGTCGGCCCGAAGGGGAAGGTGCACGGCCTCGACATCACGCCCGCCATGATCGCGAAGGCCCGCGCGAACATCGCGAAGATGGGGGCGAAGAACGTGGAGATCCACGAGGGCGCGGCCACGAACATCCCGTTGCCGGACGCGAGCGTGGACGTCGTCACGAGCAACGGCGTTCTGAACCTCGTGCCGGACAAGGAGGCCGCGTTCCGCGAGATCCACCGGGTGCTCAAGCCGGGCGGGCGCCTGCAGCTCGCGGACATCGTCACGCAGGAGGACGTCGGGGCGGTGTGCGGGATCAACCCGCAGCTGTGGGCGGACTGCATCGGCGGCGCGGCCGTGGAGGGGGACTATCTGAAGGCGATCGAGGGTGCGGGCTTCCGCGACGTGCGCGTACTGAAGCGCATGGATTACTTCGCGAAGTCGTCCTCGGAGAGCACGAAGCGGATCACGAGGTCGTTCGGCGCGGAGAGCATCGTCCTGGAGGCACGGAGGGATTGAGCGCCGACCGTACGTCACCCACAGGCCGGATGGTCTAGCCGCCCAGCAGCTCGAGCCAAATGCCGTCCGGGTCCTTGACGTAGACCTCCGTCCCCTTCGAACTCGCCGGCGGGACGGCGGGCTTCGCGCCCTTTCGCAACAACTCGGCGTACGCCTTCTCCACGTCGGAGACGACGAACGCGAGGTGGTCGATCTCGTCGCCCTTCCGGTACGGCGTGTGGAACCGGCTCCCGGGCGGGTACCAGTTGAGCTCGAGCTTCTGGCGGGACCCGTCGCCGACGAGCTGCACGTACTTGCCGCCGTGCCCCATCGTCCCTTCGTTCACGACCTTCATCCCGAACGCTTCCGTGTAGAAGTCGAGGGAGCGCTTGAGATTCCGCACGCGGATGCCCGTGTAGTAGAACCGGTACTTCATGGGTCCGGAAGGGACGAGCGAGCATTAGTCCCTGTTCCCGTCGTTCGGCGGCTCGGCTACGGCGTCGCACCGTGACGCCGGAGGATTTCCGCGACTTCCCCGTGACCCTTCTCCACCGCGAGGGTCAGCGCGCTCTTCCCGTCGTTCGTCCGCGCGCGCACGTCCGCGCCGGCGTCGAGGAGGAGCTCGATGATCTCCGGCTCGTTGTCGCCCGCTGCCTCGATGAGGGGACTGAACCGATTCTCCTCGTACCGGTGGTTCACGTTCGCCCCTGCCGCCAACAGGACCCGAACGACGTCCGCGTGTCCGCCCGCGATCGCCCCCGTGAGCGCCGTGAACCCCGTTTCCGGCGCGGCGAAGTTCACGTCCGCACCCCTTGAGATCAGGTACTTCACGACCTCGATGCGAC
The DNA here is from genome assembly GCA_035283165.1 of Thermoplasmata archaeon. Taxonomy (GTDB): domain Archaea; phylum Thermoplasmatota; class Thermoplasmata; order RBG-16-68-12; family EA-27; genus EA-27. The sequence goes on from DATEUK010000141.1 coordinate 4,060, forward strand.
CCTTGTGCGCCGCCAGGCCGAGGGGAGGGAATCCGTCGGGAGAGGACGTGTCGTTCGCGAGCCTCGAGTCGCCCTCGACGAGCTCCCACACACGGTTCAGGTCTCCGGCGAGCGAGGCCTCGTGGACCGTCATCGCGGGCCCCCACTCGAGCATCGTCCGGAGCACGTCCTCCTGCCCGTAGTACGCCGCGACCGTCACGGGTGAAAAGCCCTTCTCCGTCCTCGCGTTCACAAGCGAGCTGTCCTTCTCAAGCCATTCGCGAACGGCGGAGACATCCCCCTTCTTGACCGCGTCGAAGAACTCCGTCGATGCCGACATCGCATGGGGAACGCGGACCGGATTATAAGGCGCGCGGCGCTTGTAACTCACGAGACGACGTCCCCGCCGAGCACACCTCGTTCCGCGAGAAAGCCCTCGATCGCCGCCACGGCCCTTGCGGGTCCGAAGTCCCTGGGCGGGGGTCGGGGCTCTGCGAGCCTGGCGGGGATCAGTTCTCGCAGCCGCCACGCGTCCCCGAAGACGAACGGGAGGCCCGCGGCCCGCACGTTTCGTTCCGCCTCGGCATGGCCCCTGGCGGGAATCGCGATCACCGGCGTCCCCGCCGCGAGCGCCTCGTACATCGTGCCCTTCCCCGCCATGGTGATCACAAGGTCGGCGGCCGCCACGTAGTCGTGCAGGTTCGGCATGAACCCGCGGAAGTAGACGTCTTTCTCTTTCGGCGCAGGAATCGAGGGACCCGTGACGACGATTATCTGCGCGTCCTCCATTCGCAGATCCCGCCAGGCGCGAATCGCCTCGTCGATCAGGAAGGCGCCGACGTCCGTCCCGCCGGGGGCCACGAGCACCGTTTTCTTCAGGAACACGAAGTCGTCCCGGAGCTTCTCCCGGCTCGCGGAGAACGGACGCACGATCGGGCCGACGTAGGTCGCGTTCGGGAGTTCGATTCCTTGCTCCAACGCGAGGACGAGGACATCCCCTCGCGCGAGGAGGGACCGCATCCACCACCGCCCGTAGGACTCCACGAGGCGCGTCGCGAGAC
>DATEUK010000142.1:0-10528 GCA_035283165.1 Thermoplasmata archaeon
CGTTGCAGGCTAGATGCCTCCGAGCTTCCGGCACGCCGCCACGAGGTCTTCGGCGAACGCCGCCGCGGCCCTGGCGGTGATGTGAGGCATCACGACGACGCGGAGGGCCGGCGGGTTCCTGGCGGTGCTGACCTTCCAGCCTTTCGCGTCGAGCGCCCGCTGCACGGCCTCCACGTCCTTGAGGCGAAACGCGACGACGTTCATCATCGGCTCCACGACTGGCTCGACCCCGGCCTCGCGGGCGCGCTTCACGATGAGACGCGTGTTCCTCATGCAGCGAGCCACGATCTTCTGGTAGCCCTCGCGTCCCAGCGACCGCATCGCCGCGTACGCCGCCGCCACTCCCGCGCTATTCCGCGTTCCGAGGAGCGATGTCTGATACACGCTTGTGAGGTACGGGGACTCGACCGCGATCTTCGCGAAGTGCTTCGCCTCCCGCACGAGGAGGTGGGATGCGGGGATCGTCGCCATCCCCATCTTGTGCGCGTCGAGGACGAGGGAACTGACGCCGGGCACTTGGAAGTCCCACCGCGGGACGCCCGCATCTCCTAGGAACGGGAGGACGAAGCCGCCAAACGCGGCGTCGACGTGGAGGAACGTGCGGTCCTCGCACAGCTCGCCGATCTCGCCGATGGGGTCGACCTGGCCGAGCTCCGTCGTCCCCGCCACCGCCACGACCGCCGCGGTGTCCTTCGTCACCTTCTTCCGGAGCGCGTCGACATCGAGGCGATAGTCCTCGTCGTACCCGATCTCCACGAGGCGCATCCCGAGCAGGTCGGCGGCCTTGCGGACGGAGAAGTGGGCGGTTTTGGCGGCGATGACGGTGCGGCGTCGCGTCGTGTTCCGCGCCATCCACAGCGCGGTGATGTTCCCCTCCGTCGCGCCGGAGACCGTGAAGCCGCCCAGGTTCATTCCGTGCAGCAGGGACGACAGCATCTTCAGCGTCTCCCGCTCGAGCCGCCACGTCCCCTTGTAGTAGCCGGGATTCCCGAGGTTCGCCTCCAGGAACATTCCGTGCGCCCGCCGGGCGATCGGCAGGGGCTCCGTGCACATGCTGCCGAAGATCCGCGCGTCGCGGAAATGGAGGTCGTCGTCCGAGGCCTCGCGTAACTCCCGCCAGACGCGTTTGGCGGGGACGCCACGGTCTTGCACGCCGCGCCGCAATCGGTCGGGGCGCAAGAAGGTAACGACCGGCCACGGCCTGACGCGGCTCGACCGCAGGAGGTGTTCATGAGCCCGTAGAGGCGCCTCCCGTCTTGCTGTTCTGAAGCGCGAGGGCCACATTGTCCTCGCCGACGCGAGTGCGGGGTCCCAATCACGAACCTAGGGGCAGACGTCATAGAACGGCCCACCAGAAACTAGTTTGTCACAGCCGACCTTGACCCCGCGTGGTCGGGAAGTCGGAGGCGGCAAGCCGCGCGCGAACGGTTTCCGATGGCTCCATAGGCAGGCCCGGAGGTCCGAAGTCCAGGATGCGGGCGTCCCAGACCGGCGTCCGTCGGGCGGGAACGGGCTCCTCTAGCGCGCACACGGTTGTTGACCGACAGGGTTCCGTGTCCCGCGGCTGGGGAGGGCTCGGGGGGTCGGCGTTGGTCGTCCTTGCCGTCCTCTCCTCGCTGGCCGTCTTGCAAGATGCCCGCGCTTCATCTGCGTGGGGCTCCGAGGAGCTTATCTCTAAGGAGCCGGGGAACTGGGCGTACGCGTATGAGCACTCGCTCGACGTGGCCGCGGACTCGTTTGGCAACGCGATCGCCGTGTGGACGCAGTTGAACGGGATGGAATTCAGCGTCTGGGCGAACCGGTATGTCGCGGGCATCGGCTGGGGGACCGCGGAGCTCCTCGAGGGGGAACCCGGGAACGCCTCCGATGCAAACATTGCTGTGGATCCGGCTGGCAACGCGATCGCCGTGTGGGCGCAGTACAGCGACATCGCCAGCGACATCATGGCGATCCCGTATGTCGCGGGTGTCGGCTGGGAAACCCCGGCCCGGATTGGGGCACCGCAGGCACCGCCGGCCTACGTACAGGGTCCGCACGTGGCCATGGATCCAGGCGGCAGTGCGATTGCCGTCTGGGATCAGTGGAACGTCACTCGCAGCGTCCAGGCGAATCGGTACGTCGCGGGAATCGGCTGGGGGACCGTCGAACTCTTGCAGAACAGATCCGATTACGGGAACCCTCCAGTGGTAGCCACGGATTCGGCGGGCAACGCGATCGCCGTGTGGCACCGATCGGACCCGACCTATTGGTGGAAGTACCTTTGGGCGTCTCGGTATGTGGCGGGCGTCGGCTGGGAGCCCCCGGAACTAATTGATACGGTAAGAGGAAACGGTGTCTCTGGCTTCCTGCCGGACATCGCCTTCGATCCGGCCGGCAACGCGATCGTCGTGCACGATAACTCCGGGGGCCGAACGGTCGTGAGGGCGCAACGGTACATCGCGGGCATCGGATGGGAGACCCCGGAGCTGATCGATATGGGTTCGTCCGCACGTGGGCCGCGGCTGGCGGTGGATTCGTCCGGCAACGCGATTACCGCGTGGACGCAGTGGACCCCCACTTCCTGTTGTAACATCTGGGCGAGCCGGTACGTCGCGGGCATCGGCTGGGGCAGGCCGGAGCCCCTCGAGGCGGAGCCGGGAGACGCCTACCTGGTAAGCGTGGCAGGGAATCCGTCCGGCAACGTCATCGCCGTGTGGTCCCAGTCGGACGGAGTCTACTACAACACGGTGGCCAGCCGGTACGTGCCCGGCACCGGCTGGGGTGCCCCGGAGCTCATCGAGACGACGTCCGGGGACGTCTTTTCGACGGCGGTGGCCATGGATCCGGGCGGAAACGCGAGCGCCGTTTGGATGCAATTGAACTGGGGTGAAATCAGCGTGTGGGCGAACCGCTACGCAACGCCGCCACCACCGGACATGACCCCACCCAATGTGGCCTTCCTGTCCCATGCGGACGGACAGTGGGTCTCGACGGCTATCCCGCTCTTGGTGGGCACCGCTGCGGACACGGGTGGGAGCGGCCTGGACCGCGTCGAGGTGAGCTGCGACCAAGGTTCGACCTGGGGTCTCGCGGTCGGGACGGTCCGATGGTACTACGAAGGTTGCACTCTCCTGCGCACACGCAACATGATTCACGCACGTTCTTTCGACGCCGCCGGATGGGAGTCGTCGCACGCGGTCATCACCCTGAACTACGATCCGGACCCCCCCACGGTGGCCTTCAGCTCGCCAGCAGATGGGTTTACCACCTTCACAAGCCCGATCACCGTCGACGGAGTCGCGGACGACGGTGCCGGGAGTGGCGTCGTGAGGGTCGAGGTCAGCTGCGACGGCGGAGCCACGTGGAGCCCCGCGACGGGCACGACGTCGTGGTCCCGGGAGTGTCCCCTCGTCATCGGGGCGAACGCCCTCCGGGTGCGCGCCTTTGACTTCCTCGGTTGGGAGTCCGTCCACCGCCTCATCACGGTCACGTATGAGCCGAACGACGTATCCGTGCCGCTGCTCCTGTCTCCCCTTCACGGCTCGTGGACCCCGGCGGCGACGGCAATGTTCGCGTGGAGTTTCCAAGACCCCAACGTCGGGGACGTTCAGACCGGCTTCCGCGTGGACATCGACGCAGACGCCGCGTTCGGCTCGATCGATTACTCGAGCGGGGACATGGTATCCCCCACGCCGTCCTGGTCCTTCGTCCCGCTCGCGGACGGGTGCTGGTATTGGCGCGTGCGCACGCAGGATTCCGCCGGTGCATGGAGCCCCTTCAGCGCGCCTTGGCAGATGTGCGTCGACACCTTGGGGCCCGCGACGAGCCTGAGCGTGACAGGGGCAACCTATGCGTCGGGCGGGATGACGTACCTGACGTCCTCAGCTCTCGTCTCCCTCGCCGCCACGGATGGAGGGAGCGGCTTGGACTCCATCCAATATCGCGTTTGGGACGGACTGGTATGGTCCCCATGGGCACCGTACGTAGCGCCAATCCCACTGCCCGCGCCCGACGGGGTGAGGCACATCGTGTACTACGCGACGGATGCGCTTGGAAACCCGGAGGCGATGAACCAAGCGACTTTCGTCGTCGACGACTCCCCGCCGACCACGACGCTTTCGGTCGGGACGCCTCAGGTCCCGATTGGCGGCGCTCTCTACGTCTCCGCCGCGACGACTCTCTCGCTCGCCGCCGTGGACGGGGGCTCTCCGCCGGTGGGCCTCGGCTCCACCGAGTACCAGGTGGACGGGGCTGTGTGGACTCCCTACATCGGCCCCTTCGGGTTGCCGAGGGAGGGCGCCTACTTGGTCGCATACCGATCCCGCGATCTTCTCGGGAATGTGGAGAATTCCAACGCGTTCGCGGTGATCGTGGACGGGACGGCGCCGACGGCGACCCTGGAAATCGGGGACCCGCGCTACGCGGCGGCGAACGTATACGTCACGTCCCGCACTCCGATCACGCTTGCCGCGACGGATGAAGGGGCGCTTCCGGTCGGCGTCGCCCTCGTGGAGTATCGTCTGAACGGCGGCGCGTGGACCCCGTATGCGGGCGCGATCTCATTGTCCGGACCGGATCGGACGAGCGTGCTCGAATACCGAGCGTCCGACCTCCTTGGCAATGTCGCGACGGGAAGCGTCGATGTCGTCGTCGACGACACGCCGCCCGCGACGGAAGTCCGTCCCGCCTCGGGACCGTACACCACCCGGAGTTCATTTGTCGTCTCCGCCTCGGACGCCGGCAGCGGAGTCGCGCGCACGGAGTATCGAATCGATGGCGGGGCATGGACTTCGTACGGGGAACCGTTCTCCCTCCCGGCTGGGGAGCACGCCATTGGCTACCGGTCGGTGGACCATGTGGGCAACGTGGAGGTCGAGCTCACGTTCTTCGTCACGATCGGGACGCCCCTGCCGTCGATCGTGGTCGACGTATGGTGGCTCATCATCCTCGTGATCCTGAGTGGCCTTTCGCTTCTCGCCCTGAACGAGTCGCGGCGGTTGGCCTTCATCACGCCCATCGTGATTCTGTGGGCAAGACTACGCCACAACACCATCCTGGAACACTATACGCGGGGGAACATACACGGCTATCTGCTTGCGAACCCGGGGGTGCATTTCGAGGCGATCCGCCGCGACATGGACCTGGGTGTGGGGACCCTAGCCTACCACGTTTGGGTCCTGGAGAGGGAGGGCATGATCCGCTCTTGGAGGGACGGTCGATTCCGGCGGTACGCCCTGAGTAGCCAGCGCATCGCGGACGCGCAGCCAGAGCTCACGGACATCGAGCGGATCCTCCTGAAGAACATCCATGGACGCCCCGGACGCACGCAGCGGGAGCTTGCCGAGGAGGTCGGGCTGAGCCAGCCGACCATCAGCTACCACATCAGCAAGATGGCCGAGCTGGGCGTTGTCAGAGTAGACCGCGAGGGCCTTCGCAAACGGTATACCGCCGACATCCGCGGGATCGCGCACCACCTCGAATCGCTCGAGCGCGCCGGCGCCAGGCAAGACGTTTCGAAGAACGGAACCAGGAACCGCACGCCCCGATAAAGGAGCCGGCTCGGGGGCGATCAGATTCACGAACGTTCGCGTTCGGCCGGGCGAAGCCAAACGGCGGGGGTTGAAGGGTCTGTTGCCGTCTTCGCGTGTGCAGCGCGCCAGCCATTCTGCGCGAACTTCACCTGCCATTCGAGTCCGCCTCGGAGGGTTATTGAACGGTCCACCAACAACCTTAGGATTCTATAGAGCGACCTACCAAAGTCTAGTTGCGCGCCCTCGAGCCTGACCGCCACAAGCCGGAGGTGCACGAATGGCGATCGGAATTCACATGCGGGGCGGAGGTGCGACTGCATTGGCAGCGATGCTCGTGGCGGCACTCGCGGTCGGGTTCTTGGCGGGCGGCGCATCCGCGGTCGGGGAGACGTGCCTGTTCGTGACGTTGGGGGTGTCTCCGACGACCCCTGTCGCGACGGTGCCTGCGACGATCGTCGGCACCGCGGGGAACGACCTCCTCGTGGGGACGCCGGGCAACGACGTGATCGCGGGCCTGGACGGGGACGACGTGATCTACGGGCTCGAGGGCAATGATGTGCTCTGCGGGGGTCCGGGGAATGATGTCCTCTTCGGCGGGGACGGCGACGACGTGGTCTCTGGAGACTTTCTCGTGGGTACGGCGGCGAGCGACTCGATCGCTGGCGGCGACGACGAGCTTTACGGTGACGACGGGAACGACGTCGTGGACGGGGACTTGCTCTTCGGCGAGGCCGGGAACGACGTCCTGACGGGCGGAGACGATGTGGTCGACGGGGGTCCCGGCGACGATCAAATCAACGGGGACATGATGTCCGGCGGCCTGGGTTCGGATACGTTGATCGGCGGGGACGACGCAGTCGAGGGTGGCCCAGGGGACGACGGCTGGCCCATGTCGGTCGTGAACGGGGACCATCTCGTAGGGCAAACGGGTGATGATGTCCTCCTGGGCGGGGACGACGTCATCAGCGGCGGGCGCGGCCGCGACCGGCTGCTCGCCGACGGGCTCAACGGTGGCGCAGGGAACGACCTCCTGGTCGGGGGCGACGACACGGTCAATGGCGGCCCCGACGACGACTTCGCGGTCAACGGGGACTCGATGAGCGGGCTGGACGGGAACGATGTCCTCATCGGGGGCGACGATGTCGTGATCGGCGGCGAAGGCGACGATGGGAACATCCGGGGCGATGGCGCCAACGGAGGCGCGGGCGTCGACTCGATGGACTTCGGCAACGACCTCGTGATCGGCGGGTCCGGAGACGACGTGATTTCTTCGGACTTCTCCGTGGATGTCGAATCCGTGGCGTCGGGTGACGACGATATTCACTGCGGACCCGGAGAGGATTTCGCGGACGGCGGCCCGGGTTGGGACCGGGCCTGGCACTGTGAAACCACCGTAAACGTCGAGGAGGCGTAAGGCCATGAGGCCCTGGCTGCTCCTGAGCGCTCTCGTTGTCACGGCCTTGCTGATGGCGCCGCTCGCGGCGGCGCCGAAGCCGCCGGGAGCCGGCCCGAAGCCACCGCCACCACCGCCACCGCCTCCGCCACCCGCAGACCCAGCCATTGCCTACATCGATGTTGCCCTCGAGGTCATGAATGCGAACGGTTCTACGGCGACGACCGTGTACACGGGTTCGGCAACATACCCTACCTGGGCGCCCGATCGAGGGGCCATCGCGTTCTCGGCGTACTCCGGCTACGGCTTCGACCTCTGGCGCATCGATGTGATCGTGTCCAACGGAACAGTGCAGGGAACGAACCCCCTGCTCCTCTACGCGAACGTCAGCCACGCCGCAGGGTTCAAACCCGCCTGGTCCCCCGAAGGGACAGTCATCGCCTTCATCGAGGAACGGGTCGACTTCTGGGGGGATTTCCGCCCGCAGTTGTTGCGCACGATTCCGGTTGGCGGCGGGGCCCCGACGACACTCTACGCGGTGGAATCCTGGGAAGGCGCCCTCGTAGCGATGCAGCTCTTCTCCCCAACGTGGAATGCCGCGGGCACGAGGATCGCATGGGTTGAGAATCACTTGGAACTGTCGGACTATCTGGCGGAATACAACGAGTGGTCCCTCATGGTCCTCGACCTCGCCACGAATGAAGTCACCACCGGGTTCGGGCCAGTCAATTACAGTTTCGACGACCTGGACTGGGCGAGGACGCAGGACAGGGTCGCGTTCCACTCGTCCCCCGTGGGCGGACGGGCCAGTGTCTACACCATCGACCTTGGTCAGCCGAACCCGATACCCCAGTTCGTCGTCTGGGGGTGGTTTCCCACCTGGCTGCCCGACGACGCCAAGATCGCCTTCGCGGCTCTCCAGGTCGTCCAAATCAGCGGACCCGGGAAGTCGGGGAAGACATATCAGTCCTACATCATGAGCGTCTGGACGTATGAGTTCTCGACCGGGCAGCAGGTCGTCGTCGGCCCCGGATCGCAACCAGACTGGGTCCGGTGCAGTCCCTGCCCGTGAGTGGACATCCAGGTGGCATGGACCGGAGGTTCACTGGAGGATTGAATCGCCGATGAGAGGTCGTTCGAGCCATGGATCGATTCCAAGAGGTGATCGGCTGGGGGCCGACAGGTTCATGGCTCCACATGGCATTCCCTGGGGCGCGAGGGTGGGGGTGTCGAGAGCTCGTGTGTCCTTCTTCACGCATGGGGCCACGCCAAGGGCTCGCTCGGTCCTCCTTGCGGCCCTCGCATGTGTTGTCGCGCTCGCCGCCCCGCCCGCCACAGACGGCCAGGGCGCTAAGGACGATACGAGACTGGACCCTTCCCTGGCGGCCGCGGAAACGGCGCTCGAAGGCCTGAGGGCCGACGCTTTTCTCGAGAACGCGGGGCAGCTCGACCGTCAGGAGGTGCGGTTCTACGCCGCTTCGGGGAACGTACAAGTGGGGTTCGCGGACAGCGCCGTCCTTCTGGCGCTCGTGGAGAGCCCGCCCGCGCCCTTGACCGAAGACCCGGGACGGGACATGCTCGGGGCTCGACGACCGTCAGAACCCACCCCCTCGCGGGGCGTGATGCTGCGTCTCTCCTTCGAGGGGGCGAACGAGGTGGTCCCGCGGGGGAGGGACCCCCTGTCCTACCCCAGCCACTTCTTTCTGGGGAACGACCCTGCCCGTTGGCGGACGAACGTACGGAGCTACCGCGAGATCGTGTACGAGGGTCTCTATGAGGGCGTAGACCTCGTCTATCGCGCATCGGCATCCGGCGTCAAGTACGAGTTTCACCTCGCGCCGGGTGCAGACCCAGGCGTGCTTACCCTTGCCTATGAGGGGGCCGAAGCCATCGACTTCGACGGGGCCGGCAACCTTTGGATTCGTACGGCGCTCGCAGACTTCACCGACTCCAAGCCAATCGCGTATCAGGGGGAGCACGAGGTCTCCTGCGTCTTCGTCCTACGCTCTCCGCTCTCCTATGGCTTCGACTGTGACGGCGTGGACTCGTCCCGGGCCCTCGTCATCGATCCCCTCATCTACTCCACATTCCTCGGCGGAGACTGGGATGTTGAGTGGGGAACCTCGATGGCGGTGGACGCCGCCGGGAACGCCTACGTGACCGGAAACACATGGTCCTTGGACTTCCCCGCCACCCCCGGCGCCTTCGACACGAACTGTTCTTGCACCCCGTGGTGGGATGGATACGTGGCAAAGCTGGACCCCACGGGCACTTCCCTCTTCTACGCAACCTTTCTCGGCGGTGGTGATTTTGACTTTCCGTACTCGATCGCGGTGGACGCCGCTGGCAACGCCTACGTGACCGGAAGTACATATTCCATCGACTTCCCCGTCACCCCCGGCGCGTTCAACACGACCCACATCAGCAGCGTAGATGATTTTGATTCATTTGTGACGAAGCTGGACCCCAGCGGCAGTTCCCTCCGCTACTCCACGTACCTCGGCGGCACTGGCGATTGGGATGAAGGATACTCGATCGCGGCGGACGCCGCGGGCAGCGCTTACGTGACCGGAAACACAGATTCTTGGGACTTCCCGGTGACCGCCGGGGCCTACGACACGAGCTGTGGCACGGACGGGAACTGTAACTTCGACGGGACCTTCTACGAATACGACGCCTTTGTAACCAAGCTCGACCCCAGCGGCAGTTCCCTCCTGTATTCCACGTACCTCGGCGGCACCTACGGGGAGCAAGGTTTGGGGATCACGGTCGATGCCATCGGCAACGCCTACGTGACCGGGGCCACAGACTCGCTAGACTTCCCCACGACGCCGGGCGCCCTCGACACCACGTACATCGGCGGCCCCGCCGACGCCTTCGTGGCGAAGCTGGACCCGACGGGGAGCGGCCTTCTCTACTCCACGTTCCTCGGCGGTGCCAGCAGTGATTTCGGATGGTCGGTCGGGGTCGACGCTGCCGGCAACGCCTACGTGGCCGGAGCGACGTGGTCGGCGGACTTCCCCGTCACCCCCGGCGCTTTCGACACGACCAATTCAGGGCCTGTGGAAACATTCGTCGCGAAGCTGGACCCCACCGGGAGTTCCCTCCTCTACGCAACGTATCTCGCCCGGACCCAGAACTACGGACTCTCAGTCGCGGTGGACTCCGCCGGCAACGCCTACGTGGCCGGAACTTCAAATTCCGTGGACGTGCCCGTCACCCTTGGTGCCTTTGACGTGACCCTTGACGGTAGTTGGGACGGATTTCTCGGGAAGCTGAATCCGTCGGGCAGCGCCCTCCTCTACGCCACGTACCTCGGCGGTGGCGGCAGTGACCGGGTAAACTCGGTCGCGGTCGACGCCGCCGGCAACGCCTACGTGGCGGGATGGACGAATTCGACGGACTTCCCGGTCACCCCGGGGGCTTTCAAGACAACCCAATACGGTTACGATGCTTTTGTGGCCAAGCTGAATCTTACGCCCGAACCGACCTCTCCCGTGATCGTGAGCGCGGCGCTCACGGGATCCGGCTTCCAGGACCTCAGCCTGACCTGGACCCCCGCCCCCCTCGACGGATCCCCCGGTGGGCCCACGGAGTACCGCGTCCTGCATGCGCCCGCCCTCGG
>DATEUK010000143.1:0-19135 GCA_035283165.1 Thermoplasmata archaeon
GCCCTCGTAGAGCCGGAGCGCCTCCGCGCCCGCCCCCTGGAGGAACTTCGGCGGGCCGGAGTCGAGCTGCGCCTTCACGCGCGCGAGGGCGGCAATCGCGTCCGCATTGCCGACCGCCATCCCGAGGCGATACCCCGTCATCGAGAACGTCTTCGAGAGGGAATGGAACTCGACCGCGCAGTCCTTCGCCCCGTCGACCTGGAGGAGGCTTGGCGCGTCCGCCGGGTCGAATGCGAGTTCGGAATACGCGAGGTCGTGGGCGAGGAGGATGCCGCGATCCCGCGCTGCCGCCACGTATGCGGCGAACTCCTTCCGGGACGCGGTCGCACCCGTCGGATTGTTCGGGTAGTTCAGGTACGCGAGGCGGAGCCCCGGCGCGTCGAGCGCGTCGGGGTCGAGCAGGAAATCCGGAGGGAGGAGGGGCGCGACGATCGGGGTGCCATCGCTCAGCAGGGTCGCCCCGTTCGCATACACGGGATACGCGGGGTCGGGGCACAGGACCCTCGCGCCCGGGTCGACGAACGCCCGCGCGAGGCCCGCAATCCCCTCTTTGGAGCCGATCAGCGCGCATACCTCTCGTTCCGGGTCCAGGTCCACGCCGAAGCGACGCGCGTACCAGTCCGCGACCGCCTCGCGGAAGGACCGCTCGCCGGTGCTCGCGCTGTAGCCCTGCAGGTCCGGACGACCCACCGCCTCCCGCACCGCCTCGACGACCGCCTGCGGCGGGGGAAGGTCCGGGTCCCCGATGCCCAGGTTCACGACGTCCACGCCGCGCGTGCGTGCGGCCGCGGCGAGTCCTTCGAGCTTCGCGAACGGGTAGGCGGGAAGGCTCCGGATGCGCGCGGCCACGCGGATCATCGGAGCAGTCTCCCGGGGACCCTCTGGCGGTGCCCCAGGTCCGCGACGACCTCCCGCTCCCGCACGATCTCGTGCGCGCCGCCGGAAATGAGGACCTCCGCAGGCCGCGGGCGGTTGTTGTACTGGCTGCTCATCGAGAAGCCGTAGGCGCCCGCGTTCAAGATCGCGACCACGTCCCCCTCCCGGAGCTCGGGGAGGGTCCGGTCGCGGGCGAGCACGTCGGTGTTCTCGCACACCGGGCCGACGATCGTGACGGGATCGCCGTCCGGCTCCTGAAGGCGGTTCGCCGCCAGGACGGGATGATAGGCGTCGTACAGCGCGGGGCGCAGGAGCGTCTGCATCCCCGCGTCGACGCCGACGAAGGTCGCGGCCCCCCGCTTCACGCTGTGCACGCGCGTCAGGAGGACGCCCGCGTCGCACACGAGGTACCGCCCCGGCTCGAGGACAAGGCGAGGCCGACCAAGGGAGAACGCTTCGCATCCCTCCTCGAAGGCGGTCACGACGTCCTCCGCGACCCGGTCGATCGGCAGCGGTTGCTCGCTCGGCTCGTAGGGCACGCCGAGTCCCCCGCCGATGTCCACGAACTCGAACGTGATCCCGACCTGCGCGGCGACCTTGCCCGCGATCTCGAGCAGACGGGAGGTTATCTCGGCGAAGTAGGACGGGTCGAGCACGCACGACCCCGTCATCATGTGGATCCCGAACCGTTCGAACCCGAGCGCGCGCGCTTCGCGGAACGCCTCGAGGATCCGCGGGAGAGGCAGCCCGAACTTCGCGTCGGGACCCGCGAACACGAGGCCGTGCTTTCCCCGGCCGGGGCCGGGGTTCACGCGGAACGACAGGACGGGCTTCGCGCGCCCGTTCGCCACGTCCTCCAAGCGGTCGTCCGAGTCGAGGTTGATCATCACCCCCGCGTCCCGCGCGAACGCGATCTCCTCGCGCGAGGGGAACGCGCCCGTGTAGAGGATGTCCGAGGCGAGGAATCCCGCCCGGCGGGCGAGGTCGATCTCCGCCGGACACGAGCAGTCCGCACCCGCGCCCTCCTGACGAAGGATCGAGAGAACCGCAAGGTTCGTGTTCGCCTTGAGGGCGTAGTGGACCCGCGTGTCCGGATAGCGCTCGCGGAACGCGCGGACCAGGCGCCGGTAGTTCGCGCGGATCCGGTCCTCGACGATCGCGTAGAGGGGCGTGCCGTATCGGTCCGCGAGCTCGACCGCGCTGACTCCGCCCACGTGCAGCATGCCGTCCCGGTTCTCCAACGGGTCCACGATCAGATCCCTCAAGCACTCAGCTCCGCCGCGCGTTCCCCTGCGTCCGCGAGGACGTCGAGAAACGAGTAGAGGCCGGGAGGCCGGCCGGACGCCGCCCATCGGGCCGCGATCAGGGCGCCCTCCGCAAAGGCGGTCCGAGAAAGGACGCGATGTTCGAGTCGTAGGACCTCGTGCGGACCCGCGAGGATCACCGCATGGTCTCCGGGCACCGCCCCGGCCCGGATCGAGGCAATCGGGATCGGGTGCCCGTTCTCCGGGGACGCATCGCCGCGACCGCGGCCGAGCGCCCGCGCGAGGACCTCCGCGAGCGCAAGCGCGGTCCCGGAGGGAGCGTCCCGCTTCTTCACGTGATGGGTCTCCACGATGGCGGGGTCGAACCCGACGCGAAGCGGGGCGACTCCCGGAAGCAGGCTCTGCAGCACGGCGATTCCGACGGCGAAGTTCGGCGAGAGAACGAGGGGGACGCGTTCCGCGGCGGCGGCGAGCCGATCCCGCTGGTGGGCATCGTGTCCGGTCGTGCCCACCACGAGCGGGATTCCGAGATCCGCCGCCAGGGCGGCGAACTCGACATCCGCGGCCGGGATCGCGAACGACAGGAGCACATCGCACGCCGTCAAGGCCGACGGCGCATCCTCAGGACCGCCGAGACGCACGTCGCTCGCCCCGAGACCCGCCTCTCGCACGGTCCGCCCCCGTCGGGTGTTTTCGGTGCGCACGAACGCGGCCCCGAGAGAGAACGGTTCGCGGATGCATTCCAGGACCGCGCGTCCCATCCGACCATCCGCGCCGACAAGTCCGAGTCTAATCGTACGAAAGCCCCTCCCAACTCCGCGGATCTCGCAACCTCTCGGACACCGTCACGTCGAACGCAGACTCGACCTCCGCGAAGAGTTCCGGACACTCCTCGTGGGCGCGCCGGAGGGCACCGAGCACCACGTCCAGGGCGGAGGGCGTGAGGCGCCCCACGGGCGGACGGCAACGCCCCGCGGGGATGCCCAGGATGTTCATGATCGCCTTCACGGGGACGGGATTCCGCGCGCGGACCCGGACCTCGCCCTTCGTGGTCCGCTCCTGGGTCTCCACGGTCACGAGCGAGAGGAGCGGTGTGAGGGCACGCAGGCGGCGCGCGAGAGCCTCCGGGAGCGTGTCGCCAGCCCGCAACTCGCGCACGTACGCGGCGAGGGTCCGAGGGAACACGTTCGAGACGACGGAGATGAGCCCCTGCGCGCGGACCGCTGGGTCCTGGATCAAGCCCGCAGCGCGACCGTCGTCCCCCGAGAGAATCGAGAATGCGGGACCGAGGAGGCCACGCACCTCGCGGCCGTAGTCCACGGACCCCGTCGCGTCCTTGACGCCGACGACGTTCGGGCACTCCTCGGCGAGCAGCGCGAGGTCCGGAGGTTCCAGTCGCGTCCCCGTGCGGGACGGGATGACGTACGGGATGATCCCGACGTCCGGGAAGGCACGCGCGATCGGGTCGTAGTATTCCCTCCGGATCTCGATCGAACTCGGCGCGTTGTAGTAAGGGTCCACGACCAGGACGCGCTCCACCCCGGAGTCCGAGACCCCGCGCGTCGCACGGATCGCCTCCTCCGTGGAGTTTGTCCCCGTACCCGCGACCACATCGACCGCGTCGTCGAGCCACTCCCGGCATCGCTGGACGACCGCGAGGCGCTCCCCGGGACCCAGTGTCGGGCTCTCCCCCGTGGTCCCGACCGCGACAATGCCGTCCACGCCCGACGACTTCTGGAAGTCGACGAGATGCCGAAGTCCCTCCTTGTCGATCGCTCCGTCCCCGATCATCGGCGTGACGATCGCGGTGTAGCACCCCGTCGGTCGCGCTGGGACCATCGCTTGGCGCAGCCGAAGATGCGTATATATAGATTCCGAAATACGAATTTAGATACGAAAATCGTAAATCCTCCGGCGGCTATCCCGGGGCATGGACGGCTTGGACGCGAGGATCCTGGAGATCCTGCGGCACGACGCGCGGACCGCGAACGTCACGATTGCGAAGGTGCTCGGCGTTACGGAAGGCACGGTCCGTCATCGCATTCGTCGGATGGTCGCGAACCACACGATCCGGAGATTCACCGTGGACGCGGAGGAGATCGCGACCCGCGGGGTCGTCCTCATCCGGACGGAGCCGAACCGAACGCCGTCCGTCGTCCGCGCATTGCGGGGACTCGCCGACGGGACGTTCGAGACCTCCGGTCCCTACGACATCGCCGCCCTCCTGCGATGCGAGGACATCGAGCACCTCAACACGACCGTGGACCAGATCCGCGCGATCCGAGGCGTTGTGGAGACCCAGACCCTGGTCGCATTGCTCTCCGATGCACCGAATCTCCCGCAAGTCGTTCGCGGGCGTGTCCGGTCGCCGGGCAGATGAGGGAATGCCAAAGCCCTTGGAGCTTCCACAGTCGGAACCGTCAGCGAACCGTACGATCGAGCCCTTAGAGACCGATGACATGGTCAGCAATCGGCCGCGGTTGGATAAATGTGTACCTCCTCCTGTCCGTGCGAGCCATGCATGGGACGCGGAATGGCGTCGGGGGGGTAGGAAGGGCGGAGTCTAACGCCGCGTTCATCCCCTTGATCGGGTACCGCATGTCCGTGAGGCCGGCCTTGTCGACGACCTCGTTGTACCACTCGTTGAAGTCCTCGGCCTTCGTCACCATGGAGGTCCGTCCGATGGGCGCCACCGCCAAATAGCTTTCTCTTGCGGCGGGCTTCATATCTGCCGGATGTGACGACCTCGGATGATACCGTCGGCGCCGATCCTCCGTCCGTTCAGCTGGCCGAGTTCCCAACCCCCCTCGACGTAACCGTTGCGGACCGCCTGTACCGCCTTGCGCCGAGGTGTTCGTTTGCCGCAACCGCGCCGGCTCCAACGCGCTCCCAAGCACGCGTCAGGTCCCGGTGATTGACGAACGCACCTTCCAGGGCACGCGCGGGGGACGTCGTCGAGAGGCGCGAACGGTGGGGCCGGTCGCAGAGGCTTCGTCTTTGGCTTCGGAAGGTTTTTTCCCCCGGCGCTCTCTCTCCCGCGCGTGGCCCGAACCGCCATCTCGGTCGGCGGCGCGACCATCCGCCTGACGGAGGAGCGGTGGTTTCACATCGCGGAGCATCACGACGAGGTCGCGGGGCATGCCGCAACCGTCCTGAACGCAATCGAAGCTCCTGACTTCGTCGCGGAGGGTTGGGAGGGCGAGCTTCTCGCGGTGAAGCGCGTGAAGCGGAAGCACCTCGTCGTCGTGTACCGGGAGGTCAGCCGGACGGACGGCTTCGTCATCACAGCCTTCTTTACCCGGAACGTGCATGGGTGGACGCAGAGGGATCGCGTATGGCCGCCGTGACCGCGACGACGAAGAGCATCCTAGAGGCGGTGCCCGCCCTCCTGAAGTTGCCGGTGCGTGAGTACCACGTGGACTACGATCGGGAGGCCGACGTGCTCTACATCAGCTTCGAGCGCCCCCAGAAGGCCACCGACACCCGGGAGGAGGGCGACGGGATTCTCGTCCGCTACCGCGGCCGGGACATCGTCGGGGTCACCGTGCTCAACGCGAGCCGGCGCGCCCGGAAGCGATCGTAGGATGGCACCCGTCCGCCGT
Organism: Thermoplasmata archaeon; assembly: GCA_035283165.1. GTDB lineage: Archaea > Thermoplasmatota > Thermoplasmata > RBG-16-68-12 > EA-27 > EA-27. Next base: position 5,744 of record DATEUK010000143.1, read on the forward strand.
GACACCGTGGCGGTGGAACCCTCATGAACCGGCCACCTCGGCTGGCGCGTGAATTCCGCGGTCGACGGACCCCCCCCGACGAAAGGCGGATGCGCGGGCGGGGTGCGGCCTCGCCGAATCCTGGATTCAACAAGGTGTCTGTGCCGTTTCCTTCTGGAACACCTTGAGCGGGAGGTCCGCGTGGCTGCGGATCCACAGGGAGAACATCGGGTACATGGCGGTCTCGCTCGTCGGGCGGAGTACCGAAAGGTTCAATCAACCGTAGGGCCCTCCCCGAAGGGGCGCAATGAGGAGCGGCAACTCGACGGCCATCGCGTTGGCTGTGGTCAGCGTCGCACTCGCCTCGATGGCTCATGCGCCCCCCGCTTTACGACCTCCACCAAGCCCGGTCCCGATGGGGACCGTCGTTAGCGGAGACATTGTAAGCAACACATCGTGGACCCTCGGCGGCAGCCCGTACTGGATTGTCGCGGATACGTACGTGTTCCCGGGGGTGTCGCTTCGAATCGAGGCCGGCGTAGAGATCCGCTTCGAGCTTGCCAACCTCACCGTCTTTGGAGGACAACTCGAGGCGTTGGGAACAAGCTCCGAACACGTTGTGCTCGCGTCAAACCGGACTCCGGCCCCATCCGGCTGGGGTCTCATAAACGCCATCTTCGGCGGTTCGCTCATCATGCGGAACACAACAGTAGAGTATGGGAGCTTGGGAAGCCAGAACCCGGGCCCCTTCCTCCTTGATCGGATTGCGTTCAACTATTTGCCCGGCATCATCGTATATGACGGAGGGTCTTCCTTCGTGCTCGAAAACAGCACGATCAACGCGCCGGGAGGTGTGGAGATTCGGAACGCCGGCAGGGCATCCGTGATCAAGAACGTAATCGCAGTCCCTGGGTCCGGCACCACGGGGGTGGACGTCTTCAGCTCGCCCGGGGTCGTCATCCAGGGGAATCGCATCCGTGGCTACTCCTCGTGCGTCCAAACAATTGGAACGGCTCCGACGATCCTGCAGAATGAGGTCTCCAACTGCGTCACCGGTCTACTGATTCAGTCATCGGACGCTCTCGTGGCTGACAACCGCATCTACGATTCCCAGGTCGGAGTCAGATTGAGCGACGCGACACGGGCCGTCCTGAGGAACAACCTGGTGACCAACAACACCTTATGGGGCTTGGCGGGAAGCAGAGTTCAGAACGCAGACATCTTCGAGAACGCGATCATTGGGAACGGCGTCGGCGCTGGGGGAGGATGGGGCGGCATCTACATGTGGGGGTCCACATCCGTGCTCGTTCACCACAACACGATCCAAGAGAACGACCGAGCGATCTTTCTCGACGGGGGCCAGTGGCATCGGATCCACAACAACTGGATCATCGACAACGACGTGCAAGGGTACGACGTCTCGAGCAGCTCGCTATGGGACAATGGCTACCCCTCGGGTGGCAATCACTGGTCCGACTACACGGGGGACGATCTGTACCGGGGCTCGAATCAGAACCTCCCGGGGCCCGACGGGATTGGGGACAGTCCGAGGCCTGTGCCCCCGAACCTCGCGGTGGACCGGTATCCGTACTATTCCGTCCCGGCCCCCGGGATACCCATGGAGCTGACCGCGCGCACAAGCGGGGACGACATCCAGCTGAGGTGGAAGGAAGCGCCGATGGCCGACGAGTACTTCCTGTACATGTCCGACGCATCGACCACCTTTGACTTCGCGTCGCCGGTCGCACTGGGCAACGTGACGTCGTGGACGGACGTCGGAGCCGCCGGCGTCACCGGCGAGCGATACTACGTCCTTCGCGCGCACAACACGACGGTCAACCGGACCGGTCCCACGGGGAGCACGGCGGCCAAATGGACGCATGCCTTTCCAGCGGGAGGGTCCACGCTCTCTCTGCCCCTCTGCCCGTATCCGTGGGTGGATTACACGCAGCCCGGCTGGATGGACACGGCGAGTGAGTTCCTCGCGGCATTGGGCGGGACAACCTTCGCATACATGGAAGCGGGCCAGTGGATGTCCGTCCCCGGCGCAGGCGATCCGGATCGCCCGTTGCGTGTCGGGGAGGGATACTTCGCGACGGTGCCCCCGGACGCGCGGATCGTCTTCACCGGAGTCCCCGGCGCAATGATCGATCATGCGGGATGGCCCCCGTATCCCATGACGGGATTCGACCCGGACACGAGCGCCCGGGAGATCACCGCCACAGCGATCGGAAATGACGTGCGTTTGGAATGGACCCAGCTCCCTGGGCTCGGTCCGAACGGGACGTACGAGGTGCATGCGTCGACGACCCCAGCCGGGCTCCGCGGATACCCGGGATTCGACTACCGCGTCCTTGGAAGGGTTCCGGCCAACGCCTCGGCAGTAGGTTCCTTCGTGCATGACTACGCGTTGCTCGAAAGCCCGGAGTGGTACTATCTCGTCGTCCCGATTCAGGATGTCTATTGGCGCGGATCGAGCACATACAGCGTGGGGGTCTTCGCCGTGGACTTGGGTCCCGGATTCGCGGCGCTCGCCATGCCGCTGCGACCGTACGCCAACGGGTCGTACGTGCCTGTCTCAGTTTCAACCCTTCTCTCGGACCCTGCCTTGCGCGGAGCCGTGTGGTATGATACGTCCCGCGGCGACTGGGTCGCCCACGCGATGTGGATGCCCGTCGGCATGTACGACGCCGCCTTCGAGATGATCATGGCGGTGCAGGTCGCCGCCGCGGTCCCCACCCGAGTCGTGTTCGCCGGGGTGTGAGGTGTGCGGCCCTTTGCGGCGGCCGCCGCCACCCTCCTGATCGGGGCCGCTGCTCTGTCTCTCTTGGGATCGCCCGTGCGCGGGGCGACGGACGACCAGAACCTCACCGGCCTCGTCTACCTCGCGGACGGGACCCCGCTCTCTACGACCCCGTGGGCCGACAACACCTCCTTCGCCGTCTGGGTGAATCACTCCGGAAATTGGTCCACCGCCTGGCGGTATCCGGCCGCGCCGTTGTGGTACCTCACGTCGGGAGGTGCGCACAGCGTCGTACTCCCCGCCGCCGAGAAGGATGTCTCTTGGACGGAAGGAGATCCCTACCGGCTAGAGTTCGATGTGTCCGTGATCACGGGGATTCCGGGAGGCACTGAGAACGCGACAAGTCACGGGACCGGTGACCCGGGGGAATTCCCTCCGTACGGGATGACGGACAACGCGATCGTGTGGACGCCGACGGACAACTGGCAGCGATGGGACGTCGTCCTCCTCGCGCTCCCGGACCTCGCGGTCCTGCCAGGCGACGTCACCGCCACGCCGGGGACCGTGCAACCGGGGGAGCCCGTCTCATTCTCCGCGACCGTTCGGAACCTCGGGACCCGATTCGCGGACGCCGCCGTCGCCATGTTCGACGACGCAGACGCCGACCGATTCCCGGATCCGGCAGAGATTTTCGATCAGCCGCCAGTTTCGCTCGCCCCACGAGATGCCACGAGTTTCGCGCGCGTATGGATCGCAGCCGGGATGGGGACCCACGACCTGTGTGCCTTCGCGGATTCGGTCGGAGCCCTCCCGGAGTCGGACGAGGGGAACAACGTGGACTGCGCGTCCGTGGGCGTGCAACCGCCGCAAGAGACGCGGGCGGATTATGCGCCCATCATGCCGCAGCCCCCGCCACCCATCCGTTCCGGCCTGTCTGCGTCCGCCTCGTTCTCCCTCGAGATCCGAAATGATGGGAACGCGTCGGGCGCAGGCACGGCAACGCTCGCGTTCTTCAATGAAACCGATCCGGTGGCGCCCTTCGCAGCCTTTCCCGTGCCGCCCCTGGCACCCTCCGACACCTCCGCGCGGTTCGCCGCCCCATGGACGTCTCCCGCCACGCCCGGCACCGTCCGCGTCGTCGCGGACGTGGACTACGCCGGCGACCTATTGGAATGGGACGAGGGGAACAACCGCTTCACGTGGACGGTCGACGTCATCGCGGGCCCCGTGACGAACCTGGTGGTCGGGACGCCGAACGTGACCGCCGCGCAGACGTTCGTGACGTCCTCCACGGTCCTCTCCTTCACGGTCCTCGACCAGAGCGGGGTCGGCATCCGGAACACGACGTACCGCGTGGACGGGCCCCCGTGGCTCAACTACACCAGCACGGGGCCGTTCATGCTCGCCGGTGAGGGCGCGCACACTGTGGAGTGGTTCAGCGAGGATTACTCGGGGAACGCGGAGGCTACCATGATCGCGACCTTGTGGGTCGACAACACGCCACCGGCAACGGCCCCCGTCGTCGGGAATCCAAAGCACGTGTCCGCGCAGACATTCATCACGTCGTCGACGCCCATCTCCTTGGCGGCATCGGACGGGGGGGCAACCCCGGTCGGTGTCGCCGTCACACAGTACCGGAGCGACGGGGGACCTTGGGTCGACCACACGACCCCCTTCGGACTTGCGGGCGAAGGAACGCGCCTCGTGGAGTACCGCTCGGTGGATCTCCTCGGGACCGAAGAGACGATCCTGCTGTTGACCCTCATCGTCGACGACACACCCCCCTCGCCAGAGTTAAACATTGGAACACCACGGTACGGGGGTGCCGACGAGTACGTGACCTCCGCGACGCCCCTCACTCTCACCGCCACCGACGGCGGACCCGTCCCCGTGGGCATCGCATCCATTGAGTACCGCCTCACCGCCTCATGGACGCCGTATGCGGGTGCGTTCTCCCTCGCGGGACCTGACGGGCCGAGGACGGTCGAGTACCGAGCGACGGACCTCCTTGGAAACGCGTTTGCGAGCGACCGGGAGCTCGTGCTCGACAACACGCCGCCTGCGACGAGTCCTTCCCGCGGGGACGGCGAATACCCCGCGGGCACGACGTTTGCGTTCACCGCCACGGACGGGGGCAGCGGCGTCTCCCGCACGGAGATCCTCGTGGACGGCGGTGCGTGGATGACGTACGACGCACCGCTCACCCTCGCGCCCGGTGTCCACACGATCGGCTTCCGTTCCGTGGACAACCTGAACAACACCGAGGCGGAGCGCACGTTGTTCGTGACGATTGGGGAGGCGCCGCAGCCCTCGCCGGAGACGAACTGGAAGCCGCTCGTGGCGGCGGTGTTCGCTTCCATCCTCGCGCTCGCCGGGGCGTGGTCCGCCCGGCGCGCTTCCATGGCGGCGGGCTCCCGGCCAGGGTTGCGGGCCTTTGCATCGACGTCCCTCCCGTTCGTCACCCTCGAAGGTGGGACGGGTGTCATCTCGTACCTCACGGGGCTCCTCGCGATCCCGCCCGTCTTCGGCGCCGGGACGGTCGTGGATGTTGGCATCCTGTTGGCGGGCATCACGGTCTCGGCGTACCGCGTCCGAAGGCGAACGCCGCCGGCGTGACCTCCAACCTCGCCCTAGGACTCGTTGAAATCCTCGGCCTTCGTGACCATGGAGGGCGGTCCGATGGGCGCCGCCGCCAAATAGGTTTCTCTCCTCCGGTAGTGTAACCCAAGCGGGATACAACTTCACCGCCATCCCGGAGAAGTCCCGAGGAAGTTACACTACCCCCACGGGCCTAGATTGATTCGCGGGACGAGGTTCATGCTCGTGTTGTATCCGCTTCTTGCGGGGTGTATCCTCGCGCTCCTTGAGCCGCTCCACGTGAATCGGTTCCTTGGCCACATGGCTTCGGCGGGCCTCGGGTTCGCTTCTTGCCTCTTCGCATGGAGCCGATGGAAGCCTATCGGCGGTGTTGCGCTCGGGCTCGTTATCGGAGCTCTGGTCCATTCGTTCTTGAACACGGCGTACTACTGGCCACTCTCTTCCAAGGGGCCATACCAATTCTACGCCGCGCTAGGACTGCTCACCCTAGGGATCTGGATCCTGTGGCGCGCGGCTCGGAAAGAGCCGGCTTCGGAGATCGCATCAGAATTATTCCCTTCGGCGATGCAGGAACGTTCCGTGAGCGGGAGGGGATCCTAGGCCGCCGCGACCAAAGTATCTCAAGTCGACCTCCCGCGAGTTGAGGTCTCTCTTTCAGACCAGAATCCTTGTCCGGCATGTCACGTCATTCGAACTCGAGACCTGCGAGCCCTCTGAAAGCGCGACTGTAGTCAGAAGCCGGATGGGGGCACGTGATTTCGACTGGCTCCCCGTCAAGGACCTGGGGCGAATCGTCGGATATGTCGACAAGGCGGACCTGAGGTTTGGGAAGTGCCAGCGCCATAGGAGATTATTTCAGGATTTGGATCTTCTCCCGCACTCAGCCGGACTGCTGGACCTCTTGCGTCGTCTTAGAGAGGTGCCCAGGATTTTCGTGACGGAAGGTGGTGACGTCGTGGGAATCGCCACGAGGGGGGATCTGCAGCGTGCGCCCGTTCGGATGCTCATGTTCGGTCTCATTACGCTGCTAGAGATGCAGATCATCCGACTGGTCAGGGCATACTATCCGGGTGACTCTTGGATTTCCTTCCTTCGGGTGAGGAGCGTAAACAATGCAAGGGACCTGCAAGCAGAGCGGAAACAGCGGAACGAGGCCATCGACCTGGCGGACTGTCTCCAGTTCGCAGACAAGGGACAGCTGATTCTTAGGAGTCCCCAGATTCGTCAATTCTTGGGAGTCATCACCGAAGGCGACCCTAAGGTGTTCCTCTCAAAGGCTGTGCAATTGAGGAATAAGCTGGCCCACGGTCAGGACCTAGCCTCCGGTTCGTCTTGGGTCGAAGTCATCGCGACTTTTGAAGGCATATTGAGTCTCCTCGAGAAATGTGAAGCTGCGTTGACGGTCAGAGCAAATGACCATAGGGCGGACAGGCGGTAAGCTGCCCGTCACCGTCTCGCACGCCCCTCAGGGGGCCCCACGGCGATCCAATCCTTCGCGGTGGGGGACGGGGAAAGTCCGCCAGGCTTCTATCGGTCCGTGACCGCCGCCAAAGGTTATGCACCGGGCGACCCATCCGTCGACGATCGCCGACGCGGAGCACGACGACGACCTTGAGGACGCGCGGGCCGTGATCGCCCTCCTCAAGGAGCACGCCGAGGAGCTGCGCCGGAAGGGCGTCCCCGTCGAGGCGATGACCCGGGACATCGAGCAGCAGATCGAGGCCGCCCTGGCCGCCAGGCAGAAGGCCCGGGACGCCCTAGGTGCAGGAGAAGAAGAAGTTCGAGCGGTCCGCGTGGACCACCGTCGGGAACTCGACGCGCTCGTCGCGTTGCTGCCGCCAAACCTCGCGGACGGGATGTCCACGTCCGAGTATCTGGCCGGCATCACGGAGAGGGAAGCCGAGCAACGGCGGCGGGGCAGGAAAGGCGTGGGCGAGTGAGGAACGCTCGATTCCGATGGCAGAAGCGCGGGTCTGACCCTCGGTATCTTCACGGACTGATGGCTGGAGCTGGACGGCTACTTCTTGGGGAGGAGATCATCGACGCTCTGGAGGTCGAGAAACATCGTCCGGTTGATCTTCCCACGCTCTCGCCCCGTTTCATACGTCAGCTCGAAGCCGCATCTCTCATAGAAACCAACGGAGTTCGGCTTGGCCTCCAAGATTAGGAGTCGGACGCCAGATCTGGTTCCTGTCTCCAAGGCCATCTTGGCGATGTACCCTATGACGTACCGCCCGATGCCCTTGTTCTGCCAGTCGGTCGCCGTGGCGAGCCGTCCAATCTTCACGGCGGGGTAAGCGTCCACGATTTTCTTCGACGGTATTGAGAAAGACTTGCGCTTCTTGAGGTAGTCGATCCGCAGACTGTCGTTGCTGATGGTGAAATAGCCGACCAGCCCCCCATCGTAGTACACCAAGTACGTCCTGCCAAGGCCTTGGCTTTCGTAGTTCGTAACTTCCGCCGTGGTCAGAAATTGATCAAGGTCCCTTTCGCCGCATCTGAAGGACTTGACTTCTCGGGTCTCTTTGAACCTCTCCACTTTCAGCTTCCCCGGGTCGATTACGACCGGGTGCTTGAACGCTGAGGAAGGCATGAACGTGAGGGCAACGCCCTACTCGCGGGCCTTCCCTTCTCGCCCGAAGACTCGAAAGGCATCGCGGAACAATTCACGTTGGGATCCGCTCAGACGGAATGCCTTCAGCCGCGCGAGGAATTCCTTTGCGTGCCTCTCCGCAATCTCTGGAATCGGTTCCGGATAAGCCATTGCTCTCGCCGCGCTAGGACGGTCTCCTTTCTCGATGCGGGGTATGGTGGGGGTATGGGATAACGGTTACGGCGTGCCCACGCTACTTAAGCGTTACGAACCGGTTCTCTCTCTCGGCGACTGGTCAGGATCTGGCCCGGAGCTGCGGAGGTCGCGCGGGCCGCCAAGCAGAAGGCCCGGGACGCCCAGATGGCGGAGAAGGAGTTCGAGCGGGTCCGCGCGGACCACCGTCGGGAACTCGACGCGCTCGTCGCGTTGCTGCCGCCAAACCTCGCGGACGGGATGTCCACGTCCGAATACCTGGCCGGCATCGCGGAGAGGGACATCGAGCGACGGCGGCGCGGCCGGAAGGGCGTCGGGGAGTAGGGAGGGCGGAACCTGACGCCGCGTCAATCTCCCGCTCATCCCCGGGGGGGCCCCGATCAGCCTTGGCGCCGAGCGACCCAACCGTTCGACGCCTCGGATCACGTCACATCACGGAAGCGTCCGACCGGCTAAGCCCTCGCAATGACGTCTAGCGCCGAACGAGGTCTCCGCCGATGACGTACCAGAGGTTCATTCGACCAGCGCGAGCGTCTACCCATAACAGCGGAACATCCGGGTCTCCGCTCACGTCGAGAAACGCTTCGCCACTTCCTGGGTTCGGATAACCCCCCTCGTTCAGGGGTAGGCCGAAGACCGTGAGCACCTGACCATCGCTTACCCGGTAGGTCACAATCGTTCTCCGGTCGGGGCCGGGATCTGTCCTCTCGACATCACCCGATGAGAGGGCAACAACCGCCAGCGCGCCCAGAACCGCAATTGCCGACGCCCCCATCACCAATAGTCGCCTGTTGAAGATTTTCGGTCTCATGGTCTTCCCTCACTCATATGCACTTTGAACGAACACGAGGAAGCATTGAGCGTTCGGGTCGTTGTTGTAAATGAACCAGGTCATGGTCACGCCGCCACCGATATGACCCGACAGAGTATTCGCGTACACATACTGGCCCGTCTGAACCCAGTCGAAATCAGCCTCTCTCCAGTTGGAGATCTCGGCGAAAATGGCCGCGTCGATGAGAGAGACATCCCACCTCACCAGCTGTATGTTGTCGCCATTTTCCAGGCCGATCCTTGCCCTGATGTTCCAAGTCTTGTCGAACGGACCAGCGTTGTTGTAGACGGTCCAAGTAGTTGTGGAAAACCCCCCAAGGCAGATCGTACCGAAAATTTGGCTCCCGAATGTCATGCTGTGCGCGAGCGCGGGCTCCGCGATGGCGGGAACAGCAATCATCAAGAAGGCCACCGTGGTCATCCTCAAGCACCTTCTCATTTCCTCCCATTCGGGTCACCGTGGATTGGAATGTCATGCCCGAAGATATGGTTTCCGGCGAAGGTTTAACCATATAAGTCAGAAATTGAGGAACATGTTCTAGGAAGTCTTATTGGAGACACTTCCACTCTAGGGGCGCGTGGCTGGGGCCGACTTGGTCGGGATCCGTTCCATCATGAGGGTGTTGACGTTACTTGGCCAGGATCACAGCGTGGTCACGGTTGCCCAGGTTTGCCGCCGGTCCGATGTCTCCCGGAGCACGGTGGAACGGGCCCTCGCGCTGCTACGCAGGAACGGGCTCTTACAGATAGAACCCCGAGCGTTCGGGAGACCTGGGGAGCTGGGTCTGACGAAGCAAGGGACTCAGGCTGCAAGGCATGCGGAGGGACTCCTCCTGCTGCTCTCGCATGGGGCGAGTGGTCAGCGGCCACGAAGGGCCGAGGGATCCGCGAGTCGCCGAGAAGATGAGCGGGAGCAGATACAACATCGCTATGACTGAGGCAAACTCGTGATAAACGCCAGCTGGATCGTCGCCGTCGTCCGCCACTCCTACGGCTAGGTCGGCGATTTCACTATTGAACTGTCGCATGCGCGAGGACATGACCATGGCACGGCGATCCGACCGGCCACTGGGCTTGAACTGATCGCAAGGCGCGGCCTTCGCCTCGTTGCCGCCCGACCTCGCGGACGGAACGTCGACGACCGAGTACTTGGCCGGCATCTCGAAGCGGGACGCCGAACGACGGCGGCGCGGCAGGAAGGGCGTGGGCGAGTAGGGAGGGCGGAGCCTGACGCCGCGTCAACTCCCGCTCATTCCCGAGGCGGCTCCGATCTCCCAGCCGATCCGCCGGGCCCAGCTCCGGATCTGGTCGAGACTCTCATCGGCCATGCCAGAACTGCCGGTCCGACTCAGCCGAGGACGTAGAGCATACCGTTCATCGTCGGCTGGTGCGTGCCGCACGCTATCCGGAACGTTCCCGCGATGCTCGCGGTGAACTGCACCTCGGTCGTATGCCCGCGGTAGACGAGGAACGTCCCCGTGCCGCTCTCGACCTGCGTCCCGTTGACGTCCTTCACGGTGTAGGTGAGCGAGGAGTATCCCTCGATCGTCGAAGGGTGAGAGCCACCGTTCACGCCATAGATCTTCAGGATCACATGGTCCCCCTTGTTCACGATGATCGTCGAGGGGTCCCAGGAGTAGGCGTTCACCTTCGTACCCTCGGGGACCCTCTCGCCGGGGCCTGCGGTCCCCTTGTACTCCACGGCGAGCACGTTGATCGTGCGGTCCCCGGAGGCTGGGGCGGACAGCGCCGGCCGGAAGGCCAGCCCCGCCGCCACGAGGGCGAGCACGAGGGCAAGGACGCTCAGCACTACAGGCACACGACTCGGTGAGGACGGTTGGGCCATGGGTTCACCGGGGCTCCGACTCCCCCCGAATCCTAAAAAGGCGGAGGACGATTCCCAACCCTGGTTGCCAGACCCGGAAACGAGACTCCATGCTTATCAAGAACCCGGCTCTACAGCGCGCGCTCTTGGGGGCCCTCGCGGACGAACACAGCGCGCGCATCCTCGCCGCGACGGCCTACCGCCCGCGCTCGGTCCTCGACCTCATCCGCGAGGAGAACATCCCCCCCACCACGGCCTATCGCCGCGTGCACGAGCTCGAGGAGGACCGCCTCCTCGTCGTGTCCCGGACCGTGTTGAACCCGGACGGGAAGAGCTACAAGATGTACGGGGCGACGTTCCGCGAGGTGAACGTCCGCTTCGAGGCGGGGACGCTCGTGATCACCGCCACGCCGAACGTCGACGCCGTGCAGAAGGCCTTCCGCCTCTTCCACTCGTTCACGGAGGAGCTCTGAGATGGAGCACTTCGTCCTCGTGGCCGGGAAGATCGCGGTCCTCGTCCTCGGCTCCGCGATCACGGCCCTGGCGCTCCTGGCCTTCCGACGCACGGGGCAGCGCCTGATGCTGTACCTGGGCCTTGGCTTCGGCCTTGTGACCGTGGGCTCCACGGTCGAGGGTGTCCTCTTCGAGTCCCTGGGCTGGGACCTCGCCGCAGTCCACGTCCTGGAATCCCTCTTCGTACTCGGAGGGCTCGGGTGGATCGCGGCGCTCCTGCGCCCAAGGGGGTCCGCGCGATGAGCCTCTGGGACCTGTTCAGCTTCGTCGCCGTCGCCGTGGCTGCCGTCCCGCCGCTCTACTTCGCGGTCGTTCTGCGGACATCGAAGCCCGCGTTCGGCGGCCTTTCCGCCCTCCTCGCCGCCGCCCTCCTCCTCCACGGGTTGTACCACCTCGCCGAGGCCCTCGTCCTGCCCCACGACACCGTCCTTGGCTTCCAGGCAGCTTCGGCGGTCCTCATCCTCGCTTTTGCGCTCACCTACTGGCCGCTCCGCCGGAGGCGGGATCCATGACCCTCGAGCTGGCGCTCCGGGTCCTCACCCTCGCGTGTCTCGCGGGAGCCCTCGTGGCCTTCGTCGCCTGGCTCCCCCGGCGGCCGCGGGCGGGCCGTCCCGGTGTGGACTTCGGTCTGGTCTTCTCCGCCTTCGTCGCCGCGTGGATCCTTTCGGAGATGGCGAACGCCCTCTTCCGCGATCTCAGCTCCGACGTGCACGGGCTCTTCCACTTCGCGTTCCTGGCCGCCTTTGCCATGTGGATCGTCTTCCGCTGGCGATGGGCGCTGCGGAGCGTGTGGGAGGGAGGCTGATGGATCACGCGGTTCTCGTGGCCATCCGGGTCGGCGTCGTCGCGGCAGGCGGGCTTGCGGGCCTCTGGTGCCTCCGGCTCGGCCTCCGGTTGGGCGAGGACCGGCGCACGTACCTCACGTTGGCCGCGGGCTTCGCCCTCCTCGCCTTCGGCGCGGTCCTGGAGGGGGTCCTCTTCGAGTTCGCGGGATGGAGCCTGCTCAATGCGCACACCGCGCAGACCCTAACGAGCGCCGCAGGGCTTGCCGCCGTTCTCCTCGCCGTTCTTCGGAGCGGCGTGTAGATGTAGAGGGACTCGCGGGCGGCGTCCGCGTGGCGGACGTGGGTGTACCATCGGCTCGCCGCTCGTCCACGAAAAACGCCGTGACTCCTTCACTTCGGCGGCGTCCACTTTCGTACGCGGTATACGGATAGCATGACGCCCCCCACCAGGATGCCGAGGTCCACGGCGGTTCCCGCCCCCACAATCGGCGGGATCGACAGGAGCCCCGTGAGCAAGGACACGACCCCCGTCGCGGCTTCCGCGACCACGAAGGGGAGCGCCGTGGCGGCGAACGCGGCGAGCGTCGCCCTCCGGCCCGGCGCGCCCTTCCACGGACGCTTCCTCGAGGCCCACGCGCCCGCGAACGCGATAACGGAGGCGAAGACCGCCGCAACGAGCGGCTTCCAGTTCGCGGCCGCGGGCGGCGGTCCTCCGATGGTGACGGCGACCGCGCGGTCCGCCTCGCGGTTGTCCACGCGGTCCGTCGAACGGTACGCGATCACATGGTCCCCTGCGGGGACGGTGAAGGGCCCCGCGTACGGGATCCACGTGCCGCCGTCGACCGCGTACTCCGTGCGGGCGACGCCGCTCCCCGCGTCCGTCGCCTCCAAGGCGAACGTCGTCCCCGCCGCGTGCGTCCCCGCCCCGGGCGCGATCGTCGTCGCCGGCGGCGTCCCGTCGAGGACGACCGCGAGGCTCCCGTTGGCGGCGTTCCCCAGGAGGTCCGCGGCGCGGTATTCGACCGTCACGGGTCCGTCCGCGCCAGAGAGCGTGAGGGGGGATGCGAAGGGGGTCCAAGGCCCGCCGCCAACCCAGTACTCGATGGAGCTAAGGCCCACGGGAATCGTGCCCCCGTCCGTCGCGCTCAGGGCGATCGGAGAGGCGGGAGACACGTACAAGGCCGAGCTTTGATATCTCGGGGCCCCGACGTCCCTTGTGATCGAAGGCGGCGTATCGTCCACGACGACGGCGAACGTGTGCGAGCCCTCCACGTTCCCCAGTCGGTCCGTCGAGCGGTAGTCCACGAGGTGC
>DATEUK010000144.1:0-3325 GCA_035283165.1 Thermoplasmata archaeon
CACCCTCGTCTCCGCGATCCTCCGCGTCACGAACGCGGAGTGGCGCAAGCCGATCACCCGTCTCGCCGAAGCGATCACGGTCTTCGCCCTCATCGTCGGCGCCGCAATGGTGATCATCGACCTCGGCCGGCCGGACCGCCTAATGCACATCGTCCAGTTCGGGCGCATCGAGTCCCCGATCCTATGGGACTTCATCTCGATTTCGTTCTATCTCACGGGGAGCCTCCTCTACCTCTACCTCCCCCTGATCCCGGACCTGGCGACGCTGCGGGACAAGATGCCGGCGAGGGCCCGGTTCCGGCGGTGGCTCTACACCCGGTGGGCCGCCAGGTGGCAGGGCCTCCCCGAGCAGCGTCGCAGACTCGAGCGAGCTCTCGGCGCGATGGCCATTCTGATCATCCCCGTGGCGGTGTCCGTCCACACCGTCGTTTCCTGGATCTTCGGCATGACGTTGCGTGTGGGTTGGCACAGCACGATCCTAGGACCTCTATTCGTGGTGGGGGCCATCTTCTCCGGGATCGCGACGCTCATCATCGTGATGGCCGCCGTCCGCAAGCTCTTCCATTTGGAGGGCATCATCAAAGCCATCCACTTCCGGAACCTCGGCCTCATGTTGCTCGCCCTCGACATTGTCATCCTCTACTTCACTCTCAGCGAGTACCTGACAGCCAGCTACCCGGGCGAGACGCAGGACGTCGCCTGGCTCACCCTCCTCGGTTCCGGCCAGTTTGCCTCGATGTTCTGGTGGATGGTCATCGGGGGGTTCATCCTCCCCGCGGTCTTCGTCGCGGTCACCAAAGCGAAGAGCGTACCCGCGGTCGTCATCGCGGCCATCCTCGTGAACGTGGGGATGTGGATTGAGCGGTATCTGATCGTCGTGCCCACGATGGCGACCCCTCAGACCCCCTCGGTGATCGCACCGTACTGGCCGAGTTGGGTGGAGTGGTCCATCCTTGCCGGGGCCGTCGCGGGGTTCGGGCTCCTCCTGCTTGCGTTCTGCCGGTTCTTCCCCGTCATTTCCATGTGGGAGGTCGCGGAGAAGGCGCCGACCCCGCTCCCGGAGCCAACCCCGGCGGAGGTGGCGGATTGAAGCGCCTGCCGCGGGTGGCGCTGCTCGTCGCGCTCGCCCTGGTGGCGATGCTGCCCCTCCCACCGGCCGCCGCGGAGCCCGTCACCATCCCCTTCGGGAGGCCGGTGACCGCGGTCGTCGACGGAATCGTGGGTCCCGGCGAGTACGCGGGCTCTTTCACGGACCCGGTCACGGGCATCGCGGTCTCGTGGGTCCACGACGACGTGAACCTCAGCGTTGGCCTCGTGAGCCCGGGGACGGGATGGGCAGGCATCGGGTTCGGACCGGAGGGCGTCCTCATGGACGGGTCGAACATCGTCATCGGATACGTCCTCGGTGCGGCGACGGTGATCTCGGACGAGTACGGGGTGGGGCTCAACCACATCGCCGACATCGGCCTCGGAGGGCGCGACGACATCCTCGAACGCGCGGGGAGCGAGGCCTCCGGCAGGACAACGCTGGAGTTCCGGATCCCCCTGGACAGCGGCGACGCCTTCGACATCGCGCTGCGGACGGGGAAGACCTTCTCGCTCCTCTTGGCCTACCACGACACCGCGGACGACCTCATCACCCTCCACACGAGCGCCTCCCCCGGATCCTTCATCCTGGAGCGGGACCCGAACAAGATTCCGACGCGTCGGG
The DNA here is from genome assembly GCA_035283165.1 of Thermoplasmata archaeon. Lineage (GTDB taxonomy): Archaea > Thermoplasmatota > Thermoplasmata > RBG-16-68-12 > EA-27 > EA-27. The sequence continues at coordinate 1,712 of DATEUK010000144.1, forward strand.
CATCCCTGGGGCTCGAGGGCCTCGGAGAGCTCCAAGAGGCGGCGAATGTCACGCTCGTGGCGCGGCTCCTCGGGGACGACGGACTGCCCCTGGCCTCGGCGGTCATCGACTTCTTCGTGAACACGTCCGTTGGAGGAGGCTTCCTCGGAGCTGCGGAGACGGACGCCCTGGGGGTCGCCCGGCTCAACTACACGTTCCTGTCGCCAGGCCCCTTCCGGTTCGTCGCGCGATTCGAGGGGGATCTCGAGTACGTGCCCGCCGAGGCGAACACGACCCTCGTCGCGGAGCGTTCACCGGGGCCATCGGTCCTGTGGACGTCGGACCATGCGATTCGCGCGTTGATCTTCGCGACCCTGGCGGGGGTCGCCTCCGTCTACGCCTTCGTCGTCGTCCAAATCCTCTTGATTCGACGCACGGGCGTCGCGCCCCGTCGGACCCGGGGCCGACGCAGCGGATCCAAGGCAGACCGAGGTCGAGACAAATGAGCGACAAGTTTGTGGAGAACACGATGGGCACGCGGAGGAGAACGAGGGGCGGTGCGGCGGTTGTCCTAATCCTCTTGGCGGTGGGCCTTGCGGGAACGCCGTACCTAGCGCGCCCGGTCACGGCGGGAGCTCTGGACCCTCATGTGGTCGCATTCGGGGCCTCGCCGTCCTACATCAATCTGGCCATGACGACGACCGTCACGGTTGAGATCGGGTCGACCTATGGGGCAGGCTTGGACAACTACCTCGCCACCGTATTCGCGCCGGGCGGCGGGACAGCCACGGCCTGGTACAACTTCACCGCGGTCGGTTTGCTGTCCGTGATTTACGGGGACGCGACCTCGGGCTTCAATGCCTCGGTGGGCCTAGTCGGGACCTACGAGCTTCAGCTGGAGTACTTCAACGGCACCGCCTTCTCGCTTGCGGCGGTCGCCCAGCTCCTCGCCACGGATCAGCTCCTCGTCGTCACGGAGGCCGCCACCGCGTCGAACGAGTACACGGACGTCCACAACTGCCCCGTCGCCCAGGAGTTCCAGCGCGGCGGGGAGATCATCGGCCGGGCGTACGTCCGGTACGCGTCGACGGGGAACTTCGTAAACGGGACGCAGACCCCGTCCGCGAGGGGAAACATCACAGGCACGCTGCTAGGACTGACGAAGGTCCTCACCTGGCAGAACGTGTACCACTTCTGGCGGACCGCCTGGTTCCCCACGTGGAACGAGAGCCTCGGGGTGATCGTGTTCACCGCCACCGCCAGCGACGGGCGCGGGAACTTCGGCGTCGCGAGCTCGCCGTCGTTCGGCCTCACCGCGTGGAAAATCATCCCCGCGATCCTCAAGGTGGTGCCGCGAATCGTGAACGACACCGGGGTGGAGACGGTCTCGTTCGTCCGGGGCGACAACCTGACGATCAAGGCCCGCGTGACGTACGAGGGCCACAACGCCCACAACCGCGCCTTCCCCGGGCCGATGAACACGACCCGGGGCGGACAGGTCACCGCCGTCTTCGGGTACGGCGCGTACAACGTGTCCTCGGGGCTGTTCGCGGACACCCTGACGACCCTCACGCTCTCCCTCGACCCCGCCACACGGAACTGGAGTGCGACGTACCAGATTCGAGCGACGGACCC
>DATEUK010000145.1:0-42625 GCA_035283165.1 Thermoplasmata archaeon
GTTGGGGGGCGCCCGAGCGCATTTCGGGGCCGCTCGCCGGCTTCGACCTCGCGATTGACGATTCGGGAAGTGCGATCGCCGCCTGGAGCGAGTGGCTCTTCGAAGGAGGGGCCGAGACGGGGATTGCCGTGCGGGCTCGGCGGTACCAGGAGGGCGTGGGATGGGGGCCGGTGACGCCGTTCGAAGGCGTCTACGGTGTCTCCGACGTGAGCGTCGGGATGAACGCCGCGGGCCGCGGATTCGTGCTGTACCAGGAGTTCCGCGAGATCAAGGCGATCCAGTACGTTCCCGGGACGGGCTGGACGGATCCCCAGGTCCTCCAGCACAACCAGTACTTGTGGGGTGAGACGGACGTCGGGGTTGACGCAGACGGGAACGCCTTCGCGGTCTGGCGGGGCGGGAACCTCGAGGGCAAGGCCGAACGCTACGACCTGTTCGCCAGCCGTTTCGCCGACGCCGTGGTCGCGGCGAGGCCCCCGTTCGTACCGGGGGAACCGCTGGCAGACCGGTGGAGACACATGGGACCGGCGAGAGGACGGGGACTCGACCGCGAGGGACTTCGCGTAGTCGCATGAGGGTGGCCTGCCCTCGGTACACGTCACCCGGAGCGATTATCACATTTGCGGTATGAATATGGGTGCCTTTGTCTACCCCGTTAGCAATTCCCTGTTGCACTCCTTCCGCAGGGTGAGTACAATCGGCGGCCGGAAGCCTTTCCTCCTATCCGGTCCAGGTCGGCACCATCCGATGGCAATTCCCACGGCTAGAGGACGAGGAAGACTCCCAGGAATTCCTCGAGCGCAACGCGCGTCTCCCGGAGAATCGCACGGAATGTCCCCGTGCTCTGCGTAATGGCTTCCGGAAACGTGGTCTACGACAAATCCGAGGCGCTGAAGGGCCCGGAGCACCTTCCGCGGGTCCGCGTCCCGGGGAAGCTTCGACATCGCCTACACCGGGACGAGAACCTTCACCTCAAGCGCATAGGCGGGCGGTCGCCCCCGGAACAGGGCTGCGATGGCGTCCTTGACGTTCTCGACCGTTTCGTCGATGCCCTGTCCCTGGGTCACGAGGCCCCGCAGGTTCGGCGATGTGGCGACGTACCACTCCTTCGGCTTGTCCTCGGCTGGCTCGAGGACGATCTTGAAAATCCTCTTCCGGGCCGCCATCGTCGGGTTCTATGCGGCCGCGTTCCCTTAAAGGTGACGCCGTGGCCGTCGAAGCCCGCTCCGTGTCCGTCCTTCGCCTCCACCTATGCGCACTTGTTCACGGTGCGTCCACGCGAGGTCATCCGTACTTCTTCGCGATGCTGTCCACGATTTCCATCGCGGACCCGAGGTACGCGTCGGCGTCGAGGGCCGCCGCGATCTCCTTCTTCGTGAGGACCTTCAGGATCTTCGGGTCCGCCGCCAGCGCGTCGAGCAGATGCGCCTCCTGATCCCGCGCCTTCTTGGCGGCGCCCTGCACGAGCCGGTGCGCGTCCTGGCGGCTCATCCCCTTCCCCACGAGCGCGATCATCACGGCCTCCGCCATCACTTGGCCTTTCGTCCGCTCGAGGTTCTCCCGCATCCGCTCCGGGTACACGCGGAGGTTCCGGAAGACGTCTGCGAGCTTCGTGAGGAGGTCGTCGACGAGGATCAGGGCGTGGGGGATCATGATCCGCTCGGACGCGGAGTTCGTAAGGTCCCTCTCGTGCCACAGCGGCACGTTCTCGAGGGCGGGGACGACGAACCCCCGCACGATCCGCGCGAGGCCGCACACGTTCTCGCTCGTCACGGGGTTCTCCTTGTTCGCCATCGTGGAGGAGCCCACCTGCCGATCGCCGAACGCCTCCGCGGCCTCCCCGATCTCCGTGCGCTGCAGGTTCCGGACCTCCGTCGCGAACTTCTCGGCGCTGGCGGCGACGTTCGCGAGCATGGCGATGAGCTCCGCGTGGCGGTCCCGGCCGACGACCTGTCCCGACGCCTCCTCGTACGCAAGTCCGAGGTCCTTCATCGCGAGTTCCTGAATCTGGACCGCCTTCGGACCGAACCCCGCGCCCGTGCCGACCGCCCCGCTCATCTTCCCGACGCAGACCCGCGGACGCGCCTGTCGGAGGCGGTCGAGGTGGCGGTGGACCTCGAGGGCGAACACCGCCATCTTCAGGCCGAACGTCATCGGGACGGCCGCCTGACCGTGCGTGCGCCCGAGCATGACCGTGCGCCGGTGTTTCCGGGCGAGGCTCAGGAGCGCCGCCTTGAGGCCTGCAAGACCCTCCTCGATCACGTCGAGGGCGTCCCGCAGCTGGAGGGCCAGTGCCGTGTCCGTGATGTCGCTGCTCGTCGCGCCGAGGTGCACGTACCGTCCCGCGTCCCCGGCCTCCTCGGCGAGCGCCAGGGCGACCGCCATCACGTCGTGGCCGACGTCCCTCTCGATCGCCGCCACGCGGTCGGGGGTGACGCGCTTGACCGTCGCCGCCCTCCGGATGTCCTCCGCCGCCTTCGGGGGGATCGCGCCGACCTGGGCCTGCGCCCTCGCGAGCGCGCCCTCCACCGCCAACATGCGCTGAAGCTTCGCCTCCTCCGTGAACAGAGACTTCATCGGCTTGCGGCCGTATCGGAAGTCCAGGGGGCACACGACCACGGGCGGCGGAACGCGGGGCCTCCCATAAAAGCTTGCGACGCGGCGCGGGAGCCGTCGATCCTCAGGGGATTGCGTCGGCTGGGTTCACCAGACCAAGAACACGGCATTCGGAAGAGTACATACAGAAGGGGCCGAAGCTACTTGGACGGAGAAGTCCCCTCGCGGGGCCGCAATCGGAGGGAATCCATGCAAGAGCAACAGAAGCCCAGACTGAAGGAGACGCGTGTGCCGGTCGGCCTGTGGGAGGAGATGGAGCCTCTCAGGTACAGGCCCTCCGAGATCAGCCCGTGGTTCGAGGAGCCGTTCCGGGAGTTCGAGAGCGTGTTCCGGGAGCCGATGCTGTGGCCTTTGGGCAGCAGGATGGGGACGTTCGCCCCTGCCCTGCGCCCGTGGGTCACCCCCTCGATCGTGCCGCGGTTCGGGGAGACCCGCCTTCCGCTGGTCGACCTGGAGGACAAGGGGACCGAGTTCCTCGTGACCGCGGAGATGCCCGGGATCCCGAAGGAGAACGTCGAGGTGAACGTGACGGACCGCTGGGTCGACATCCGGGCGGAGACCCTGCGCGAGGAGGAGAAGCGGGAGAGGGAGTACTTCCGCAAGGAGCGGCTCTTCAAGGAGCTGCACCGCCGCCTGCCGCTGCCGGCGGAGATCGTTCCCGCCGAGGTGGCGGCGAAGCTGGAGGACGGGCTCCTGAAGATCGTCCTCCCGAAGAAGGAGCCGACCCCGGCCCCGAAGAAGCTGAAGGTGAAGGTCGCGTAGTCCGGGGTCGGTCCGGGGGCGGCGTCCCGGGTTCCATCGCGGGCCCGCCCCGGGTTTTGCCGAGCGGAAGCCCGAGGACCGTGAACGAGCGGAGCGGCTACGTCCGCTTCTCCTCCGGCTTCTTCCGCCGGAGGTCCCGAAGGCGGCGCAGCGGCACGTACAGGATCGCGACACCGGCGACGAACCCCAGGAGGAGCGCGGCCCAGTACGGACCCGCGCCGACCACTCCGGGCGGCGGGCTCGGTCCGGCCTGCACGGCGATGAGGACGGCGACCTGGTTGTTCGCGACGTTCGTCTCCGTGGCGGCGGGTTCGATGACCACGCGGACCGTGTGGGTCCCGACGGACCAGGTCCGCACGTCCGTGTCGTTCCCTTCGGTGCCGCCCCCCGCGGTCACGGGTGCGGTCGCGTTCCCGACCACGAAAATCCCGATCCGGTTCGTGACCGGGTTCAGGGGATCGTACGCGCCGTCGTAGACCTGCACGCGCACGTTCGTCGCGGGCTCCGTGCCGTCGTTCTGGATCCGGACCGTCAGGTATCCGGTGGCAACGCCGCCTTGCGCGGTCGAGAGGTGGGGCACGATGTCCGCGAACTCCACCGCCAGGTCCGGCTTCCCGCGGAACGCAAGGAGCCGCGCGCCCTCGGAGACGAAGACCTTGTCGGCGGCGGCGATCGGGGCGCCGAGGGTTGTCCATCCCGTGTTCGCATCGAGGATGTCGCCGTTGGCGGCGTCAAGCGTGACAAGGTCGCGCGACCCGCCACGATTCGCGGATAGGAACACGCGCCCGTCCGCGGCCGCGATGTCCTCTGCGCCCGGAATCGAGTCCAGACCCGGGCGGGCCCAACCCAGCTCCCCGGAAATGCGGTCGTAGGCGTACACGCGTCCACCGCTGCGTCGCGCGAAGATCGTGTCCGCGAGCACCGCCGGCGTCCCCTCGCTCTCCTGTTCCGTCGTGCGCGACCAGATCGGGGCGCCGCCCTGCGAGAAGTCGAACGCCGAGAGGGTCCCGCCCGCGTCCACGTATGCGAGGGAGCCCGCGATCACGGGCGAGGAGTCGATCGTCGCGTTGACGGTGACGCGGCGCAATTCGTCCCCCGTCCACGCCCCGCCGTCCGCGATTCCCTGGTCCCCGTCCGCCTTGCCCGGGGCATCGAGATAGATGAGGTCGGACCCCGAGGTCACGTATACGATGGGGTCGCTGGGAGAGCCGGGATCGACGAACGCGGGGACCGTCGTGAGTGGGCCGTTGCCCGGGAACCACCAGACGAGCGCGCCCGTGGTGGCGTTGACGGCGGTCACGTTCCCGTCCTGGGAGCCGAAGATCACCCGGTCGTTTGCGAGGACGGGGGCGGACCGCGTCGCGTTTCCGACGGCGGAGGTCCATGAGGAGCTCATGAACGTCCACACCGCCTGTCCCGTGCCGACGTCCAGCGCCGCGAGGACGTCCGAGTAGTTCGTGGTGCCGACGTGATTGACGGTCCACAGGGCGTACACGCGTGATGCGTCCACCGCCAAACTTCTCGGGGGCGCGATTGCGGCGGTGCCGGGGATGCTTACGCGGCGTCCCCACCCGTTCACGCCCGGGATCGGGCGATTGCTCCCGTTCGCCTCGTGCAGCCTGTGGACGACGAGGTGCGGCCTCGTACTTTGTTCCGAATTGTTGAGGTCCGCGACGTACACGTGGTCGCCGGAAAGGACCGGAGTGCTGAGGGAGTCGTTCGCGGCGAAGGACCAGACGAGCCCCAGCTCCGCCGGGGGTGTCGCGCCCGTGGAGAAGATGTGGGCCGCGGAGCGCCCGTACATGGGCCAGTCCGCACCTGCCTGGAGGGGTTCCGGGCGATCGTCATGGGCCCGCGCAGAAGGGAGGAGGAGCACGAGCACGATGGCGGTGGCGGCGGTGAGCGCGACCCCGCGGGCTGCCGAAACCGCCATTTCGGCGGGGCAAAAGCAGAGCCGCTATTAAGGTTTCGAGTCGTGGTTAATGAGGACGTGCACAGGACAAGAAAGGCCCGGCGACGGCTGGTTGCCGCGGCCGGGCGGATGCGCATCGGTCCCTTGGAACGACGCAGAAAATACTTAGAGGATGTGCGTTATAGTTGGGACTTGTGGCGGAGAGGCGGGCCCCCGGCAGGCCTCGCACGGATGGCCTCAGGCTCGAGCCGATCGTGGGTTACGCCATCTTGGAGGAACATCCGAGCGGAGCCGACAGACGGCGGAAGGGCTCAGGCTACTCGCTCGTCCGAGCCGACCACGCCAAGGAACTCGTGGCGGACGCCAGGCGCCGCGGCCAAAAGGTCGTTGAGATCCGGTCCGACAGGCCGGTCCATGAGGCGATGGAGGATTTTCGGCAGCAGACCTGGATCGAGTGGGTTCGGAAGTGGAGAAGGCGGAACAGAGGGACCGCCCGGTTTCGCCGGGCACATGCGAAGAAGACTGGAAAGCCCCTTCGCCTCCGGGTCCGATGCGGGGATTGCGAGGGCATCGGACATTGGGAGAACCGAACACGGTATGTCTTGAATTCGGAACTCGGACGGATCGAGGCATGGACTTGGAAGACGGTTCTCATCGAGTTGGACCGGCGCATCCGACAGAGGCGGGGGGAGTCGGTCGCGGATTCCATCCCCGATCCAGAGCCTCCAACCAAGAAGGCGCGCTCGAAGACCCCGGGACGCTGGTTCGTGTGTCGGACTTGTGGCGGGACCGGTGTTCAGGTCCGCGAGAGTCCCTACAGCTTCGACTCGGCCCTTGGCCCGCTTCTGGAGACCACGGCGGGGGCTGCGGCCGAAGCTGCGGCGCGGGGATGGAAGAGCTACCAGTCCCTACCGCTGGGGGCGAACTACAAAGCGATGGCCTTGGAGCTTCACTACAGAGCGAAAGCCTCGGAGCTTCGCGCGCGCGCCAAAGCTGCGGAAGTGCCGAGTCCCTGATGGCGAGCGGCCCTTTCTCCCCATCTTCGGAGCATCCCCTGTGCCAGTCCAGGTTTCCTGAGTTCTAGACTAGCACATGTTCGCGCAGGGACACGGACTTTGCGTAGGGCGGTCTCTCGTAGCAGGTAGTTCCGTGGTTCTGTAGGGGGGGTGGAACGAGGCGTTTCGACCTACGTCACTCACAAGAGCGCCGCCTGCACCTCACTCGAACGTGGCCGTGTATGCCCGGAGCTGGGAACGGATGGGCTGAGGCGGCCTACGCCAGGAGAATACATGACCCCGCCTCAGCGGAGCTCGTAGGGGCGCAGGACGCGCTCCTTCAATGCCCCCCGAAGGGGGACGGCGATCTGGTGAGCTTTCTTCCGAGCGTCACGGAATCGCGCCGCTTCAGGAAGGTCCTCGAAGCTCTGCTTCATCTTCGAGAATATCCGCTCTAGACCCTCATCGGTCAGAAGGGTTCCATCGATGTTGCCCAGAACGCTCCGCACACGGTTCGACACGTCCTTCGAAGGTCTCGTGGTCGAAGGGTCCTGGAGGAACCCGGTCTGTTGGGCGACAAGGCCGCGTACGGTATCGACCTGATAATCGGAGATTCGCGAACTGTACATCGACCTGAGGGCCTGTACGGCGGCCCCTCCCCCGGCGTCGTATCCGTCGGAGTGTGCGGCGCTGAGCTCCGTAGACAGGAAAGACTCCAAGAGATCCAGCTGGCTGCGTAGGTCGTCATCTACGAAAAAGGCATAGTGAGTGCCCTTCTTTGCGGGCCACACTTCGAGCCGTGGCCATTCGTACCCCTCAAGTTCTCGGACGACCTTCGCCACCTCATCATACAAAGGTGCGTAAATTTCCTCGACGTGTTTCGTGATGTACTGCTGCCGGAACTGTCGGTCCTGGCTCTGGGATGTCGTGAAGAAGTAGATGTGCAAGCCCACATACGCGGAGAAGAAGAAGCCGATCGCGTAGGCCAGAAGACCCGCGGCGGGAGCCAAGTCGGCTCCGAGTTCAGGGTCCAACTTGTAGACGAGAATCATCCACATGGCCACCGTCACGACCAAACCCGTCAAGAGAAGAGTTCGTGGATTTCGGGACTTGAGCGCGTTCGCGGCCATAGCCCTGCTATGGGCACACGGAAGGTCAGCCTTAAGAGACTAGCGGGCCCGCCTCGTATCTTACGTCGCCCCAAGATCCCCCGGCTCCCCATGGAAGCCCCGGACTGTCGCGGATGGGAACTGCTTGTACTCGATTGTACCAAAGAGTCCTCTCCGCCTAAGAATGTCGAGGACCTGCGCCTCGAGCACGAGCTCCTCGAACGGAAGCGCGCGGAGCTCCGGCGGCAGCTCGACGCGATGACGGCGCTCCCGCCGGAACTCGTCGACGGCATGTCCACGTCCCGTACGTGCAGGGCGCCGCCGAGCGCGAAGCGCCGCAGCGGCGGCGGAGGAAGAAGGGCGTCGGCGGCTGAGGAACCGCTAAATCGAAAAAGCCGACCCCCGGGTGCGGCACACCTTTTCCTCAGTCCGCCGCGAAACGGTAATCTTCTTAGGGGTCATGTTATATCCCCTGAGGGGGGAGAGGATGTCGATACCACCACCGCCCTTGGACGAGGAGAAGGTTAGATGGTCCCAGACCGGGCGCAAGATTGTGAAGACGATTGTGGCCGTCGTCGTCGTGATCGTCGTCGTTTCACTGATCACGTTGCCGATTTTCGACCGCACGCGGGATGCGCGCTACGAGGTCGTATCCATGAGCCAGGAAACGTGGATTACACGAGGCGCAGACTTTGAAACATCCTCCTACCAAGAAAGCCGTTCGGGATTCTGGTGCTCCTACTACGTTTGGCGCGTCCTGAATCTTACCGAGACTGAGGGCACCGGCGGCTCTTTCCAGGTACACTTCGAAAACAGCCCGGAAGGATATACGTCCGATGTGACCGTCTACGCTTCGGCTCATGAGACGGAGACCGTTTCATCGGGGGAATTGTGCGCCAGCAGCGCAAGCTCGACCGTCAGCTATACCGTGGTCCCCCCAAGGATTACCGAGAAGTACCGGGGGATTGACGGCACGAACCCTGTCTGCGAGCTCCGGGGCGAATTGACGCTGAGAGAACTGGAAGGGATTACCGGTGAGTACGTCGTGCGGTTTAGCGTCCAGCCGGGCCCTCTAGATTCGCGCACCTACACACAGCATATCGTCCCGGGAGATGTTAGGGACTTCGATGTTTCGTTCAGCGTCCCAAGCTGCACGGGGCATAGCATTTCGTATTCAATCAACGCACCGAAGGTTCGCGAGAATGCATCTCTGATCACAATCCTATTCGGCTGAGTTGCTCTCCGATTCCAAGAGCGGGGGAAGGGCGGAAGGTGCCCTGCCTCAGGCGAGTGGGAAAGGCACTACGGGACGCGAGATCGCACCCAGCGTAATTCGCCCCGGTTTCCCCTCTCCTGTCTGAGGAGTTTCGAACCCCCGCTGGGGATAGCTCATCGGAACGCCAATGCGCTCCTCACGCCCAACGACCACCGCGACGAGCTGGACAATCCACCGCCAAAAGAAGAAAAAAAGAGAGGGGCCCGCGAGGGCCCCGTCCGTGCCTACTGCGCCGCCCCGGGGGCCGGCCCGCCGGGCGTCGTCGCCTCGGAGAACTGGTCCCCGGGCATGCGGATCCGGCTCCGCAGCCGCTGGAAGTTCTTCCCCGCCGTGCTCCGCTTCCCGACCGCGCCGATCATCGCGTCGAGCAGGCTCGACGCAAGGGCGTACAGCTCCCGGTACGCCGCCTCGACCTCGGCCGTGGCGTCCTTCAGCTCGCGCTTCAGGGCCTCCTGTCGGGCGTTCGCCTCCACCGCGCGCTTCTCCGCCTTCGCCAGCTTCGCGTCGAACGCCTCGACGTCGATGCCGGCCTCGGTCAGCGCTGAGCTCTCCTCGCGGATGAGCTCTCGTTCATTCCTCGCCATGCCCACCGTCTCGGTTTGTGTCGTCGTCATTTCCCGTCCCTTCCTGTTCGCATGCACCCCTCCACCGGAGGAATGCTGTGGGAAGGATGGGACCGGCCCCTCCTCCGTTCTCTGGTGCGAGAATTTTATCTCTATTTCGCCTTTTTGGTGCGGCGCTTTATGGATAAGAACGCTCCGAATCGATTCTCAACAAGGACGGGGCAAATCGCTCGCGGGATCACGCGGGGGAGGCGAAACGGCGGCGCCGCTGGGTCCAACGCATCCTGGCGGCGAGGAGGATCGAGGACGGCCTTAGGCGACCTTCAACGACCGCCGGCGGGCTCGGACCGAAGTGTGGCGGGATCTCGGGAGTCTCCGCCGCCACCGGAGAGAATCCCGTTCGGAGACCACGGACTCGCGTGCGCCGCACTGCGACTCGACCCCGTCCCAAGGATATCCGGAGGCGGTCGGTACCAACCTCCCACCACGCGCGTCCAATCTCCGGCGCATCCCACTCAAATTCCGGACGACTCGAATCGATCGGCGGCGGGGTCGATCCCAGCCGCCGGACGCTCGCACCAAGCCCCCGGAGCCCTCCGACCACCGGAGCGACCCCGCCGGAGCGGGGGTCCGACCCTCCGACGGTCTCCGCGATTCTCCGGGGATCAGAATCGAACCTGCCGACAGTGGCGGTGGAGTCTCCGAAGGTCGCCGGAGGACCGCCCGGAGCCTGCGGAGGCCTCCGGAGGTTCCGGTCGTTCCGTCCCCGTTCGCGGCGAATCGTCCGAAGGTCGGTTCTGGGCGCGGGTTCCGCGGATCGAGCGGGATGCGAAGAGATTCCTGCGACCTCGGACCAGCCGACCGGGCGGGTCGCATCAGATTCCGCACGGCGCTTTGTGCCGGGATCGCAGGGTTCGCGCTCGAAGTCCGGTGAGTGCTTAAGTAGGCCTAAGACACTCCCGCTGCGAGGGGTTTGGGATGAAGGGCTTCAGGCGATTCGCAGTGAGCACCTCGGTTCTAATGATTGCGGTGACGGCGTTCCCCGCGCCGCCAGCCAATGCCGGTCAGCCCTCCGGACCGGTGGTCTTTCTGGACGACGACGGGGACGTCGTTCGCGGTGTGAACTTCACGATATCCTTCAACTCGTCGACGCAGTCGCTCAAGGTTGTTGTGAACACCAATATCAATCTCGCGATTCTGGCCAATCAAGGCTGGGTCGATTCGCGAATCTCAGATGTGGCCTTGGAGAACGTGTCATATTCCATATTCAGGTGGGACTCGCGCCCCTGGTACCGAGTGGAACTCAAGGCGGGTATCAGCTATCTGGATTTGCATACCTTTGAGCCTCCGGCTGATCGAGCCGTCTACTCCAGAGGATCTCAGTCCTCTATCCGGCTTGAGCGCGCCATGTTCATCCGAATCGAGGCGAAACCCACCCAACGCACCCTGTTGTCCAACGTCTCAAACGCCAATGGCACTTGGTCGCATGCTGTTCTGCAAAGTACCGGGCCGCTGGTTCTGAACCTGACGGACCGCAACACGACCGGTCAGGAGGTGCGGCTCGGCGAAACATGGCTGTCATCGCTCGGAATCGGCAGACCCTCGTTCCTCATGTCCGGTGGCGAGGATGTGCCCTTCGAGAAAGTGGGCGGCACATACGTTTTGCGGCCTCCCCACTTCAGTTACATCTACGCCTTCGCGGGCGATGAGCACTTCCGCAAGGAAACGGACTTCGAATATAGCGACGTCTACTGGGACCAAGGCGGTCAGAATGTTTTCGTCAGATCTGATCGGAGGGACGCCGGGGACGAGTGGTTCACGCGGCACCTGCCGCAGGAAATTGATTCGACGACGAGTTTCACGCTTTCTGCCACATGGACTCCCACAGCTCAAGGTCACTATCAAATAGCCGCGCCCCTGTTCCTCGTCAATTCGCGCGATGTCGGCGCTCCCGGCCTCCTCTCCTTGCAGCCAAGCGGGTTGTACTTCTGGTACTACTCGCAGAATTCGTTCAGCGCTCCTCCATGTGCCACATGCAACCCCATGTATTACATGTTCTATTACGACCGCTCCGGCATCGCCAGGATCTATGACCTTGTATTCGAGGGTGGGCGCCTCGTGCCGTACAAGTTCTACACGACCTACAGCGCAACAACCAGGGTCCTGACGACGCAGGTACGGAGCACCTCAGACGCAGTTCTACGCTCTGTGTCTTACACGATCGGGACGAACGCGGGGGACGACTTCTCTTTTGGCAAGTTCGGGGCGGGAAGCGAGGATTCGACTGAGCACTCACAGACCGACGTCGCGGAGGGAAGGGTCGACGACATCCAGCTGACTGTAGGCTCGGTTGTGAATCCCTCATTGGAACTTGACTCCAACGCAGACAATGTGCCTGACGGATGGCACACCGTCTACTCCTACGCAAGCCGGTCATCCGAAGTTTCTCATTCGGGGGCCTGGAGCATAAGAATCGATGACCAAAGTTCGTCCAGTGGCGGAGGGATGGAGACGGACGACATGTCCGCGACGCCCGGACGATACTATCGGGCGGTCGCGTACGCTCGCGTCCAGTCCGGGAGCTTCCAGCTGTCCATCGAGTTCTACGACGGGAGCCAAATCCGGATCGTCTATGTGACGATGACCGTCGGCACGACGAACACGTATTGGCGACGGATCTATGTAGACGGGGTCGCACCGCCCGGCACCGCCACGGTACGCATCATGGCATGGACCCTCATGGGCAACATAGGGCTCGCCTACTTCGATTCCTTCTACTTGGTCGAGTCGAGACTGGAAAACGCGGGGTTCGAGGAGGGCTTGGAGGGTTGGGGAGCGTCACCCGGGACCACGTGGGGAGTCTCCACTGCGCACGTCCGGGAGGGCCTCTATTCCCTGCGGTTCCAAGACAACTCGATTGCCCTTCCGGTCCCCGTCATCCAGAGTGACCCACACCCATGCGTTCCAGGGGCCCGGTATCGAGCGGCGTCATGGATGTACGGCGAGAGCGCATCGCCGGGCGACGACACGCCATTCGCCCTGTCGCTAATATTCTGGTCCGCGTCCTCAACGCTTTACAGTGTCTTTACGTTCGGCGGAGCCGTGGGTGCCTGGGACTACTTGGCCGTCGAGGGAGTCGCGCCTTTCGACTGCGCTGTCATGCGGGTCCAGTTTTCCAGCTCGTGGGAGAACGTCGGGATTGCCTACTTTGACGACGTGGAGCTGTTGCTTGCCCCTCCGGGCCTGGAAACGGAAAACTCGATATGGACGATCACGTCGCACGTGTCGACGTATGATTCGTTCGGAGTGGCCAACGACCTCGGAGTCGGGAGTCAGCGGGCGTGTAGCTCGGGGTGGGTTTATTTCGAGCCGAGTTTGGGTGTCTACCAGTGGGACCTGATCGGGAACCGGCGGATGTGCATTAGGGACGCGAACCAGTTCGGCCTCGACATCATATTCATCATGCCGTTTGGCGGCGAGCCGCCCGCGGGGCTCACACAAGCAAACTACGACCAGGAATGGTTCTTGTTCTGCCTTCGGATGGGAACGCTGTTTGGAGCCTCGATCTACTGGTGGCAGATCGGGAACGAACTGAACTCAGGGTATGGTGAAATTCCCCGAATCGAAGAAGACGACGTCGCGGTGATCAATCGATGCTTCGACGCGTTGAGCCAATCGGAGTATCCGGGGGACCAGTATCCTTACGACCACACGTGGTTCTTCCGGACCATCGTGAACGCGGCGACCGAGTTGCCCGTCACCAACTGGCCGCAGGATCTCCGTGGCTGGTTGAACGGGGCCGGGGCCTCGATCGATGTGATTGCATTTGACCCGTACAACAACTACGACCTCAGACCGCAAATGAGCGTCGTTGAGGAACTTGCCGAGGAGTACAAGAAGCTTGCAGCTATCATGGAAACCGGCGCGTTCAGCGAATGGCCTTGCAGCGAACTGTGTCAGATGATCTGGATTCTCGACCACATCACATCTCAAGCTAGGCCGCACGCGTTCTCCTGGAACCTGCTTAATCACAACTATGGGTGGGTCTTCCTCGGCTGGTATAGGCAGCGAGATACCCCCCCTAATCCCGAGACTGGGTACCATGACACCTACGGTCTCCTCGAATTGGATGGCTCAATGAAGTTAGCCTACCCCATATTCCGCGCTGAAACAACGTTCTACGTGGGACCTCCATTCTACTCTTGAGGACCGCGTCCGACGTTGCGGAGGACCACCCATGAACCCGGCCGATCCCAACGAGGCAACCCGAGACCGTATCTTCCCAACCTTGACGGGGGTGGGCGTGATGATCGCTCTCTCGATAGAGGCGGTCCTGTCCCCGCTCCAGGTCATCCCGTTCCCGTTGCTCGCCGTGGTGTTCTCCATCCCTCTAGCCACACTCCGCGTCCGCGCAGGTCGCGTCATATGGCTCGGCGACCGACACGTCTCCGTGGCCTTCGCGTCGGTCCTCGCTTCATACCTCCCCTTCGTCCTCATGTTCGCCCTGATCCCTGGTGCCTCTGGGACGGTGACGACCTTCTCCTTCCCGCCTCGACCTGACGCGACATTGACGGCGGCCTTCATCGGACTTGAGGGCGGGATCTCAATGTGGTTCGCCCTCCACCTGCAGTGGTGGGCGGATCGAGAACCCCCCGGAATCCGTCGCGAGCGTTCCTGGCGGAATCCCCGAACCTGGGGACTTAACGGGAAAGCTGGCGGCACACTCGCCCTCGCCGGCCTCGCCGGTTTCGTGTGGTTCATGCTTCGATTCCGCGCGTTGCCATTTGCCGGACCTCAGGGGCTACTTGCCCTCTTCGGTCGGCTTGAGATGGGTGCGGTGGCCCTCATCGGACTTGGCGGGATCCTTGCGGAGGGCGTAGTAGGGCTTCTTCGTCGGAAGTAGAGTCCTCTTGGGCGGACCAGGCAGTCCCGCGCAAGGGGCATTCGGCGCTCGGGGCATCATCCGCCGTGAACGCCGACGAAGCACTCTCGGGGTCCGCAGAATCCGCGCTCGCTACGTAATCAGCCGAGCCCCCCTCTCGTCGACCTTGCATCGGTACCGCTGCGCGCCCATCCCCTTCAGAATCGCGTCGAGCGGCTCGATCTGCCCGACCGCGAACACGGAGTTCCCGAGCATCGCCATCGTGCACTGCCCGTACGGCGCGGTCGCCTCGAGCGTCTCCTTCACCTTCCCCTTCGCGAGGCTCGTTGAGAGGGCGAACTCCCGCCCGAGGCGGAACAGGTCCGCCATCGAGGGGTTCCTCGCGAACTCCTTCAGGCATCGCCCGCCGACGTCGGCGAGATATCGGAGTTTGGCGGCGTCGGACAGGATCCGCGGCTTCGGCACCGGGGCACCGAGCACCGCCAAGAGCAGGTCCCCGGCCGCGGGCAACCGGCGAACGACGGCGTGGGGCGGCGCACCCGGCGGCAGGCGGATGTCCATCGCGCCCAGGGAGGCGGGCACGACGTCCCCCAGTCCCGTCTTCGCGGACACCTCGGCGGCATGGGCGATCGCGACACACCGGGAATGCGTGAGCGCGAGGTCGAGCGCGTCGTTCACCGCCAAGACTGCGCTCAACGCGCCGGCGGCGCTCATCCCGAACCCCTGGGACACGGGGAGCTGGACCTCGCTCTGCACGATGACCTCGAACGCGGCACCCCCGATCGCGCGCTCGACCGCCCACCGCGTCGTCGGCGCGGGCACCTCCTCGCGGTTCAGGTAGATCCGCACCTTCTGCTTCCGCCCGAGGCGCGCCTTCACGCGCGTCTTCACGCCCAAGGACAGGGACAGGCCCGCGCCCCGCGATCCCTTCTTGAACGGGTCCGGATCCTCGACCGGCTCGAAGAACGCGGTCACGTGGCCGGGACAGAACGCGCTACTCTCCGATGCCATGGATCACGGCCCTCCAGATCGCGTCCGCGGCGTCCGTCTTCGACCCCGTCTGCTCCGCGCTCCGACCCTCGCGGTCGAGGATGAGGATCGACGTCCTCCCCTCCTTGCGTTGTTGGTGAAACTGCTCGCGCCGGCTTTGCGACCCATCCCCTTCCCGTTGATTGGGCTGATTATTGCACTCCCGCGGGGCACCCTTCGCTTTCGTAGGCGCCGAATCACGTGGCTGGGTGGCCGATTCGCTGCCGTGTGCTGCACCTCCGTCGTCGGCGCATACCTGCCCTGGGTGCTAATGGTCGCCCTTGAGCCGTGGGCGCCTTGGTCGGTAACAACGTTTTTACTACCCGTCCCGCGTCGACGTGCTTTGGGCCGCTTTCATAGCGACCGAAGGGGCGCTCACCGCGTGGATTGCTTTCACGTTACAGACGTGGCCAAGCCGGGGACTTCCGGCCAAAAGGGCCGGGTCTGGGCGATCCTGGCCAAATCCCGTTTCGTGGGGAGCCCTCGGCAGGGTGGGAGGCATGCTCTTTCTTGCAGGCGTCGCCGGATGGGCCTGGCAGGTCCGGAGGCTGGAGGGAATCCCGTGGCCTGGTCCGGGATTAAGTTTCGTTTCATTGAGTGTATTCGAGATCGGAGTCGTTGCCCTCGTCGGGCTCGCCGGACTCATCGCAGAGGTTGTGCGAGGCCTGAGTTCCCGCAAGATCCCGTAGAACTTCCGCTTCGAAATGCTGCCTTGCGAGTGGTCGGACGTCGCACGTTGATGCGTTTGTGAAGTCGGTAACCCCTCCATGTGGCGGCATCCCAGCTGAGCTCGATTCGAGGGGAATTCTCGATGGCACGCCAAGCCTGCCTATGAGGTCTTCCGGGGGGTAGTGACCTTCTCTGCGGGGCCTCCGTGGTACGCGCCCCTCTAGAGCGGAGCGATGTGCCTGAATCCCCAGGTGCCATTGTGACAGGGGACTTCAGCGGCATGGCCGCGTGGAATCAGAAAGGGCGAGACTTCCTCTTTCCCCTCCTCACGGGGCTTGGGGTGGGGATCGCCTTCAGCGTCGAAGCCTTGGTTCTGCCTGTCCAAGCCATCCTGTTACCGTTGTTCACTCCGATCGTCGCCGTGCCAATCGCAACTCTGCGCGTTCGCGGGGGCCGCATCGCCTGGTTGGGCTCCCGATACGCGGCCGCGAGTTGTGCGGCCGCCTTTGCGACGTGGCTGTCGTTCGTTGTCCTACTCATCCTCCCGCCGGTCCTGACGCTAACCCTCCGCCTCCCCTTAAGGATCATTGACACGCCCGGAATCCTCGTCCTCGCGACTCTCGAAGGAGTCCTCGCTGCATGGTTCGCCACCCTTCTCCGGGGATGGGCCGAGCGGGAATCCCTCGGTGCCGCGCGGGGGTGGTCTCGCTGGGATCCGCGCTCGTGGGGCGTTGCCGCCAAGGCTGGAGGCATGCTCGCCCTCCTGGGAGTCTCAGGCTTGTCGTGGATCGCATTGCTATCTGGGCAGCTCTCGTGGCCTGGCCCCACGTACAGGGACCCCTACCTGAGCGGGATCGCGCTTGGTGTTCTGGCCCTCGTGGGTCTCGTTGTCTTCATCCTCGCGGGCTTCGTCGGAAAGTCGCAGGCCGAATCGGCGGCAATGCGAATCGAGTACCGGACGCCCTACGCGGCCGCGCCTCCGACAATGGTCGGTGTCCAGTCGCCTCCGAGCCCGCCGCAACCCCACCTTGGGCAGGGCGGGCTTCGTCGGCCACCGCCGCCCCCTCCCTGAAGATGTGATTCGCGGCAGAGCGCTCCGGCGGCGGAAATGAAGGGCGTTGGCGGCGGGGCCATCCTCCGCCGGGATAGAACGAGGGGTCTCCCGCGAGGGCTCGGATCGTGCCTGCTGCGCCTCAAGCGACCAAAATCCTCATCCGGATGGGCGGCAATTGCCGCAATGATGGCCATTACGACGATTACGATTCGAACGTCGACGAAGAAGCGCCTGTCCGACTACAAGTGGGGGGATCGGACGTACGATGAGGTCCTGTCGATGCTCATGGACCGCGTCCCACTCGAGGACATCAGCCGCGAACAGATCCGTGAGCACTACCGCAGACTCGAGGCGTTCAAGGGAGTCCCCAAGGAGGAGTTCAAGGCCAAGGTCCGGCGCACCTCGCGCGCATGAGGCCGTCGTCACGCCCGTTCGAGGTCTTCGTCGACCGGCGGGTTGAGAAGGACCTCCGCAGGGTGCCCGCCCACATACGGAGGAAGTTCCTGACCGCCCTCGACCTCCTCGCGGAGGATCCCGTTCGCGCAGGTCCGGCCTCGACGTGAGGAAGCTCGCAGGCTTGCCAGGAGAGACCTACCGTGTCCGGCTCGGGGAGTATCGACTCCTCTTCTCCCTCGAACAGGACCGCGGTCGTGTGCTCGTCACGAGCCTGAAGCCGAGAGAAGGCGTACGGTTGATTCTTGGAACCACTTCCGCGAATCTAACTCGTTCTCTTGCACCTCGCAGGAGGTGATGTATGTTCGAATCGCGGCCGTGGAGTGGGCGGGACGTCGCGGGAGCAGTGGCGGATGGGTTATGGGATCCGCGGCCCCGGGACGGTCGCCCTTGCCTCCCGCGGAGCCCCGGACCGCCAGCGATACACGAGATACCCGAGCGCCCCGAGCGCGGCGAACTCGAGCGCCTTCGACACGATGCCGACGGGCTCGTACGCCTCCGGCTCCGCGGCTCCCGGCGGAGGGACGACGCGCGTGACGAAGAACAGGACGACGAGACCGATCAGGACGAGGACGGAGATCACATAGACGAGCGGTTTCGCCCGGAACAGCCCGAACCCCAGGACGAGCTGGGCCGCCCCCGCGGCGACGAAGAACACGGCGAACCAGTGGATGGACAGGTGCTCGCTCACGACGTAGAAGTGGAGGACCCCGTCGGCGAGCATGAGCGTGGAAGCCCCGAACAGCGCGACGGCCTGCTTCGTGGCGGGTCGGTCCATGAGGAGCATCCGCGCACCGAACGCGGCGAGCACGACGCCGAGGACGGCCACCACCGTGGCAACGGTGTTGTGGGCGACCATGTGGGCCTCTTCCCCAGGATGGTCCTCCACGGGCTGGCCGAGGACGTGGGCGAAGTCCCAGGCTACCGCCCCGAGGGCGACGACGAGGCCGACGAGGACGAGCTCAAGCCCGAGGCGCTTCCGGAGCGTGGTCCCTGGCCCCCCTAACCCCGGGGTCGCACCCGCCAGCCATTACATATCTTTTTGCCAGATTTCGGAAAACCGAAGTCTTCCCGCAGGCCCCTCAGCTCGCCCGCCCGATGACGTCCTTCCCGACGAACTCCCGAAGCACCCTCGGCACCGTCACGGTCCCGTCCGCGTTCTGGCCGTTCTCGAGGATCGCGACGAGCGCCCGCGACGTCGCCACGGCGGTGCTGTTCAGCGTGTGCGCGAGCCGCTTCTCCCCGCCCGCCTTCCCCACGCGGATCCCGAGGCGGCGCGCCTGGAAGTCGACCGCGTTCGAGCACGACGCGACCTCGCGGTACGCGTTCTTGCGGGGGAACCATGCCTCCAGGTCGTGCCCCCCGTGGGATTCTCAATGACCGGCCGCCCCTCACCGGCGGCGGCCAGGGAACCACCTGCTGTACCGCGCGTGGTCCACGAGGTCGAGGCACACGATGTCACGATGAACGATGGTGTAGAAGGCGCGGTGGAAGAACGCAAGGTCCACGCAGTATAGGTTCCGGACGCCGTACCTCCGGAGGAAGTAGTCGGGGATCCGGGGAACGACTTCGCCCCACTGGCCATCGAGGCGGATTTGCGAGAGGGCGTGCTGAAAGCTTCCCCAAATCGCAGCGGCTTCCTTTCGCCCGCGCTTCGAGTCGTCCTCCAATCTGTGGTAGGCAGTCTCAACGTCGGGATGGACGAGGATGCGCGTGGGCCGGAACCCGGGCAAGTTCCCTCACAACCGCCGTCCCGTGGCGACTGCCCGTCGGAGGCTTTCGCTATCGGTGTGGGTCCATTGGACCCCCTTCGATCCCTCGATGGCTAGGCCGAGATCGAAGAAGAAGGCGAGCGCGCGATTCAGCCGCTGACGGGTCGTGGCGTGACCCGACGCCGCCAGGCGATCGAGTACCTGGTTCCGGCTCATGGGGATTCTGGAACTCTCAAGCACGCGGCGGACGCGGTCCACGGTGCTGAGCGCGATATCCGGGCCGGTCCTGACTCCTCGCCGCATCATGTGGGATGCACAGCTCTATCCAGTATAAAGAGGTTTCCTGGAGGTGACCCTTCGGCCTATGGGTCCCCGGCCCGTCCGATGACCTCCTTCCCGACGAACTCCCGAAGCACCTTCGGGACGGTCACGGTCCCGTCCGCGTTCTGGCCGTTCTCGAGGATCGCGACGAGCGCCCGCGAGCGCGCCGAACCTCGATGGAGGGCCCGCAGGTCACTTCTTCGGCTGCCCCGGGGCCGGGATCGCGCCGAGCTGGGTCAGGAGGCCGAGGTTGTCGGTGACCCCCCAGTGCTCCACGGCCTTGCCGCCGGAGAACCGCACGATGTCCATCACTTCGAACGAGATCCTCTTCCCGGTCGGGGGAATGCTCATGTAGCTCCCCTTGTGCGTGCCGGTGATCGTCCCCCGGGCCCAGACTCTGTCGCCCTGGGAAACCAGGTCGTTGACGGCGAGCCCCAGGTCGGGGAATCCGGTCCTCAGCGCGCCGATGAGTTGTTTCAACCCCTCGACGCCGGACTTGAACCCCGGCGGGGGCGGCTCGTGCTCCACGAAGTTTCGGTCCATGATTTCGTCCACAACGCCCAGCTTGCCCTTCGAGAACACCTCGTCGTACATGCGGCGCAACAACGACTCATTTGAGACTGCGGGCATACCACACTCCCCGGCGGGCGATGGCGAATTAGGCGATAAAGCTTCGCCCGGCTACTCACACCCGGCGATTCGACGCGACCGTGACCCTGGAGAGAGGGATGGCGGCCGCGCTCACTCCTTAACCAGCTCGACCGATCACGTCCTTCCCGACGAACTCCCGCAACACCTTCGGCACGGTCACGGTCCCGTCCGCGTTCTGGCCGTTCTCGAGGATCGCGACGAGCGCGCGGGACGTCGCCACGGCGGTGCTGTTCAGCGTATGCGCGAGCCGCTTCTCCCCGCCCGCCTTCCCCACGCGGATCCCGAGGCGGCGCGCCTGGTAGTCGACCGCGTTCGAGCACGACGCGACCTCGCGGTATGCGTTCTGGCGGGGGAACCACGCCTCCAGGTCGTACGTCTTCGCCATCACGCTCCCCGTGTCCGCGGAGCACAGCACGACGGTGCGGTGCGGGATCTCAAGCGCGCGGAACACCGCTTCCGCGTTCCCGAGCAGCTCCTCGTGGAACCGCCACGAGTCCTCCGGTCTCGAGAAGATCACCTGCTCGACCTTGTTGAACTGGTGCATGCGGAACAGGCCCTTCGTGTCGACGCCGTGCGCCCCGATCTCCTTGCGGAACTGCGTTGCGATCCCCGCGAACCGGAGCGGCAGCGTCGCCTCCTCGAGGATCTCGTCCTGGAACATCGACACGAGGGGGTGCTCGCTCGTCGCGATCAGGAACGCGTCCTCGCCCTCGATCTTGTACATCACGTCCTCGAAGTCCTTCAGGTCGACGACGCCCTGGTACGCGCTGCGGCGGAGGATGAACGGAGGGAACACGGGCGTGAAGCCGCGGGACACCAGGAGCTTCAGGGTGAACCACAGCAGCGCCTGGTCGAGGAGCACGAGGTCCCCGCGGAGGTACACGAACCCCGCGCCTGCGACCTTCGCCGCGCGTTCGAAGTCCCCGAGCGCGAGCGCCTCGACGAGTTCCCCGTGCGGCTTCAGCGGGAACTCCTGTACCTTCGGCTCCCCCCAACGCGACACCTCCGCGTTGTCCTGCGGCCCGCCGCCATCCGGGACGGATTCGTGGAGGAGGTTCGGGAGCCGCAGGAGCGCCTCGTCCGTTTTCGCGCGTAGATCGTCCACAAGGATCTCGAGTCCTTCGATCCGTTCCGGGAGCGCCGCGGCTTCCGCCCGGTGCGCGGTGGTGTCCTTCCCCGCCTTCACGAGGTTGCCGATCTCCTGGCTCACCGCGTTCCGACGGTGGCGAAGCGCCTGCAACTCCTGGAGATGTCGCCGCCAATCGCGGTCGAAGGCGATCGCGTCCTCGAGGAGCGCGACCTTCTCCGGGGCGCGGCGGCGGGCGAGGTTCGCCCGCACGGCGTCGGGGTTCTCCCGGATGAGGCGAATGTCGAGCATGGACTCCTGCGCATCCCGAGGAGCCTATCTATACCTTCCGCGGCCCAGGCCAGCGACATCGAGGAACTGGGTACGCGGGAAAAGTACATGTACGCCCCGCCGTCAATACAGGGATGTCACTCCCGGTGGGCATGGGCATGACGCACGTTCGGGTCTCCATCGCGAAGGGCCTCCGCGGGTCCTCGCGGCGCCTCTCACTCCTTGTCGACTCCGGCGCCATCTACTCGGTCCTCCCCCGCCCCACGCTCCTCTCCGTGGGCATCCGTCCCTTCCGGAAGGAAACCTTCCGCGTCGCGGACGGCCGGAGGATTGTGAGGGACGTCGGAATCGCGGTGTTCCGGTGCCACGGGACCGCCGCCGCCACACAGGTGATCTTCGGCGAGCGGGGCGACGCGTCCGTCCTCGGGGTCATGGCGCTCGAGGAGCTCGGCCTCGAACGGAACCCCCGCTCGGGGCGCGTTCGGAAGGCCGAGCTCTTGCTTCTCGGCGTTGGCACCGCCGCCGGCATCTAGGTCCGAGCGAAGGGCGACCCGTTCTGAGACGCAAATTCATGAACTCGTCGAGGATTCCGCGGGAGCGGTGCGCGGCGGTGGAGTCCCTCTTCCTGTCACGTGGGCCCAGGTGCACGCGTTTCGGTCGCAGCGGCACGACTTCTGGCATCGTGTATCCCGTCCCGCGCTGGCGACCGCGGCGGGCGACGCGTGTGGGGTGCAGGCCCAGGTGCTGTCCGCCGCAGGGTTGTCCCTTCGAGCCCGGGTGAAGGGATTGACCGCGGCGGCAGTGGACCGCGCGCTTCTGCGGGACCGCACGCTCGTGAAGGCGTGGCTCATGCGGGGCACGCTCCACCTCCTCCCCGCGGACGAGTTCCCCGCATACGTGGGCGCGCTGCGCCAGGCCGCGGACGCGCGCGCGTGGGAGCGCAAGCTCCCCGACCTCCTGCCCGGCTACCTGCGGCGCCGCGGGATGCGTCCGGGAGACGTCGCCCCGGTCGTCCGCGCCATCACCGAAGCGCTCGGGGACGACCCCCTCACGCGGACGGAGCTCGCAGATCGGGTGACGGACCGGGTCGGCGCACCGGCCCGCCCGTGGATCGAGCACTCCTGGGGCGGCATCGTCCGCCTCGCGAGCCTGCACGGCGCGATCTGCTTCGGACCGTCGCGCGGCCGGGAGATCACGTTCGTGCGCGCGGCGGCGTGGTTGCGGGACTTCCGGGAGATGGAGGGCGCCCCCGCGGAGGACGCGTTCGTCCGTCGGTACCTCCGAGCGTTTGGCCCTGCGACGCCGAGGGACATGGCGGTGTGGTCGGGCATCCCGGCCCGCGAGATCGAGAGGATGTGGACGGGATTGGGCGACGACCTGGCGGTGGTGTCCGTGGAGGGCGCTCCCGCGCATCTCCTCGCGGACGACGTGGAGGCTCTTCGGCGGGCCCCCTTGGCGGATTCCGTCGTCCGCCTCCTCCCGCACTTCGAGACGTACCTGCTCGGGCACCGCGACAAGAGCCATCTCGTGGACGCGGCGCACTACAAGCGCGTGTACCGGAAGGCGGGCTGGCTGACCCCGGTCGTGCTCGTCGACGGGCGGGTGGCGGCGATCTGGTCCCACCGCCACATCGGCGATCGGTGGAGGATCACGGTCGAGCCGTTCCGCCGTCTCGCGCGCGAGGAGCGAGAGGGGATTGCAACGGAGGCGGAGGACATCGGCCGCTTCCTCGGCGGCGGCAGCGAGGTCGCGTACGGGACGCTCCGCGCGTGAGGGTCACGCGAGCGTCTCGCGCCCGCGGAGCGAGCCGCACAATCGGAACCCGCGCCGCTCCAGCCGCACGATCCCGCGTCCCACGAGGATGCGCAGGTGGTACAGCGCGAGTTGGCGGCTGATCCCGAGGCTCGCCGCCAGATCCGCGACCGCGATCCCCGGCGCTTCGTCGAGCCCCTTCACGAGCCGTCGCTGGACCTCGTGGAGGCCGCCGCCGTCCTCCGGCGGCCGCACGTCGATGGGATAGAACATCTTCCGTGGCCCACGAGCCACCGCGCGCAGGAGCCCCTGCTTCTCGAGCACGTCGAGATGGTACGTGAGAGTCCCGTTGTTCAGGTCGAGGTTCCGCTTGATGTCCGTGTACGTGTCCCCGGGGTGCACGCGCACGTACCCGTAGATTTGCCCCCGGGTGAACTGGTCGAGCACCTCCCCGTCCTTCAGGCGCGTGTACAGTGGGATGAGCAGCGTGAGGAGGCCGACCTTCCCGCGCTCCGTCGCGAGAGCCGCGGCCGATGCCAGGAGGATGGAGCCGCCGACGATCGCGGGGAGGAAGTCCGGCTGCGGAGTCGGCGCGACGACCCGGACGGTCAGCTCGCGGGACGCCGGGTTCCCTTCCGGGTCCGTGACGGTCAGCGAGATCGCCCACGTGCCCGCGCGGTCCGGGACGAACGTCACGGTCCGGCCGCGCCGTTCCGCGATCGCGGATCCCAGGGAGAACCGCCAGGAGTACTCGGCGCCCGCATCGAACGCGGGATCGTTGTCGCTCGCGAACGCCTCCAGGGTGATCGTCTCGCCGACGAGACCTCCGCCGGACACCCGGGGTTCCAGGATCACCGGCGGGGTCCGGTCCCGCACGCGGACGGAAAACGGCTCGTCGCCGGAGTTCCCCGCAGCGTCGGTGACCGTGAGGACCCCTTCGACGAGGCCCGGGTCCGGGAACGTGTGCGTCACTTGGATCCCCACGAGCGTGAGGGCGAGCTCCGGGAACGACCACAGGAACGAGCCCGTGCTTGCCAGGCCCGGATCGTTGTCTCTAGAGCCGGAGGCGTCGAGGACGAACTCCTGGTCTTCGTCGACGAAGAGGATCCCGAGGCGGGCGGGCTCGGGAGGTGCGAGGTCGACCGACAGCCGCAGCGCGACCTCCGTCGCCCCATGAACCGTGACGTCCGCGGAATCCCGCCACCCGTTCGCCTCCGCGGCCACCGTGAAGGGGTTGAAGTCCACCGCTCCGGCCGCCGTCTCCGTCCGCTCCCGGAGGACGACCCCTGGGACGCCTCCGTCGCCGCCCGTCGTGGTGACCACCCCGCCCGTGCCGTTCGCGTTGTCGTTCACCTCGATGCGGGCATCCGCCCTCGGGCTCCCGTGGACATCGAGCACGGACACCGCCAGGATCCCCTCGACGTCGACGCGCGAGAGCCCGTCGAGGAATTCGATCCGCGGGGGCTCCTCGTGCTCGCACGCGCGGAGCCGCACCTTCGAAGACACGTCGAGCACCAGGTCGTTCGTGACGGGGCCGAGGAAGGTCGTGTTCTCGACGAGCGCGTCCGCGGATTCCAGCCGCATCCCGATCGGGTTCCCCGCCAGGAGGCTCCCGCCACCGATCGTGAGCGCCGCGTTTCGCGCGATCACGCCCGCGAACGCGTTGTGGGAGATCGACGTCTCCATGAGATCGGCCGCCCCATCCTCGACGCGGAGCCCGTGCAGGTTTCCGGAGAACTGGGACCCCACGACGCCCGCGGTCCCCCCGGAAACGGAGAGCGCAGTCTCGGCGCCATCGATGGCGGCGTGCGACAGCGAGGCGACGCCGGTCTGCACGCCGATCCCCTTCCAGTACCCCGCGTCCCCCGGTTCGTCGGGGGTGAAGCGGACCACCCCGGTCGGCGAGCCGAGGACGAGGAGGGTCCCGAGGACGTCGAGCCCGACCCCGCGATGGGCCCGCACCTCGACCCCCGCCTGGATCTCGAGCTTCCCCCCTTCGGGGACCGTCGCGTTCGCGACGAGGACGTACGGGCTCCCGTCGAGGGTCCACACCCCCACGACCGGTCCCTCGACCGGCGTGGGCCCGCCGCTCCGCGCGGTCGGGAACAGGGAGACGGCGAGTCCGACGACCGTGAGTGCGAGCAGCGCGGCCCGGCGGTCCATCCTCCCCGTCACTTCCTCAGGTAACCATGGGAGCGCAGCCACATAAGGATGGCGACGCCCAGCCCGCTGAGGAGGCCGAACGCGAGGAGCGGCGATGCGCCCTCGGGCAGGAAGGGCGGTGCCCGGTCGTCGTGCCCGACGTTGTGGACGATCACGGTCACGCACGAGAGCTCCGAGTACTGCCGACCGTCGAACGCCCGCGCGCACACCTCGTGCTCGCCGTTGTCGTACTTCGTCGTGTCCCACTCGAACGCCCACGTCGACCAGGGGCGGTCCCGGCCCGTGTTGTGGGCCTGGTGCCACTCGCCGTCGTCGACCCGCACGTCCACCCGCTTCACGTAGTGGTCGTCGCGCGCGGTCCCGTGGACGAGCACGAGGCCGTGCACGACCGCCCCGTCCTCCGGGTGGAGGATCGTCACGACCGGGGGCGCGTCCTCGTTGTCCACGCACACCTCAATCCGGTGGATCTCTGAGAAGAGGCTGCCGTCCCAGGCGCGGGCGGCGACCACGAGACAGCCGTCGTCCCGCTCCCGCGTGTTCCACTCGTACGCCCACGTCGTCCACGAGTCGTCGGGCGACGTGTCCGTCGTCCGCCGCCAGTCCCCGTCCCCGAACCGGACGTCGACGCGTTCGACGCCGCGGTCGTCCCACGCTCGCCCGTGGACGAGCACGACGCCCCGGACGGTCTCCCCGTTCGCCGGGTGGAGGATCTTCACCGTCGGGGGTTCGTTCTCGTGCTCGTTCGCGATCTTGACCTCGCGGCAGTTCGGCTCCGAGTACAGCTCGCCGTCGTACGCGCGGGCGCACACCCGGACGTCCCCGTTGTCGTACTGGGTCGTGTCCCACTGGTACGCCCACGTGGACCAGGTGTCGTGGTGGCTCGTGTCCACCGCGTCCCGCCACTCCCCGTCGCCGATTCGGACCTGCACGAGCTCGACGCGGTCCCCGTCGTCGGGATCTCCCGCGACGCCGTGCACGAGGACGATGTTGTGGACCGTCTCCCCGTTCTTCGGGTGCAGGATCTCCGCGAACGGCGCCCGGTTCTCGTCCTGCTGGTTGTCGACGAGATACTCCGCGACGGCGGGCTCGCCCCAGACGTCCCCGTCGAACGCGCGCGCCTTCACGGCGTGCCAGCCGTCGTCGTACGCGGTCGTGTCCCACTCGAACGCCCAGTGGTTGAAGGACCCCTGGTCCCCCGTCGGCGTCGCGTTGGTCCATTCGCCCGCGTCGATCCGGACCTGGACCATCTCGACGGCGTCACCGGCGTCCTCGTCCCCCGCGCGGCCCCGGATCGTGACGACCCCGCGGACCGTGCTCCCGTGCGCAGGCTCGTCGATCGCCGCCCACGGAGGCGTGTTCTCGTTCGGCTCGTTGTCCACGAACACCTCGATCGACGCGTCCGTGTGCTGATTCGAGGAGTCCCACGCGATGACGCCGATGTGTCGCCAGCCGTCGGGGACCGTCGTCGTGTCCCACGTGTACGACCAGGACCACCACGTGTCGTTCCCGGACGTGTCCTGCGCGGACAGCCAGTCCCCGTCCCCGATCCGCACCTTCACCCCGAGCACCTGCACGTCGTCCCAGGCGTTTCCCGTGACGTCGATCGTCCCGCTCACGGTCGACCCGTGGTCGGGTGTGTTGATGACCAGGTGCGGAAACTCGTCCGCCAGGGCCACCGGGGCCAAGCTCACGATCAGAACCAAGGCGAGGGCGCCAATGGGCAACCGTCCCCTCATGAATCCACCGCCGGGACGAAGGGTCGGGGGTTATTTGGGGAATCTTGAACGCGATTTTCCGGCTATATCAAATGATTGGTGCACGCGGCGCTCAGGTGTCGCCCGTTCGCCCCTGGGACCGGGTGCTGCGCTCTCCCAGGGCCGTCGCGAAGACACGGAGGCCCACGCCGTGGTGCTCGAACCGCACGTACCCGTCCTCCCGGAGCTTCCGGACGTGGTACAGGGCGAGTTGCTTGCTCACGCCCAGGAGCCCGGAGATGTCCCGCACGGACATGCCCGGCACCTCCCCGACGTGCTTGAGGATCCGCTGCTGGACCTCGTGGAGTCCGCCGCCATTCTCCGGGATTGGCATGTCCGCGGGATAGTACAGCCGCTTCGCTCCCTTCGTCACGCTGTGGATCACGCCTTCGCGCTCGAGCACGGACAGGTGGTACGTGAGTTCCCCGTTCGCGAGTCCGAGGTTCCTCTTGATGTCCGTGTAGCAGTCCCCCGGGTGCACGCGGACGTACCCCCGGATCATCCCGCGCGTCTCCTGGTCCATGACGGCGGACGGCTTTAGGCGCACGTACAGGGGCAGGAGGAACACGCGAGAGAGCAGCGACCGGCCGCGGTCCGTGAGGGCGTACGTGCTGGAACTCCCGGCCCCCGCGAGGGCGAGCCACCCGAGCCAGGTGACCTGGATGTCCGTCAGGGTTCCCGGGTCTTGGCCGGCCGCGTGGGCGCGGAGGGGTGCGCTCCCGACGTCCTGGTTCCCCGCGGCGTCCAAGACGGTGACGGACACGGTGTACGAGCCGGGGGACGGCGGCCGGAATTCCGCCCGCTCGCCCCAAAGCCTCGAGACCTCTGCGCCTGAGCCGTCCCGGACGGTGAAGGTGTAGTTCACGATCTCATCGTTGTCCGTCGAGGCGGTGGCGTCCAGAACCACGGCCTCCCCGGCGATCGTCTCCTCGTCCACGAGCAGGTTGGCGACGGGCGAGATGTAGTCCCGCACGGTGAACGACAGCGACGTGATCAGTGCGTTTCCCGGGAAGGAGAGGTCCCGAATCCCATCGAGCTGAACCGTCGTGACGCTGGCATGCTTGATGCTCGTGTGTTCGATCACGACCGTATCGAACGGTTGCGCCGTGGTGTCCACGAGGACCACGGAGGAGAAGGCCGAGCCTTCCGACCAGATGGAGTCCTGACGGACCGCGACGAACGAGGCGGGGTCGATCGGCTCACTGAAGAGGATGCGGATTGGGGCCATCGAGTCGAAGTCGATCGCCCCGTCCGACGGGTCGGAGTCGACGATTGTTGGCGGGGTCGAGTCGACTGCGAACGGCGGTGTGGTGGCGGTGGTCGAGAGCCCGATCGAGTCCGTCGCCGTGACGCGCAGGACCGCGGATGGCGTGTCGACGGGCGGGAGGGTGATCGCGGAGGCGGAGCCAGACCAGCTCGTGGCGGTGACCCGGTCGAACAGGACGGAGAAGCTGCTGCCTCCGTCCTCGGAGAATTCCACGACGAGCCGGACATCGTCCTCGTCGTCGGTCGCGATCCAACGGACCGTCTGGGGGACGCCGCCCGACAGCCGTTCCCCGCCCAGGGGGTATAGGATGTCGAGGCTCGGGGTGGCGGCGGTCGTGAATCTCCACGTGAGCGGGCATGCGCCGCCGATCGTGAGTCCGGGGTCGCTCCGATCGCGCGCCCCGCAGCCGATCGTGACCGTGTACTCCTCCTGTTCGAGCAACCGCGAATGGTCGACGCGCAGGGTGTCGTTGTCCGCGAACGTGCGCCCCCACTGGAACGTGACGGCGGTCGCAGGGTCCAGCCGGAAGGCCGCTTCGACCGCGGCGGCGTCCATGGGTTCCGAGAACGTGAGGAGGAGGGGGGCGCCCGGGTGAACCGTGGACGCCCCCTGGGCGGGCGTCGCGGACAGCAGGTTCGGTCGGGTCGCGTCGATCGAGATCGGCCGCAGGGCGCACGCTTCCGTGCCTTCCGCGTCCGTCGCGCACACTCGCAGGACCGCGACCGGAGCCTCGACGAGCGGCGGCGTCGCGGCAAGCGACACCTCGCCGAGGGCCACCGATGTCGCCGCCAGGAACGGGGCGAAGTTGGTGCCGTCGAGCGCCAAATCGACGCGGACGGCGAGCATGGAATCCCAGGGGTCCGCCACCTGCACGCGGATCAGGTGGGACACGCCGGCCGTCCACCGCACGCCGGGCAGCGGGTCGACGATCGTGATGGATGGCGGGAAGACCCCGACGCGGAACGTCCACGAGGTCGCTCCCGCCAGCGGGTTCCCCGGTGCGGACATGTCCCTCGGGGTCCCGTTGATGACGGCCTCGTACTCCAGCCCCTCGCGCAGCAAGTTGGCGGGGACCGCGCCGAACGTCTGCCCAAACCATGCCGAGATCCCGAATTCCACCCATACGCCGGAGACCGCCTCCCGGAGGCCGATGGACCAACCGGGTCGACGCATTGGCTCGCTAAAGGTGACGGCAAAGCCCGCATTCGGGAGGACGTCCGTCGCCCCCGGCGGCGGGGATGCGTCTTCGACCGTCGGCGGCGTGGAATCGATCCCGAACGACACGGATGAGGAGGCCTCGCCCCCTTGGCTGTCCACGACCCGCACCCGCAAGGATGCGGAGGCGACGTCCAGCAAGGGCACCGTGAAGGCATAGGTGTCCGAGGCATTCAGGGATCCCGCGACAAGGCCGAACGGGCCGGATGGGCCAACGTCGGAGAATTCCAGATACGCTTCGAGCTGCGAGGGATCGTCCTCCCCGTCCGACCCGGTCCACGAAACGGACCAGATCGACCCGCCGGACAGCACGGCGGCAGGCGTCCAGTCGAGCGAGACGGAGGGGAGGGTGTTCACCTTCGTGAAGAACCGCCACGAAACCGGGACGAGCGCGTTCCCCGGGTCCGAGAGGTCCGTCAGGGTCGCGTTGACGGAGGCGATGTACTCGGTGCCGGCCAGGTACGGCGAGGACGGCGTGAACCGGAAGCGCGACGACGATTCCCACACGAGTGCGCCATCGACCCACTCGCCGGAGGACGTGCGCACTCCGAACGTCGTGCCATCGAGGGGTCCGGTCGCTGGCTCCGTGAGGTCCACGAGGATCGATGAGGCCCAGTCGACTCCAGAGGCATTGTCCGCGGGCACCGTGGAGAACACGGCCGGTCGCGTGCTGTCGATCGCGAACATCCCGCTGTAGGCTTCCGCGAGGAAGTTTGCCGTGTCGCGAACCCGTGCGCCAACCTGGACGTTCGAGGAGTCGATCATGGGCAGCGTCCAGTCGTAGCTCGCATTCCCCCATAACGGACCCGCGAGCGGCTGATAGCCTGCACCGGCGTAGTACCAAAGGACGATGCGCAGCGCGCTCGGGAGATCCTCCGCGTCGGACGCGAGCCACGCGACCGAGTGCGTGCTCCCTCCCGACCACACCTCGCCGCCGAGGGGCGACGTAAGCGAGATCGTCGGAGCCGCCGACGTGGTGAACGACCAGCTGATGGGGCAACCCGCCAGGGGATTCCCGGGTGTTCCACTCCGATCGACGGCCGCGCACGAGAGCGTGAACGTATACGACGTCGAGGGCGCGAGGACCACGCGGGTGCTCGAATCGTTCGCGCTCCAGGTCCAACCGGGGAAGATCGACGCGGGCGGGAAGATGGACAGCGCGCCGCGGACGGAGGCCTCGTCCATCGCCTCCGAGAAGCTGAGGTTGACGTAGGGGCGCCATTCGATGTTCGTGCCCTCTGGGGATCGGGCCAGCAGGACGGGGGAGACTCCTTCGATGCGGAACGGATTCGAATCGATACAGACGGGCCCCGCACCGGGGTCGACGCACACCCGGACGGTCACGTCCGCGAGGTCCTGGGCGGGCACGGTCCATGTGTACTGTTTCTGCCCCCCGTAGCCGTAGATATCCGACCAGAGCACCGCTTGCGGAACGCCGGCGACAAGGTACCACAGAACCTCCGGGAAGATCTCGCCCGGGTCGACGATGTCGTCCGTCCAGATGACATCGTGCGTCGACCCGCGGGTCCACACCTCGCCGCCGACGGGAGAATCGATGGAGGTCGTGAATGGGGCCGACGCGCGCGGGGCGAGGCCCACCGCCAGCGAGAGGCCGGCGAACCCCGCGAACCAAAGGGCGAACATCTTCGGGATCACGCGGACCCGCTCCGGCGCTCCGATCGTGGCCACCTCAGCCTCCCATCCAACTTGAGGGTCAAGTCGAGTTTGGTGCGTTGTTTTACAGATATATGAACGTATCTCCTGGCCCTCCCGATAATCCGGGGCCAACGCTGAAATACGGTGCCTCGCATCCGCGCGCGCCCCCCAGGTTTCTCATGCCCGAACTCCGGAAGGACTACGTCACGGACACGTGGGTCGTGTTCTCGACGGTGCGCGGGAAGCGGCCCCAAGAAGCGCCCGCCAGCGCGCGCAGGACGCCCGCGGAGAAGTGCCCGTTCTGCACCGGCCACGAACACATGACGCCGCCGGAAGTTCTCGCGTATCGCAGGGGCGGCCACCCGAACGGGCCGGGCTGGTGGGTCCGCTGCATCCCGAACAAGTATCCTGCGCTCCAGATCGAGGGTGACCTCCATCGCCTCGAGACCCCGCTGTTCCACCGCGTGAACGGCATCGGCGCGCACGAGGTGATCGTGGAGACGCCGGACCACGACACGAATCTGCCGCACCTGAGCGACTTCCAAGTCCAGGAGGTCATCACCGCGTACAAGCAACGGTACTTGGACCTCATCCAGGACACCCGATTCAAGTACATCCTGATCTTCAAGAACTACGGGGAGAAGGCGGGCGCGTCGATCTCCCATCCGCACTCGCAGCTCATCGCCACGCCGATCGTCCCCAGCAGGATCATGGAAGAGGTCGCGGCGGTGCAGCGGTACCACGAGGCGTACGGCGGCTCGTGCCTGTACTGCGACCTGATCGCCAAGGAGATCGAGAAGGAGGAGCGGGTCGTCGCGGAGAACGACAAGTTCGTCGCGATCTCCCCATACGCAGCACGGTTCCCCTTCGAGACGTGGATCCTGCCGAGGGCGCACGAGATGGCGTTCGAAGACTTGACGGACGAAGAGCGCACGCCGTTCGCCCGGATGCTGAAGGAGGTGCTCGCCCGGATGGATGACGTCTTGGACGACGCGCCCTTCAATTACTACATCCACACGGCGCCGTGCGACCGGACGGAGACGCGGTACCACTGGCACTTGGAGATCACGCCGCGGCTCACGGAGATTGCGGGGTTCGAGCGCGGGACGGACTTCTACATCAACCCGGTGATGCCGGAGGACGCGGCGCAGATCCTGCGCAAGGAAGTCCCCCTCTAGGCGGCTCTTGGGCGCGACCCTTGGTCTCAGCCTCGATAGCAGACCGTCCCCCGATGCCCAGCTTTATCTGGCGTTCCGGCCATTCCTCCCGAGGAGGAGGTCCGCGGCGCCGCCCGGCGCCGGCCAGTGGCGATGATCGACAGGGTTGTGGTGGCCCGCGCGGCGCTGCGCGAGGCGACGTTGGTCGTGCTGAGCGTGGCGGGCGCCGTCCTGTTCCTCAACCACCAGGTCCTCTACTTCGACGGGAGCCCCCCGAGTTCTGCGGGATGGACCGCGTACGCCGTCTCCACGCTTGCCATATACCTGTTCGTGCGGACCGTGGTCCTCGTGGCGGGAGGGCCCCCGTCGCGACCCCTCACCCAGGGACGGTGTCCGCAGTGCGGATACCCGCTCGGCGAGGCGACCCTTCGGGGCGTTCCCCACACGTCGGCCCATTCCCGTGCGGGAGCGCTCATTCCATTGTCGATGCCGGAACGACGCCCCGCGAATCCTGCCCTGGCCTTAGGGCTCGTGAATCCTTCGGCACCGATCGCGGACGAGGTCGTCGATGCACTCCTCATGCGTGTCGTCATGGGGACGCCCCAGGAATCCGCTACCGCGCGGTCCGCGCAATCCGAGCGCAGGCCCCAGTCCCCCGGGGATGCGTTCTAGGCCTTCCCGGCCTGCCCGTACAGCTTCTCGTACGATTGCGCGGACGCGGCCCACGACAGGTCCGTCCCCATCCCGCGTGCCCGCAGGGCGCTCCATCGGGGTCTCATCCTGTAGAGCGCCACCGCACGCCGTGCGGCGGCGAGGAACGCCTCGGCGGTGTACTCCCTGAACACGAACCCGTTCCCCTCCGTCGGATGGGCGGTGACATCCCTCACGGTGTCCGCGAGACCGCCCGTCGCGCGCACGAGTGGCACCGTCCCGTACCGCAGGCTGATCATCTGCCCGAGGCCGCACGGCTCGAACCGGGAGGGCATGAGGAAGAGGTCGGAGCCCGCGTAGATCCGGTGCGCGAGCCCCTCGTCGTACTTCAGGGCCGCCGCGAGCGAGTCGTTCTCCTCGGCCATCGCCGCCAACCGCTGTTCGTACATTTTCTCGCCCGTCCCGAGGAGCACGACCTGGGTCCCGAGACGGAGCAGGTCCGCCATCGCGTCCAAGACGAGGTCGAATCCCTTCTGGGCGGTAAGGCGCGAGACGATTCCCAGGAGTGGGGTGTCCGCCTCCCCCGCCAACCCGACCTCCCGCTGGAGCGCCTCCTTGTTCGCCGCCTTCGCCGCGACCGTCTTCCGGGTGTACCGCCACGCGATGTGGGGATCCTGAGCGGGGTCCCACACCTCGTAGTCGATTCCGTTCAGGATGCCGGACAGTTTCGAGGCGCGGGACCGCAGGAGGCCCTCGAGTCGCTCTCCCTGCGTCTCCGTGCGGATCTCCTTCGCGTACGTCGGACTCACGGTGTTGACGCGGTCCGCGTATACGATTCCCGCCTTCAGGAAATTCATCCGGCCGAAGAACTCGACGCCCTCGGGGTTCCACGTCTCCGCCGGAAGGCCCGTCCAAATGAAGAAGTCGCGGTCGTACACTCCCTGGAACTGCAGGTTGTGGATCGTGAGCACAGTGCGGATTCCCCGGTACCGGGCGTCCTTGGCGTGCGTCGTCCTGAGGTAGGCCGCCGCCAGCGCGGTATGCCAGTCGTTCAGGTGGATCACGTCGGGCCACCACCCGGCCGCAGGCAGGAGATCGAGGATCGCCCGGCCGAGGAATGCGAACCGCTTCCCGTCGTCCGCGTATTCGTAGACCTGCGGACGACCGAACCACTCTTTGGCATCTACGAGGTAGACCGGAACCCCGTCGATCGCGCTCGTCCGCAGCCGGGCCTCGCGCGTCTTGCCCCCGATCGAGACGGGAAAGGCGCCGAGGTCGTCCCTCACGTCCCGGATGACGCCGTGCCGCGGCAGCACAATCCGCACGTCGTGCCCGATCGCCGCCAACGCTTTGGGGAGGCTCCCCGCGACGTCGCCCAGTCCTCCGACCTTCGCGAGCGGATACGCTTCCGCGGCGGCGAACAGGACCCGCATCCTTCGGCGCAACGGAGGGTTCGCTACATAACGATGTGTCCTCGGTGTGTCCCCGTCCCCGCCGGAAGATATATGGGCCACTGGCCCGTCGCATCCCCCTCCATGGCGCACGCGCAGGAGCCCCCGGAAGCGATGACCGTCGACATCCGGCCCTTTGATCCGAAGGACTATCCCGCCATCGTGCGGATTCGGAATGCCGTCGACGAGGCGCACCCTACGACGGTGGAGGAGCGGCGGCACGCGGACGAGGAGTACCGGGCCACGAAGTACGTGCGCCGCCGGTACGTCGCGGTCGACCCGGAAACGGACGAAGTCCTCGGGGAATCCGAGTATTTCCACCTCGCATGGTCCTTCGACCCGGACCGGTACGGGGTGTGGGGCGCCGTCCACCCCGCGGCGCAAGGCCGCGGCCTCGGGGCGCTCCTGTTCGACGGGCTCGAGGAGGAACTCCTCGCCCGCGGAGCCCGCCAGCTGCGCGCTTGGGGGATCCAGGAGTCCTGGCCCGCGAGCGTCGCCTTCCTCCGCCGTCGCGGATTCCACGAGAAGATGCGAAGCTGGGAGTCCCGCCTCGACATCCGCACCTTCGACATGGCCCGGTTCGCGCACCGGCGGGACCCACCCCCGGGGATCGCGCTCACGACCCTCGCGGACGAGATGCGCGAGGACCCGAAGGCGGTGGAGAAGCTGTATGAGCTCGACTGCCTCGCATCCCTGGACGAGCCCCACGTCGACCCGTTCACGCGCGGGAGCCTCGAGA
Organism: Thermoplasmata archaeon; assembly: GCA_035283165.1. Classification (GTDB taxonomy): domain Archaea; phylum Thermoplasmatota; class Thermoplasmata; order RBG-16-68-12; family EA-27; genus EA-27. The sequence continues at coordinate 35,167 of DATEUK010000145.1, forward strand.
TGTACCGAAACCACGCCCTGGAGCGGCCGGGCGCGCTCCCCGAAGCCGTCCAGCTCGCCAAAGATGGGGACGCCTACGTCGGCGTCTCGGGTCTCGGCCGCGCCGAGGCGTTGCCCGATGTCCTGTACACGGGCTTCACGGGCGTGCATCCCAGGTACCGCCACCGCGGGATCGCGTACGCCCTGAAGCTGCGAGCGGTGGAGTACGGCATGCGGCATGGATACCGAGAGATCCGGACCTTCAACAGCTCCCTGAACGCGCCGATGCTCGGAATCAACGTCGGCCTCGGTTTCGTCAAGCGGCCGGCGTGGATTATCTTCGGAAAGGACTCCTTCGAGGGTTCGAGATGACCCGAGCGCTCCCTGTGGTCGACCTCGAAGGTGGGCCCCGCACGTGGGGCGAGCAGCACGGAGGAGCCGCCAAGAGGCAGGTCGCGCGCAACGTCTCCCTGTACGGCCAGCGGTTCGCGTACTGGACAAAAGCGTCCGAGGAGGACCTGCGGGCCCGCGCGCAAGCGTATCGGGAGGTCATCGCGCGCTCGAATCCTTCGTACTACGAAGCCATGGAGGGGCTCGCCGTGGGCTCCGGGCAGGATCTTCTAGACATCGTGGCCCTGAACGTCCGGTACGAGATCCTGTACAGCGGGTTCGCGGACCGCGGGATGGAGCTCGCGGCGGGGGTCGAGGCCGTCGGGGGGTGCACGTCGTTCGCCGTCGCCCCCTCGCACTCTGCGAACGGCCACCTCCTAATTGGGCAGAACTGGGATTGGCTCCCCGAGGTCGAGGGGCTGATCGTGCGGACGAGCGCACCCGATGGCACGCGGCAGCTCGCATTCACGGAGGCGGGGATCGTTGGTGCGAAGATTGGACTCAATTCCCACGGGATCGGCTTGGCGGTGAACGGACTCGTCTCGAACGTCGACTCCTGGTCCCGCCTCCGGAAGCCGTTCCATGTGCGGTGCTGGGAGATCTTGGCGGCGAGGGACTTCAAGACGGCGACCGACGTGGTCGCCGGGGAGTCGCGTGCGTGCTCCGCGAACTTCGTGCTCGCGGAGGCGGGATCGGCCCCGAGGATCCTCGACGTCGAGACCGCGCCGGAGGGCGAGTGCCGCCTCGAAGCGACGGACGGCTTCCTGACGCACACGAACCACTTCCTGAACCCCGACTCGTTGGGGATCTGGCAGCCGCTCGCGGAGGATCGGAGGTCCACGTTCCACCGCCTCGCCCGATCACGGTCACTCCTGAGAACGCTCATCGAGCGGAGACACAAGGTCGGCATAGGGGACCTGAAGGCGATGCTCCGTGACCACGACGGTGCCCCGGACTGCATCTGCCGCCACGGGATTGACACGAAGCCGCCGGAGGAGCGATTCGCGACCGTCGTTTCGGTCGTGATGGACCTCGACGCGAAGGAAATGCATGTCGCGCATGGGCCGCCGTGCTCGGCACGGTACCGCCGCATCGCACTCGCCCGATGACCCGGACGGCGATTCTTAGGAGATCGTGAAACGGCGGAGGGCGTCCCCAAGACCGCAACGTTCATCGCCGCTACCCGGCTACCTGCGGCCCACGATGAAGGCGACGATCTTCACGTATGAGTTCCCGCCGAACATCTACGGCGGTGCGGGCGTCCACGCGAAGTACATCGCGCTCGCGCTGTCGAAACGGATTGACGTGCACGTCCGGACGCTCGAGTCCGGTCCGCCGCCGAGTCTCCCGATCAAGGTCTGGCGGTATCGCCCGAGCGTCCACGGCCTCGCCGCGCCCGACCCGAGGTTGGCGAAGGCGTTCGAGGTCCTCTCGTTCAACGTGAACATGGTCTCGGACCCGATTGACGCGGACATCGTTCACACGCACACGTGGTACACGAACTTCGCCGGCGCGTTGGCGAAGAAGACGTATGGGTGCAAGCTCGTCGCGACCGTCCACTCTCTCGAGCCGCTGCGGCCCTGGAAGAAGGAGCAGCTCGGCGCCGGCTACGAGCTCAGCTCGTGGATGGAGCAGGAGGGCCTTGAGGCGTGCGACGCGGTCGTCGCGGTGAGCCAGGAGATGAAGCGGGACATCCGGCGGTTCTATCGCATCCCCGCCGAGGCCGTGCATGTGATCCACAACGGCGTCGACCCGGAGAAGTACCACCCGAGGGAAGGGTCCGCGAGCCTTGCGAAGTTCCGCGTCCGGAAGCCGTTCGTGTTCTTCTGCGGGAGGCTCAGCCGGCAGAAGGGGATTCTCGACCTTGTCGAGGCGATGGACCTCGTTCCCGATGGGACGATGCTCGTCCTCGCGACGGGGAAGCCGGACACGCCGGACCTGCTGGACGAGCTGCGCTCGGTGATCGACGGGCGGGAGGGCGTCGTGTGGATCCACGACATGCTCGAGGACCCCGACCTCGTGAACCTGTATAATGAGGCTTCCGTCTTCGCGTGCCCGTCGGTCTACGAGCCGTTCGGGATCATCAACCTCGAGGCGATGGCGTGCGAGACGCCGGTCGTCGCGTGCTCGGTCGGGGGGATCAAGGAGGTCGTCGTCGACGGGGAAACGGGCTTCCTCGTGCCCCCCGCGGACCCGGAGCGCCTCGGGGCCGCGCTGTCCAAGGTGCTCGTCGATCCCGACCTCGCGCAGCGGATGGGGAAGGCGGGCCGGGCGCGTGTGCTCGAGCAGTTCACGTGGGACCGCATCGCGGAGAAGACGCTCGACCTGTATCGAACGTTGATGTGAATGAAGGTCTCCGGGACGGCGGCGCTGGACGCATTGGAGGCGGTGTTCCGGCAATCCCTCACGTTCCGGAACTGGCTCCACACGCGCCGGTGGTGCGGAGACACGGTCGGTCCCCGCACGGAGCTGGCGGTGAAAGACCGTGCCCTCCTCGTGGAGACGCCCGCCGAGGTCGTCGCGTTCTTCCTCGCGGTGGCCCGGGAGGGGGGCGTGTCCCACCCGATGCACGTCCCGCTCTCGATCACGATGGAGAAACCCGAGCCCGAGGCGTTCGAGCTGTCCGCGGGCGGAGAGCGATTCTACGTGACGGAGGCGGAGCGGGGCGATGCGTACGCGCGCTTCCTCGTCGACGGGTTCCGCGACCGCCTCTCGGTCCGCACGCGGGCGGGCGATTCCCTTCGGTTCCACGGCGAGCCGGTGGGGGCGTTCCGATCCGTCGACCCGTTCGCGGACGACCGTTCGAGCGTCCTGGTCCGGATTGCGACGACGACGGGCTCGCTCGCGTTCAAGTCGTACAAGCGGCTCGAGGTCGGGAACCGGGAGGCAGACCTCCTCCAGCGGCTCCACAAGAAGGGGTTCCCGCATGTGGCGCGGTACCGGGGGGAACTCGCGCTCGGGGTGGGCGCGGACCGTCTCGTGCTCGGGGTCGCCACGGACCACGTGGACGCCACGGACGCATTTTCGTGGCTCACCGCCGGATGGCGCGACGAACGCGCCCGGGACGCGGACGGGGACTTCGAACGGACGAGCCTTGAATTCTCCGCCCGACTCGGCGAGGCGACCGCGCGGCTCCACGACGCCTTGGCCGACCATCATGCCGGGCCATTCCGGCCGGAAGTCTTCACGGAGGAGGACGCGGAGGCGACGACGAGGGCCGCGCTCGGGAACCTTAGTGACTCCCTCCGGCGGCTCGCGGTGCTGGCGAACGGACCGGACGCGAGGGCCGGGGGGCTCGCCGCGCGGGCGCGGGAGCTCGTGTTCTCCGGACGGGAGCACATCGAGCGATGTTTGGCCGGCATCCTCGCGGGGATCGGCACCGCCAAGTGCGTGACGCATGCGGACCTGCACCTCGGGCAGGTGCTCCGGACGACGGAAGGCCGGCTCCTGTTCATCGACTTCGAAGGGGAGCCGGAGCGTCTGCCCGAGAAGCGCCACGAGAAACTCCCGCCCTTGCGCGACATCGCGACCCTTGGGCGCTCCTTCTCTTACGTCGTGCACTATGCCTGGAGGGAATTCATCGGCGGCGACGCCTCGGCGGCGTTTCGCCTGATGGCGAGGGACGCGCTCACGTCCGAGGAGTCGGAAGTCGCGGAGCGTCTCCTAGCATGGGAACGCGCGGCCTCCGAGCGGTGCTCGCTCGCGTACCTGAAGGCCTCTGCCCTATACCCGGACATGGATGCCGAACACGCGGTCCGCGCGATCCGCGGATGGATGATGGAGAAGGCGTTGTACGAGCTGCGGTACGAGCTCGTTCATCGGCCCCAGAACGTGTTCATCCCGCTCGATGGGGTCGTGTCGCTCGCGGCGTCCCACTCGTGACGCGCGTCCCGAGCGCGGGCCGTCCAGACCATCACTACGAGGCTCCCCCGCATTGAAGACCGCGGGGCCGAACGCGTAGGGCACAACGGGTGGGGCCGGAGCCGCGTCATCAGGACGTCCGAGTGTCCGGCAGCAGATGGCGGAGGAGGAACGCCGCCGCAACGGTCGCACCCATCGCCGCTGCCAATCGCTATCGAACCTGCCCTCCTCTCCCTGCGGGTCCAGGCGCGTCGGCCGCGACGGAGGGCCACCGTCGAGGCCCTGTGCCGAGGCTGTGAAAGAGTCCGGTCCGACTCGCCCGATGGCGAAGGATGTTGAAGGTCCAGGGCTCCGAAGCATTATATACGGACCTCCTCTTCGTCAGCGGCTGCGCCATGGCGAAGCAACCCGGGAAGCCATCCCAACGGAAGGTCAAGGACAAGTGGAAGGCGAAGGGGTGGTACAACCTCATCGCGCCGGAGATGTTCAACCGCCAGGCCATCGGCGAGACCCCGGGCGAGGAACCGGGGAAGGTCATGGGGCGGATCACGGAGGTCACGGCGCAGGATATCACTGGCGACTTCAGCAAGATGCACATCAAGCTCCATTTCCGCGTCTTGGACGTGCGCGGCAACGAGGCCCACACGCAGTTCGTGGGCCACGACATGACGTCGGACTACATCCGCCGCCTGACGCGCCGGAAGCGCACGCGGATGGACGCGGTCATCGACATCACGACGAAGGACGGGTGGACGATCCGCATGAAGCCGATGGCGATCACGGACCAGCGCATCCAGGGTTCAAAGCAGCGCGCGATCCGGGGGATCATGAGGAAGGTGATCCGGGACGCGGCGGCGAGGACGACCGTGGGAGACCTCGTGCGCACGACGATCTCGGGGGAGCTCGCGAAGGAGATCGCGGGCGCGTGCAAGCCGATCCACCCGGTGTCGCGCGTCGAAGTCCGGAAATCCGAGGTCCTCTCGGTGGGGACGACCCCCGCGCCCGAGGTCGTTGCCCCCGCCCCCCCGCCCGAACCAGGGCCTGTGGAGGAGGAACTCCCCCCGCCGCCAGTGGCCGCGGCACCCGAGGATGAGGTTCCGGACCCCGAGGGCGTGCCCTGAGCGCCGAGAACCGGGTCAGCGGTCACTCGTGGGTTCGTACCTCTCCCTCCTGCCGCGCCGTCCAAGACCCGAGTTATATAGGTTTATATGAAAAGTATCTACCAAACGAGGATAACCCTCCCGCCTACCTCGCCGAGCGGTCCGACGGAGAAAGACGCCGTTGTCTGCGATCGGGGCGCCGCCGACGCCTGCATTGAAGGGCCGGGATACGGCGGACCGGGTCTTTGGGGCCCTCGGGAGTGAGCTTCGCCGTCAGATTCTCGGCGCCGTCGCCTCCCAGCCGAAGACGGTGTCCGCGATCGCGCGCGAGCTAGGCCTCAGGCCCGCGTCCGTCCGGTATCACGTGTCGCTTCTCGCGCGCCATCACCTCGTGGAGGAGGTGCGGGTCCTGGCCACGGGGTCTGCGGGTCGCCCGCCGGTCGCATACCAGGCGGCATCGCACGTGGCCGTGCCCGGATTCCCCGTCCGTCACTTCGATCTCCTCGCCGGGGCGGCGCTGCAGACCCTGGTCGACGCGGTGGGCCCCGAAGAGGCGACACGGCGGCTGCGCGAGAAGGGTCGCGAGGTCGCCCTCGCGATGGCTGCCGCATGGGATGAGCGGGCGAATCCCGCTGAGTGGACGCCCGAGGCGTTCGAGCGCGTGGTCCTAGGCCGGTACTTTCGTGAGTTCGGTATCGCGACGCAGGTCATCTCCCGGGGACCGGACGCCCTAGGGTACCGGTTCTTCACGTGCCCGTTCTTGGAGCTCGCGGAGCGGATGCCGGACCTCGTCTGCGACTCCTTGGACCGCGGGTTCCACGAGGGCATCGACGCCCTTCTTGGCGGCGTGCGAACGGAACGGCTGGAGTGCATGGGTCACGGGAGTCCGTACTGCGAGTACCGGATGACATGGGCCGCGGGGACGCTCGGAAGGGTCCGGAAGGTGTCGGATGGCTGATTCGAGCGAACGGGAAGCGTTCGAGATGTCGCGCCGAGAGTTCCTCCGGTGGACCGGGCTCGCAGGCGTCGCAATCGCCGCCGCGGGGAGCGTCCCGTTCGTCCTCGCAGAGGCGCCGGAGCCGGCCTCGGCGTCTCCAGCCCGGCGGCGCCGGTGGACGATGCTGATCGACCTTCGGCGGTGCGACGGGTGCAAGCGGTGCGAGGTTGCCTGCCGCAAGGAGCACAACGTCCCGGAGGGACAGAACTGGTTGAAGGTGTTCACCCTGACCGCGGCGAGCGGCACGTTCTTCCTGCCGCGCCCGTGCATGCACTGCGAGAACCCGCCGTGCGTGAAGGTGTGCCCCGTCAAGGCGACGTTCCGGACCGAGGACGGCCTCGTCCTGATCGACGAGGATCGGTGCATCGGGTGCCGGTACTGCATGGCGGCGTGCCCGTACGACGTGCGCGTGTTCAACTGGTCGAAGCCGAACCCCCCGGAACCCCTCGAGGTGCACCCCCCGGACCCGACCTTTGGCCACCGTGATCACCGCCAAGGTGTCGTCGAGAAGTGCATGTTCTGCGCCCACCGCCTGAAGGAAGGTCGCCTCCCCGCTTGCGTGGAAGGCTGCCCGATGCTGGCCATCTACTTCGGGGACGCGAACGAGGACTTCGTGTCCAACGGCTACGAGCGGCTCCGACTCTCCACGGTGCTCTCCTCGCAGCAGACGTTCCGGTACAAGGAAGAGCTGGGGACGGAGCCGCGGGTATACTACCTGCCGGTCCGGAGGTGAACGTCGTGGCCAAGATCGTGGTCACACGCGTCGAGAAGACGGTGATGCTGCCCCTCGTCCGGCCCGGCCGCTGGTACTGGGCCATCGTGGGCGTCCTCGCGGCTATCGTCGTGTGGGCCGCTTACGCCTACACGGTCCAGCTCCAGGAAGGCCTCGTCGTGACCGCGATGCGCGACCGGATCTCTTGGGGCCTTTACGTGAGCACGTTCGTCTTCTTCATCGGCATCAGCCACGCGGGCACCCTCGTCTCCGCGATCCTCCGCGTCACGAACGCGGAGTGGCGCAAGCCGATCACCCGTCTCGCCGAGGCGATCACGGTCTTCGCCCTCATCGTCGGCGCCTCGATGGTGATCATCGACCTCGGCCGGCCGGACCGCCTCCTGCACATCGTCCAGTTCGG
>DATEUK010000146.1:0-2137 GCA_035283165.1 Thermoplasmata archaeon
ACGGACGCACGATCGGGCCGACGTAGGTCGCGTTCGGGAGTTCGATTCCTTGCTCCAACGCGAGGACGAGGACATCCCCTCGCGCGAGGAGGGACCGCATCCACCACCGCCCGTAGGACTCCACGAGGCGCGTCGCGAGACCGCCGCCGAAGGCCTGGCCGATAGAGTGCACGATCGCGACCGTCGGGATCTTCCGTTTCACCGCCAGGCGGACGGAGGCCATCTCCCCGTCGGAGATCAGGAACCGGAAGCGGCCCCAGTCCGCTTCCTTCCGGAGGAACCGGGACGCGACCCGCACGTACCTCGCGTATTGGCGGTACCAACGGAACATCGAGTGGATCCGCCCTCGGTCGTGAAACCACATCGGCGTCGGCGGCAGGGGCATCGCGTCGAACCCGTGCGCGATCGCCAGGTCGAGGGCCGGCGTGCCCGCGAGGAAGAAGAGGTACAGGTCCGGATGGCGGCGTTGCAGCTCGCGGGCAATTGCGATTGCCCGAGCGGCATGGCCGAGGCCGAGCGAGCTCACCGACATGTACCCGGAAAGTTGAACCGCCATTCACCGAATCCTCGAACCGCTGAGGGCCGCCACGGCGACCTTCGCTATAGCATGTCTGACCTGCCACCCGCTCCCGAACCTCCATGGATTTCGGCACGCCGGAGGACGCACCTCATTGCGGATTATGGGACACTCGGCGTTGCCGCCACCGGCGCGACCCTCGTCGTCCTCGGCGCGACCCTCCCATGGTCCCAGCTCGGCGGAAGTCTGCTCTGGCCCTCGACGTGCCTCTTCCCGAGCGTTGTTTTCGGTCCCATATCCGCGCTGTTCGCGATGCTTGCGATGGCGGGCGTCGTCTCCCGCCGAGCAAGGATGATCACGCTGGGCGGCGTATTCGCGATGATTGCGGTCCTCGTGGGACTTGGAGAGGTAGGGCTTTGCTCGGACTGCGTATGCACTCCACGGACTTCCTACCGCGGGCCAGCGTATGGTTGGGCGATATCCCTCGCCGGAACGGCAATCGCTTTTTCCGGCGGGGTTGCGACCTGGCTCCTCACCAAGAGGCTCACGCCAAGACAATAGTGCGAAGGCGAGGACCGAACGTCAGACCCGATTGGCATAAGCGCGCGTAGCGAACGCTCCACGTCCCGAGGCTGGTCAGTGTCGAACCCGTCCTCGATGAGGGTCCCAACATTCCTAGGACTCGACCACTTCCGATCCATGGCGGCGCGCGGTCACGTGCTTAGCGATCTCCGCGAACTCGAGGACGCGGATCATCCTGCCTCGTTCGACGAGCTTCGCAGCTCCTCATGGATATGCACCCGCGGTCACGGACATTGCGGGCGCGAGGTTGTCCGCGATCACGTCCCAGTGGTCGCCGCCGTCCCGCGTCGAGAACACCTGCCCCTGCTCCGTCGCGATGTACACGCCCACCGGATCCTGTCCATCCGACCCAACTCCTTCTCGGAGAATCGTAAGGTGCGCGGGTCTCGGCAGCCCGGTCGTAAGGCGCTGCCATGCGCGCCCGCGGTTCCGCGTGCGGTACACCGCCATCTCACCGAGCGTCGTGCGGTCGCCGTCGCTCTTCAAAGGCACGACGTACGCGCTGCCCCCGTCCGACCCTACCGCCAGACCGAAGCCGAAGGAACTCGACAGCCCGCGGGACACGTCGAGCCACCGTCCCCGCCCATCGTCCCACCGGAAGACGCCCCAGTGGTGCTGCTGGTAGATCGTGTTCGGGTCCTCAGGGTCGCGCGCGAGCTTGTGCGGGCAGTAGCCCACGTCGTGCGGCTTGTGATCGGGGAACCAGCGGGCAGTCATCCCGTCGTTCATCGTCTTCCACGTGTCGCCGTCATTCTCCGTGGAGAACACCGCCACCGCGGAGATCCCGACAACCATCCGCTTCGCGCTCTTCGGGTCCGGCAGGATCGTGTGGAGGCACAGGCCGCCGTTCCCGGGAGTCCACTTCGGGCGCGTCGCGTGTGACGTCAGTCCGTCGACGAGCTTCCATGAGTCCCCATCGTCCTCGGAGCGGAACAGCCCCGCGGGTTCGACCCCCGCATAGAGGACGCCTGGCGCCGCAGGCCCGCCGCCGACGACGTTCCAGATCTTCGCGACGCTCCATCCGGACTTCTTGGAATA
>DATEUK010000147.1:0-4969 GCA_035283165.1 Thermoplasmata archaeon
TGGAGGCGCTCGCGTTCGAGTGCCGGGACCTGAAGGTCCCCATCCGGATCGCGCGCATCGGCCCCGTCAGCCGCCGGGACGTCGTCGACGCCGCCACGGTCCCCGACCCGCTCCATCGCGCGATCCTCGCGTTCAACGTCGGCCTCCTCCCGGACGCGCAGGAGGCGCTGCCGAAGGTGCCGGACGTGAAGGTCCTGTGGAACGACGTGATCTACCGGCTCCTGGAGGAGTACGGGTCGTGGGTCGACGAGCGGAAGCGGGAACTCGAGGCCGCCTCGCGCCAACAGATCGTGTACCCGGGGAAAATCCTCCTCCTGCCGGACCACGTGTTCCGCGTGAGCAAACCTGCGATCGTCGGCGTACGCATCCTCGCCGGCCGGATCCGCCCGGGGCAGGCCCTCATGCGCGGCGACGGTCGGGAGCTCGGGCGTATCAAGTCGATTCGCACGGGGGAACAGACCCTGGAGGAGGCGCGCACCGGGCAGGAGGTCGCGATCGCGATCGAGGGCGTCACGGTCGGCCGCCAGCTCGACACAGGGGACGTGCTGTTCAACGTGGTCCCGGAGCGCGACGCGCGGACACTCGGGTCGTCGGAGCTCTCGTCGGACGAGCGCGAGGCGCTGGATGCGATCTTCGCGATCAAACGGAAGGGGGACCGGTTCTGGGGCATGTGACCGCGCTCAGGAGGGCGCTGCCGGGACCGCTCCGGTGCAAGGACTGCGAGAAGTGGTACGGCCAGGAGGACGACGAGTACGGGCCGTGCGCGTACAAGAACGCTCGGGAGGAGAAGAAATACCTGACGTACGGGTACCACGAGTGCGATGAAGCGGAGGAGCTGCGGCTTCGGGTCCGCGAGCGCCAGCCGCGGGAGACGGGCTGAGGCGAACGAGCCTGGGCCTGGGCGACGAGGAACGATGTGTCCACTACGACAGTCATCGCTCCCTCCGCCCGCCGTACGCGAGGCGGTCGATGTCGCGCCACGTCGTGACGCCCCAGTCCTCCGCGGACGCGGCGACCTCCCGCAGGATCCCCTCCCACCTCGGCACGGGATAGTGGGCCCCCTTCAGGCGTGCGACGAGGTCCCCTGCGGATTCCGAAGCGGCCTCGCGGCTCAGCGCGAGCACCTGTTTTTTCGTCAGCTTGTACCCAAGGAGGATTAGCCGCGCCCGCAGTCTGTAGAGGGTGCCCTTGCTCCGCGCGGTGCGCTTAACGCTGGTCGTCGGCACAGATGTTGGTAGACGATTCCACTACTTGGGCTTTCCACCCGGTCTCCGGAGAGTGGTGGCCGCATTCGCGGAGAGGACGGAACGCGGCGGCCGGTAGGTTAAGGCCCTCTGCCCGTTCCCTCGCGCGATCCCTTGATTGCCGCTGTGCGCGTCCGACCGTTCGCGCGAGATGACATTCCTTGGGCGGTCTCGCTCACGGACACGGAGTCGTGGGGCTACACCGCCGCAGATCTCGACCGCCTGCTGTACCTGGAACCGCAAGGCGTGTTCGTTGCAGAGGCCGGCGGCGAGCGCGTCGGGATCACCGCCACGACGACGTACGGCAAGCTTGCGTACATCGGGGCGGTCATCGTCGACCCGGATTGGCGGGGGAAAAGGATTGGCGAGGCGCTCATGAACGCGTGTCTCGACTTCCTGGACGACCGCGGCGTGAGGAGCGCGCGCCTGAACGCCTACCTCAACGTAATCCCCTTCTACGAGAAGCTCGGGTTCCGCCGCGAGTTCGAGAACCATCGGTACGAGGGCTCCCAAGAGGGTCGCGTCTCCCCCGGCGTGCGCCTGATGCGGGACGACGACCTCGACGCGCTCCCGGATCTCGACCGAACGTACTTCGGTGCGGATCGGGGGCGGTTGCTCCGGCGGTTGTTCTCGGAGTTCCCGAGCACCTCCCTCGTCGTCGACGATGGCGGCGAACCCGTCGCCTTCGTGTTCGGGAACACGAGCGGGACGCCGTGCGAGGTCGGCCCCTTCGTCTGCCCGCCGGGGCGCGCGGTGGACGCGGACAACCTCCTGCACGCGATGTTCCGCGAGGCAGACCGACGGTGCGCGTTCTCCCTCCCCGCGGTCAACGAGGCGGGCGTGGCGGCGGCACGGAGGGCGGGACTCCGAGAGACGTTCCGCACGCTCCGGATGGTCCGCGGGTCTTCGGAGTTTGGCGGCGATCCCGCGGGCATCTTCGGCCTGGCGGGCCTCGAGAAGGGCTGACCGAACGGATAACGGCCGCGAAACGGTGAAATACGGAGACGCCTACGCGCCGCCGTGAGCGAACGCCGGCTGCTGGCGGTCCTCGCGCTCCTCATGGGCCTCCTCGGGGCCCTCCTGATCCTGCTCGGCTTTGGGCTCCCGCGCGGCAATCAGGACTTCCTCCAGTGGCTCGGCGAGATTGCGGTTTCGGGAATCCTCGCCCTCGCCGCGATCGTCGGCTCCCTCCTGACGTACGGGGGCCAGTACCGGGTCGGCGGCATCGTGAACCTCGTGATCGGGGTCGGGTTGCTCATCCTCCGGGAGAGCCTCGCGGGCAGCCTGCTCATCGTCTTCAGCGGGATCCTCGGCCTCGTCGCAGCGGCGTCGGCCCGGCCGTACCCGACTCGGTGAGTAAAGCTCAAGGAGCAGAGGCGCCATTCGCGGCGGGAAACCATGGCGGACGAACGGATCCGGACGTACGTGCGGGGGCTCGACGAGCAGCTGCAGGGCGGGATCCCCTCCGGTCACGTCGTCCTCCTCGCGGGGAAGCCGGGGACGATGAAGTCCTCCCTCTCGTTCCACATGCTCTTCCAGAACGCGCGGCTCGACGGGCGCGGCGGCGTGTACGTCACGCTCGAGCAGAGCCGGGAATCCCTGCTCGCGAACATGGCGGGGCTCGGGATGGACGTCGCGGGGCTCGAGAAGAAGCTGAGCGTGCTCGACCTCTCCCTGATCCGGAAGAAGTTGAAGCAGCTGTCGAACAAGTCGTGGATCGAGGTGTTCAAGATGTACATCGACAACCTCGACAAGACCGTCGACATCGGCCTCCTCGTGATCGACTCCCTCCCCGTGCTGGAGGTCATGGGGAAGTTCGACGACCCACGGGAGGAGCTGTTCCGGCTGTTCGAGTGGCTCCGGGAACTCGGGATCACGTCCCTCCTGATCACGGAGATGGAGCAGGACAGCGACAAGTTCTGCCAGTACGGGGAGGACTTCCTCTCGGACGGGATCATCCACCTCGACCTGCAGCGGGAGGAGCGGAACGTGGACCTGTATCTCAGTGTGGTGAAGATGCGGAAGACCGCGCACGCCCGCGGGTACTTCCCCCTCATCTACGACGAGGGCGGCTTCGAGCTCGTCGTGCACTAGGGTCGGCCTGACACTCAGAAGTCGTGCCCCTTCGGGTCCGCGTACGCCATGGGGTTGTTCACCACGTACGCGCACCGGTTCTGGTCCTGCCGAACCACCAGGAACTAGCGAAAGGGACGTTGATTGGGATCCTGAGGCAGGCGAAACTTACCCGCGACGAGTTCTTGGAAGAACTCTGACGAGAAGGCGGCTTACGACGGTCACATGGCACCGCGCCTTCGACGGCGTGGGAAGGGGGCGATGTCCAAGCCGGCTACGTTCACAGACTGAACTTCCGGACGTGATCCTCTACGCGGGCTTCCCACTCTGTTCCTCTCCCTTTGGCCCGCATTAGACGGTCGGGTTGAGGGATGCTCGATTCGAGACCCCCGGGGCAACGTTGATATATGTAAGTCGATGTAGGAATAGTACGGAAATGAGGCAGAAACTGACTACGAGTTACATCCTGCGGCGCCTCCGGGAGCTCGGGATGCGTGCCTTCGAGGGCGCCGAGTTCTCGCGAGTCCTGGGGCTCGACCGCGAACGGGCATACAAGGCTCTCGGTCGCCTCGTCACCTCGGGTTACCTGGAGCGCGTGGGTAGGGGCTCGTACGCGGTCGTGGACCTCACCGAGGGCGCGCTCGCAGAGCCGTTCTCCCTCGGGACCCGAATTGTGACGCCGTCCTACGTGAGCTTCTGGAGCGCCCTGCACGTCCACGGATGGACGGAACAGATGCCCCGCCAGTCGCTCTTCGCGACCACGAAGCGCTCCCGGCGCACGCGCATCGGGGCGTTCTCCCTCCGGTTCGTGCGCCTCGCGCCCTCCCGGTTCTTCGGGTACGTGCGCACGGGTCGGGGGCCCGGAGCCTATCCAATCGCAGAGCCGGAGAAGGCTGTCCTCGACAGCATGTACCTCCCACGGTACGCCGGCGGCGGGGAGGAAGTCCGGAAGGCGCTCGGGGAGGCGATCCCTCGGCTGGACATCGCCCTCCTCACGGAGTACGCCCCCAGGATGGGATCGCGGAGCCTGTGCTCCCGACTGGGATTCCTCCTCGAGGGTCACGGAATCGACGCCGCGGCCCTCCAGGCCTCGGCTTCTCGCGTGTTCGTCATGCTCGACCCGGAAGGGCCGCGACGCGGGCGGTTCGACGTCCGGTGGCACGTGATTGACAACCGGTCGGAGGGAGTGTGATGCTGGCCCGCGGGGAGCTCGCAGCGATCGCTCGGCGCCAGGGCGTGCCGCTCGGGGTCGTCGAACGGGACTACGTCCAGCATCTTCTCCTCCGGCACGTCGCGTCCGCGCCCTTCGCCTTCAAGGGCGGGACCTGCATCCGGATCGCCTACGGAAGCCCCCGGTACTCCGAGGACATCGACTTCGACGGCGAGGGGAGCGCGGACGATCTCTTTGGACGACTGACGAAGGGGGCGGAACGCCTCAGGGACTACGGGATTCCGGCGGAGGTCGCCCGGGGGCAGGGCGCGGGGCTCGAGGCGAAACTGCACTACGAGGGCCCGCTGTTCGATGGGACGCCCCAGTCGCGCGGCTCGATCCGAATCGACGTGAGCCTCCGCGGAGAGCGCGTTGACGTCGAGGAGGTGTTCGCGCCCTCGACGCCGTACGCGGACGTGCCGCAGCTCGTGGTCCGGGCGCT
>DATEUK010000148.1:0-4565 GCA_035283165.1 Thermoplasmata archaeon
CTGGAGACGATCAAGAACGGATACCGGCCGGACATCCCGATCGAGGCGGCGATTGCGCTGAACACGCAGGCGATTGAGGGAGTGAACGGCGGGAAGTCCCAGATCGAGCACGGCGTCGTGCGCGGGGACACGAAGCGGTTCGAGCGGCTCGCCCTCGCGGCAGCGGGATAGGCCGGTCCGGGCGTCAAGGGCTGGCGGTGACCCGCGCAAGCACCGCGGGATCGACGTTCCCACCGGAGATCACGGCGACCACGGGGGCCTCGAGTCGGTCCCGATACCGTTTCCACGCCGCGAATGCCGCCGCCCCGGCGGGCTCCGCGACGACCTTCGCCTCGAGCAGGAGCGTCCGCATCGCGTCCAGAAGGTCCTCCTCACTGATGAGCAAGCAGCCGTCGAGGTTCCGTCGCAACAGGTCGACCATGCTCTCGACGATCATTCCGACGCCGATGCCGTCGGCAATCGTCCTCGGGGCTTCTATGCGCGACGGTCGGCCCGTACGCAGCGCCTCCGGCAGCGGCGCGGCCCCGTCCGCCTGCACCCCGAACACCTTCACCCCGGGGACGCGGCCCCGGATCCCGAGGGCGATGCCCGTCGCGAGGCCTCCACCGCCGACCGGTACGAGCACCGTGCGCACGTCCGGCAGGTCGTCCACGATCTCCCATCCGGCGGTCCCCTGTCCCGCGATCGTGTGCGCGTGGGCAAACGGGTGGATGAACGTCTCCGGCCAGGACCGCCACGATTCGTCCTCGTACGTGCGAACGAGCTCGGGACGCGACAGCGTGCGGACTTCGGCTCCGTGCGCCCGTATGCCCTCGACCTTCCGCGGATTCCCCCCGACGGGGACGTGGACGACGCACGGGAAGCCGAGCCGCTTCGAGGCCCAAGCGAGTGCAAGGCCGTGGTTCCCGGAGCTGATCGTCGCGACGCCGCGTCTCCTGTCCTCCTCCGGGAGGCGCGTCAGCCGGTTCCACACGCCGCGGATCTTGAACGCGCCGAGGCGCTGCAGATTCTCGAGCTTGAGGAACGCCCGCGCGTCGCCATCCGTGACGGGGAGCAGTGGGGTATGGATCGCGACCTCTCGCACGACGGTCAGAGCGCCCTCGACGTCGCGCGGCTTGACCTCGATCCGGTCCATGGGGGCCGATGGAGCCGGGGGTTCTCAACGTTGCGGCGTCGGGCCTACGTCTGCTTCGGGGGCTCGTCCCACCCCTTCTCCCACGGCTCGGCCCACTTCCGCCATCCGCCGCGCATCATGCGGCGTGCCCAGATTGTGCCGCCGATGATCAGAATGCCGACGAAGACGAGGGCGAGGGAGCACACGGTCCAGAGGTCGAACGTCTGGATCACAATGATCCGTTGGTTCTGGAGGAACCACACGACTCCGACGGCGAGCACCAGGACGCCGAACGCCACCCCGGCCACCAGACCGCTTCGTACCGGACCCCACGTCATGGACGCACCGCGTCGCGGAGGGGGCGGGCATACTTAACGCTGTCCTTCCCCGAGACCGCATGCGGCCTCATGTGACCGGGGCCAAGCCGAGCCGGCGCATCTCGTCGGCAAGCATCCCGCGGAACCCTTCCTCGAGCGCGCGATGCGCGAGTCCCAGCTCCCGCTTCGCCTTCGCGTTGCTCGCGAGATACGTCGCCGGTGCGGCGCGAAGGACCTCGGAGCCGCTGACCGCCGCCAAGAACCTAAGTAGGCTGGCGGAGAGGCGCAACTTCGGCGTCGGGATTCTCGTGATTCGCTCCGCGAGTTCGAACGCCTCGACGAGCGTCCGTGGCTCTCCCGCGACCACGTAGGACTCGCCGGCGCGACCCCTCTCCATCGCGAGGAGGTGCGCGCGAGCGGTGTCATCGACGTGGCCCCAGCAGTACGCGGCCGTGCGGGGGAGGCCGCGCAGCCTGCGTCGCAGGTATTGGCGGAACGCGTTCCCGATCTCGCTCCCGTCACCCGGCCCGTACGTCACCCCGGGTTGCACGATTACGAGGGGGAGGCCGCGACGCATCATCGGCTCCGCAACCTCGTAGTGCGCGGACCATTTCGTGCGGTCGTACTCCGTGAGCCATGGGCCGTTTGGGCGGGACGTCTCGTCGACGATCTTCCCGTGCGTGTCGCCGAAGACCGCCAGCGTGCTCGTGTACACGCCCTTCGGGATCCCGAGGTCCTGCATGAGTTCGAGGACGTTCCGCGTGCCTTCCACATTCACTGCGCGGCAGGCCTCCCGGTGCTTCCGTCCGATCTTGTACCAACCCGCGACGTGGAAGACGCCGTCCGCGCCCCTCATCGGGGGCCGAAGGCTCTCCTTGTCCGTGACGTCGCCCCTCGCAATCATGGCCCCCTTCGCCGCCAGATCAGACGCCTTCCCGGGGTCACGGGCGAGCGCCACGACCTCTTGCCCCGCCGCCAGGAGCTGTCGCGCGAGACGGCCGCCAATGAACCCCGTCGCCCCCGTCACGAAATACCGCACGCGTCCGTCAACCGGTCAAGGATATTTATAACGTGGACGGGATGAGGGACGGCCCATGCGCATCCTCTTCATCCACGCGGACCGCCTCGAATACGAGGTCCGGGAGCCGGCGATCAAGGATCCGGAGGAGGTCCCACCGGAACACCGGAGCGCGGCCGCGGACGAAGTGCTCGTCTGCTTCACGACCGTGGAAGCGCGAGACGAGGCGGACCCTGAGGGCATCGCGGGCTTGGCGGCGAGGGAAATCAAGGATGTCGCGGGGAAGGTCGACACGAGGCGGGTCGTGCTGTACCCGTACGCGCACCTGAGTTCGTCCCTCGGTGCTCCGGATGTTTCGCGGAGGATCCTTGCGACCCTGGCGGCGCAGTTGAGGGCGGCGGGATACGAGGTCCTCGCCTCTCCGTTCGGTTGGTACAAGTCCTTCCGGCTCAGCGCGAAGGGCCACCCGCTCGGCGAATTGTCCCGGGAGGTCACCCTCGAAGCCGCCCCGAAGGCGAAACCCGCGGGCGCAGAACGGTTCCTCGTGCTCACACCGGACGGACAGGAACATGATCCCGCTTCCTATGCGACGGGGACCGACGCGTTCTTGGCGGTGCTGAAGAAGGAAGCGCTCCATGAGACGTTCCCGCCGCGCGGCGAGCCCGCGTACCAAAGGCTTTGCAAGAAGTTCGGCTTCGAGTGGGAGCCGATGAGCGACGCGGGCCACATGCGATACGGCCCCAAGGCCGCGTTGATGTTCGACCTCGTCGCGGACTATGCGAGGACGGTTGTCGAGGCGACGGGCATCCCCCTGTTCATGGTCCGCGGTACGAACCTGTTCGACCTGAAAGAGAGGGCGATCCGCGAGCACGCGGACCTGTTCGGAGACCGTCTATACACGACGGAGACGGAGACGCGCGCGTACGTGATGCGGTACGCCGCGTGCTTCCAGCAGTTCGCGATGATGAAGGACTGGACAATCTCCTACAAGCAGCTCCCGCTCGGCGCACTCGAGGTCGCGGACGCGTACCGGCTGGAACAGAGCGGGGAAGCGATGCTCCTGTTCCGCGTCCGCCGCTTGAACATGCCCGACTTGCACGTGCTGTGCGCGGACATGTCCCAAGCGAGCGCCGCGTTCGAGGCGCTGCACGCGAAGGTCGTCGAGGAGGCAGCGAAGCTCGGACGCGAGTACGAACTGCTGATCAACGTGAGCTCGCAGACGGCGTACGAGGAGAACAAGGATCTCATCCTCCGGCTGCTCAAACGGGAGAACCGGCCCGGCCTGATTCATTTCTACCCGGAGGGCATCAACTTCTACTGGACCGTGAACATCGAGTACATGGTCCACGACGCGGACGGGCACGGACGCGAGATCGCGACCGTGCAGATCGACACGGGGAACGCCGAGCGGTTCGGGATCACGTACTTGGACGACAAGGGGCAGAGGCGGCACCCTCTGATCCTCCACACGGCGATCCTGGGCACGATCGAGCGGTACCTGTACTTGGTCCTCGACACCGCCGTGCAGAGGGAGAAGGCGGGCGGCAAAGGCATCCTGCCCCTGTGGCTGAACCCGGAACAGGTCCGCCTCCTCACCGTGAACGAGAAGCACATCCCGCGCGCTCAGGAGGTCGCGACGATCCTGCGCCGCTCGAACATCCGGTGCGGGATTGACGACCGGAACGAGTCCGTCCCAAAGAAGGTCCGCGAGGCGAAGCAGGATTGGGTCGGGTACGTGATCGTGATCGGGGACAAGGAGACCGCGGCATCGGCAATTCAGACGACCTACAAAGTTTACGACCGGGACTCGGATCAGGACCGCGACCTCCCCATCGGCGACATCATCCGCGAGACCGGCGAGCGGGGCCGGGGGATGCCCTATCGGCCGCTGTACTTCCCCGCGGAGCTGAGCAAGCGACCGGTCGGCTAGCCCGCGCACCTATTTATCGCCGGTACCGGTTGGCGGCACCATGACGAAAGTGGTGTCTCCGCTGTCCCATCGCGAGGTCGAGGCGGTCGAGGTGGACTTCGACGGCGAGTCCGAACCGTGGTCCACGTACAAGCTGTCGGACGGGACGACGCTGAAGGTGCGGACGACGGTCACGGGCGTGTTCCG
>DATEUK010000149.1:0-4322 GCA_035283165.1 Thermoplasmata archaeon
TCGCAACCGCTGCGTTTGTCCTCAAGCAGCAGCCATCCGGGCCGCCGCCCAACGAACCCGCGCAGTACGGCGTTGTCATGGGCCGAATCTCCGGCATCAATGGGAACCCGGTGAGCGGCGTCAACGTCCGATCCGGCACCGAGACCGTCGTGGCGAACGACGGGGGGTGGTTCGCGATCACCAACGTCACGACCGCAGCGCGGGTGCTTGTAACCTTCAGCAAGGCGGGCTACGTTTCGACCCAAAGAGCCACCCAAGTTAGGAGCCTAGACTCGAGCTTCATGGAGGTCGTCATGGTCCAAGCGTCTCTGCCTCAGACGCTGGACGCAACGCTGGGCGGGAGCATCTCAGACGGTGTCGGACGCGTCACCATCGCAGCCAACTCCTTGGTGGATGCCCAAGGCAATCCGTTCACAGGGACGGCCGAGGTGTCCCTGACGACGTTCGACCCGACCGTCGATTCCACCCGCGACTCTTTTCCGGGGGACTTCGCCGGACTTGTAGGCGGAGAGGAGCGGCCGTTCGAGTCGTTTGGGTACTTGGACGTCGCCGTAACGGGCGGCGGCCCATTGCAGCTGGCCACTGGAAGCATGGCGACCCTCGACATCCCGATCCCTCCTTCGGAGATTGCGCGAGCGCCGGACACGATCGACCTGTGGTATTACGACCTCTCGGACGGCTTCTGGAAGAGGGACGGGACCGCGACGAAGGCTGGCGATGTCTACACCGGGGCCGTGGAACACTTCTCGTACTGGAACGCCGACCGGGCGTACGACAAGTTCAATCTGAAGGGGTTAGTCGTGACAACGGGCGTGCGGGGCGTTTCGGGTGCGGGTCGAGGGGGTGAGGAATCTCCTTTACCGGGCGCACTGGTCCTGTGTGACGGGCTTGACTACTCGGGCCGCAGCAGAGGCTACAGCGACGACAACGGCAGGTTCAGCGTCCCGGTCAGAATCGCCTCTACCGTGGTGTGCATCGCAGCAAAGGGCGGAAGGATGAGCGATCCCATCACCGAGGTCACCCCGGCGACCGTCGACGGACAGCGAGACATCGGGCGGCTCGCCCTGGCGGATCCTTACGCGCAAGTCATCCTCAGTTGGGGAGCGAACCCGTCCGACCTCGACAACCACCTCACGGGACGGAAGGCCGATGGACAGACCATTCACATCTACTACGCGGACGAGGGCTCGTTCGCAACGGAGCCGTACGCCCTCCTGGACACGGACGATATGAACGGCTACGGGCCCGAGATCATAAGCATCGGAAGATTCGCGACGGGCACGTACCGCCAATCCGTTAGGCACTACGGAGGCGAAGGTTCGATCGCGACCTCCGGCGCAGAAGTCACCGTCGTGATCCAGGGTGTCGGCATATACCGGTTCACGCCGCCGGCGGGACAACTGGAAGGCACGGACGTATGGAGGATCTTTGACCTCGTCGTCAGCTCGTCCGGCACGGTCAGCGCCGTCAATCCGATAAACGATTACGTCACGGGCGGCGACCACTCGGAACTCATGTACCCCTGACCGAGAGAACCGGGTGGCCGTTCTCCACCGTCGCCGGGGCTACGCCCCTCCGCTGCGAGTCCGATCGACGCAACCTCTAATACGCCCCCGCCAGTTAGAGAGACATGGAGCGCGCCCTCCCCCACAAGCACTGCCGCGAGTGCGACACCTCGATCGGCGTGAAGGACGAGTACTGCTCCAAGACCTGCAGGGCGGCGCACGACGACCGGATCCGGGGGAAGAAGCGCCAGCTCCTGTGGTTGTACATCGGCGGCGTCGCGTTGTTCGCCGTCGCGATGCTCATGCTGCTCGGGAGGGCCTGACGTGCGCGTGTGCCTCGGGGGTACGTTCGACATCCTCCACGCCGGACACGAGGCGCTCCTCGAGAAGGCGTTCGCGCTCGGGGACGACGAGGTCATCATCGGGATCACGTCGCAGCGCATGGCCCGACGGACGCGCAAGGCGGTGAACGCGCTCGCGGTCCGCCGGCGGAACCTCGAAGCGTACCTGCGGGGGAAACGCTGGCTTCGGCGCGCGCGGATTGCCGTCCTCGAGGACGTGGCCGGACCCGCCGCGCTGGAGGAGGACATCGGCGCGATCGTCGTCAGCGCGGAGCGCGTGGAGGCGGCACGCGAGATCAACCGTGAACGCGAGAGGCGTGGCCATCGGCCCATGGAAGTCGTGCCCGTCCCGATGCGCCTCGCGGAGGATTGCACAGCGATCGCTGCCCGACGCATCCGCGCGGGCGAGATCGATCGCGAGGGCCGGATGAGGCGCCCGCTGAAGGTCCGCGTCGGGTCGACGAACCGGGTCAAGGTCGCCGCCGCCAAGCGCGCGTTCGCGGCGGTGTTCCGCAAGGTCGAGGTCCGGGGCGTCGAGGTCCCCTCCAAGGTGTCGGCGCAGCCGTTCGAAGAGGAGACGATCGACGGCGCCGTCGTCCGGGCGCGGAGCGCGATCGGGGACGCGGACTACGGCGTGGGAATCGAGGCCGGCCTCTTCTGGGACGAGGGGGCGAAGGACTACCTAGACGTGCAGTACTGCGCCGTCGTGGACCGGAGGGATGTGGTCACGATCGGTCACGGCCCCGGCTTCGCATACCCGAAGGCCGTCCTCGAGGCGGTGAAGCGAGGGGAGACCGTCGGGGAGGCGATGGAGGCGTTCACGAAGGTCAAGAACATCGGCCGCAGGGTCGGGGCGATCGGCTGGCTGAGCGAGGGCGCGATGGACCGGACGCGGCTCACGGAGACCGCCGTCCTCATGGCGCTCCTCCCGCGGATCCGGCGGGACCTGTACCTCTCGTGATCAGGCCCGTGACCCTCAACGCGAGGCTGGCATGTTGCAGACTAGCAAGGTATGTACCTGGCATTTATGAAGGAAATGGGCAATCGCCCCCGAGGAGTGATGGGGATGAGAGTCTGGGTGCTGTCAGCCGTTGTGAGCCTGTTTTTCGTCGCCGGCATCGTCCTGGATGCCGGGCCGGCCCGTGCGACGTTCGTCGTGAGCATCAACGACCCCGCCGGGGACCTTTTCATTGTTCAAGGGAACCCGCCTCAGTCGTGGCGGTCTGCCGCGGACATCCTGAGTGGGGGCTCGACCCTGAGCGGCGCGACGGGGATCGTCCTCCGGGCCACGTTCGCCGGGAGCCTGAGCAGCGCGGTCGCGGACGGCGCGACCGATGCGGGGTACATTTTCTATGCACGGCCTCCGAGTACCGTGACCACAGCGGCGTATGTTTGGGACGGGGTCTCCTATGCAGGAGCCTATTGGTATGATTACACGGCGAGCGGGGGCGGTCAGGCAGGGGGCCTTCTGACCTGGACCGTCACGGGGAATGAGATTAGTGCAGAGGTCCCGATCGCCTGGGGCGGGAACGAAGCGACGTTCGCCCTCGGAATCAACAGCATGGTCGCAGGCGCCGGCAGCCCTCCCGCGGACGGCGCCGCGGACCAGGCGGTCGGCACCGCATCCACGAACGACCCGCCCACGATTACGAACGGGCCCCCCGGTACGATGTCCGTCGCCGTGGGGAGCCCATACACGTACGACTTCAACGCCGCGGACCCGGAGGGCAACGCCCTGACGTGGTCCGTGTCCGCCGTCCCGGCCGCCTCGTGGCTCACCATCAACAGCGGAACCGGCGTCCTCACCGGGACGCCTCCGTCGGCGGGAAGCTGGGCTCTCACGATCACGGTCCGGGACACCGTCGGCGGCGGGACCGACACGCATTCCTTCACGCTGACCGCCGCCACGGGGAGCGACTCGGACGGAGACGGCATCCTCGACACCTCGGACAACTGTCCCAACACGGCGAACCCGGGGCAGGCCGATGCGGACGGGGACGGGGTCGGGGACGTGTGCGAAGGGAGCGGGACGGCCCCGCCCTCAGACCTTCTCCTGCCGGTCCTCATCGTGGTCGTGATCGCGGTCGTCGCCTCCGGCGCCCTCATCGCCGTGCGGGTCCGCCGGAAGCGGCAGCAGATCCCCCCGCCGCCGCCGGGCCCCACGACCTAGCGTCTCAGCGCATGGCCGAGGCGACCTCAGACGGGAACGGGATAGGCCAAATAGGCGGTCCTCCATCGCCGGGCCATGCCGGGCTACAAGCGCGCGTGCCGGTTCTGCGGCCAGCTCGTCGAGGCGAACTCCGCGTACTGCCCGTTCTGCCGCCGCGCCCACCCCCACCAGATGGTCTGCCCCTGGTGCATGGCCCCGATCCAGGCGGACTGGCAGGCGTGCAACAAGTGCGGCAAGGCGCTCGCAATCCCGTGCGCCAAGTGCGGGAACCCCGTCGGCCCGGACGCGGACGCGTGCGCCACGTGC
>DATEUK010000150.1:0-11190 GCA_035283165.1 Thermoplasmata archaeon
CGGTGCCGGATCGGACGTTGACGCCGCTCACCGGGTTCCCATTGATGCCGGAGATTCGGCCCATGACAACGCCGTACTGCGCGGGTTCGTTGGGCGGCGGCCCGGATGGCTGCTGCTTGAGGACAAACGCAGCGGTTGCGAGCACGACGATTGCCACGATGACGATTGAGCCCACGACGAGGCCGGTTCTCCTAGCTTTCGGAGGCGGCGTCTGAGGAGCAACCGGAGCGGGTGGCTCCGACGCAGAAGACACACTCCCAGCAGGAGGTTCTGGAAGATTCATCTCACTCACCCCGAACGGGGCGAGGGAGCTCGTTCACTTTTACTTAAATGCGCGGTATGTAGCTCGCACAGTACCGCACGTCCAGGTAGTCCTTTCCATCCTCGTTCCAGAACAACCCCGCCTCGATCCCCACGCCGTAGTCCGCGTTGCGGATGGCGCTGCGCGCGCGGGGCAGTGTTCGTGGGGGAGGACGCGCTCCATGTCTCTCGAACCGAAGTGCCTGTGTTAGAGGTCCCAGAGGTCCCGCCACGATGTCGACTCTGAGGCACGGGACGCAGATGCGCCGGCCGGTTCCCGGGTCGGTCGCCCTCGCCGTCGCCGCCATAGGGCTTTTATCCAAGGACTCACCACTTCCCCTTAGGTATTTCGCTATCTTCATATACCAGATACCCTTACCCACGGAGAGGACGCGTTGGCAGGGATGAAGCGGCTTGGGGTCGTTGAGAACGTCACGTACGATGGCTCCCTCCTGATCCGGTCTGCGTTCGCGCCCGGGCTGGGCACGCCCGTCGTCGACCGCCGCCAACATCCCTTGGGCCGCGTCGTAAAAGTGTTCGGCCCCGTGAGTGCGCCCTTCGCCGCCGTGCGGCCGGTGGCGAAAGTCCCCCTTTCTCTCCTCGGTTCGGACGTGTATGTCGGTGAGAACAATGCCCAGCAAGAAGGTCGAAGAGGCCGAAGAAGTCACTAGGTGCCCCGAGTGCAACAGTTCCCGATTGGCGGTGAACTACGAACGCGGCGAGCTCACGTGCGAGGAGTGCGGGCTCGTCCTCGACGACCAGATGATCGACCAGGGGCCGGAGTGGCGGGCGTTCGACGTCGAGCAGGGGGAGAAGCGCGCGCGCACGGGCGCGCCGATGACATTCACGATCCACGACAAGGGGCTGTCGACGACGATCGGGTGGAAGAACAAGGACTCGTACGGGAAGTCGATCCCGACGCGGAACCGCGCGCAGCTGTACCGCCTGCGGAAGTGGCAACGTCGAATCCGCGTGAGCAACGCGACGGAGCGGAACCTCGCGTTCGCGCTGTCCGAGTTGGATCGGATGGCGAGTGGCATGGGCCTGCCGCGGAACGTGCGCGAGACGGCGGCGGTGATCTACCGAAAGGCCGTGAACAAGAACCTCATTCGTGGGCGCTCCATCGAGGGAGTCGTGGCGGCGTCGCTGTACGCGGCATGCCGGCAGTGCAACGTGCCGCGGACGCTCGACGAGGTTGCGGACCCGAGCCGCGTCGGACGGAAGGAGATCGGTCGGACGTACCGGTTCATGACGCGCGAGCTCAAGCTGAAGTTGATGCCGACGAGCCCGAAGGATTACGTGTCCCGCTTCTGCTCGGAGCTGAAGCTGAGCGGCGAGGTGCAGAGCCGCGCGGTCGAGATCCTGAAGGAGGCGCAGGACAAGGAGCTCACGAGCGGGCGCGGTCCGACGGGGGTGGCGGCGGCGGCGATCTATATCTCGTCCATCCTGTGCAACGAGCGGCGAACGCAGCGCGAGGTCGCCGAGGTGGCGGGCGTGACGGAGGTCACGATCCGGAACCGGTACAAGGAGCTCACGGACAGGCTTGGTATCCGCATCGAATTGTAGGCGTGCGGGAAGTCCATGAGTCTTCCCCCGGTTGTCCAGCGCATCCATGGGAAGTCGGTTTCTGACGACGAGATCCGCGCGTACTTTGCCACTGGAGAGAACCCTGAACGGTTTGCTGCCCTGTTCGTTCGCTTTCGGGAACGCCTTCAGGACTTGGCGGTAGAACTGGTCCATCTTCCAGATGACGATCCCTGGTGGAAGCAGGCACCCCAGACTCAGAACTTCGGAGGTGCGGTCCGTGATTGGCTGGAATATCGGAGATCGAAAGACCCCCATGACGAAGTGGCGCTATGGGGGCGACTGGCTTCCGGTGTGATGGGAGGTTCCCTCATGGGCGACCCGGAATGGTTGCCTCTCCTGCGGTCGGACCTCAGAAACATTCGCTGGTTGGTCGACTCCGGCTTATGGGTCGGCCTGAATGCGGGTCATGACGCAACCTCCGAACTGAGGGGATTGCTCGAGCGCCTTGCCAGGGAGCGCCCTGGTGTGCGCGCCAAGATCGAGCGGCTCGCCGCCAATGGCGATCCCCCACTTTCAGAGGCCGCGGGAATCGCGCTCAGAGTCATGGAGGGTCGCTCCCTTTTCGACCAGCCGCCGTAGCGAATGCTTCGGAACGAAACCTTAGTCCTTCCCTGGGCTCGACGTTGGAACCTGGTGCACGGAAGAGAAAGAGCCTTATAGCAGATTCTATATATCGACGCATAGCGCGCTATGGCGACGACGATTCAGGTTAGCGAGGACACGCGGGAGAAGCTCGCCCGACTGAAATCGAGCCCCCGAGAGACGTACGACGAACTGCTGAACAAGCTTCTTTCCTTGGTGCCGGAGGGGGACGAAGAGGGCACGTACGCTCACGCTTTCCGCGTCGGACTTCTTGAGGCGCGCCTAGACATCAAAGAGGGGAGACTCACACCGCTTCGCGAGGCGAAGAAACGGCTGGGGCTGTGATGGCGTGGTCCGTCGAGCTGACGGATCGGGCGCTGCGTGACCTCGGGAAGTTCGAGCGCTCGGTCGCTCGCAGAATCGTCGCGAAGCTCGAACGGGCCGCTGGTGATCCCCAGCGGTTCTTTTCACGCCTCGTCGGATCCGGTGAGTTCAAGCTTCGGGTCGGAGACTATCGACTGTTGGCGACCCTTGTGCACGAGACAAACACGATCATCGTCGAGCACATCGACCATCGGTCTCGGGTTTACGACCGCCATCAATGAAAAAACGAGTTCACGGACCCTGCTTTTCCGAGTCCGATTCGGCGTCCGCCAATAGCCTGCTGATCGCCGCAGCCAGTTCGCGAGCCTTGTCGCCTTTCGGTCCGGGCAGCTTGGCAAGGGTTACCGCGAAATAGGCGAGGGCCGGGACTGCTCCTCGCTTCAACACCCGAACGAATTCCGCGTAGATATCCTCTGGAGAAAGGTTCTCAAGTGGAACCTCAGATTCGCGGACGGGCTCCTCCTTCATCTCGACGATCGTGTCGTCCACGATTTGCACGATGCCCTCCGGTGTGACCTTGATCACCATGAAGCGGAGCGCGCCGCCCATGAGGGCGATGCCCGGCACGATCACGACGTCGCCGTTCGTGACGGGCCGCTTCAGGAGCCCGCGCTTTACGAAGTTCTCCATCCCCTGCCCGAACGAGATCATGTGTCCCTCGCTCATGATCGGCGCGATCGTCACGCGCTCCGCCGGCAGGATTTCCGCCTTGCGCACCTCGACCTTGTCCCCGATCGAGACCCCGAGGTTGCGGCGAACGAGGCCGTCGACACGGATGATGCCTTGACCCTCGTCCTTCTGCATCACGGAGAACAACTTGGCGGCGGTCGTTCTTCTCCCCACCATTTCGACGGCCTCGCCGACGTCCACGCCGAGAGCGAGGCGCGCCTCCTCGTCGACCCGCGCGCGCCCGGTCCCCACGTCGGACTCAGGCGCTTCGACCACTTTCAAGACCAAGCCGGGTCGAGTCTCGTTCATCGGCCCCCCACGAGATGCTCAGGAAGCGCTTAATCCTTGTCCGAGCCATTTCTGGGTCGTCCGTCAATCGCCGAGTGGGTTCCCCGTGAGCGGTTGATCCGTGAAGGCGTCGACCCGCCAAAAGCGATACGGCTCCACGGGACTGAGGAAATCCACGGGCGCATTTCGCGTTGTCGCCGCGGCCCGATTCCGCCCGCGAAGGCGAGCGCAAAGTCTTGATGAGACCCGGCAATCCCCTCCGCGTGACGGACGCGGACCTGATCGTGCGGGGGACGATCCTGACCATGGGGATCCGCCAGCCCACCGCCAAAGCGCTCGCGGTCGGCAGGGGACGCGTCCTTGCGATTGGGACGGAGGGGCATGCCGATCGCTGGCGGGGGAAGCGGACGAAGGAGTGGACGTTGAGGCGCGCACAAACCATCGTGCCGGGGTTCATCGACGCCCACGCGCACTTGGCTACGGACGCGTGGCGCCGTACGTGGGTCCAGCTCGAGGGTTGTGGCTCCCTCGAGGAGGCTCTCGACCGGCTCGCTGCGCGGATCTCCGGGACCCGCAAGGGCGACTGGATTATCGGCCGCGGCTGGGACGAGAGCACCTGGCCCGTGAAGCGATACCTGAACCACAACGACCTCGACCGCGTGAGCGTGAGCCTTCCGATCCTCGTGAACCGCATCGACGGCCACCTGTGCTCCGTGAACTCCGTCGTCCTCCGGCGGCTGGACTTCGCAAGCGACGCGGGGGTCGAACGGAGCCCGGACGGGACCCCCACGGGCGTGCTCAAGGAAGCGGCCGCGGAGCGCGCGCGGGAGGCGATGCCCTCCCCGACGGACGCGGACTGGGCGGGCCTGCTCGAGCGGGCGATTGCACACCTCCACACCCTCGGGATCACGGGCGTGCACGACATCGTGGACGGCCGTCACATGCGGGCCTACCAGAGGCTCCGCCGCCAGGGCCGCCTCGCGATCCGCGCGTACCTCTGTCCGTACGACGACCTGCTCGACCCGCTGACCGCCGCCGGGATGCAGACGGGGTTCGGGGACGAGTGGCTCCGCCTCGGTCCGATCAAGGTGTTCGCGGACGGTTCGCTGGGTGCGCGCACCGCCGCGCTCCACCACGCATATGAAGACGCGCGCGGCAACGGTCAGCTCAACCGCCCTCCGAGGGACCTGACCGCTCTCCTCGCGAAGGCGCACCGCGCCGGCCTCCAGTTGGCGGTGCACGCGATCGGGGACCGCGCGATCGACGCCACCGTCGGAGCCTTCGAACGAATCCTCGATCGAGACCCACGGGACGACCACCGCCACCGGATCGAGCACTTCGAGCTCCCGACGGACGAGGCCCTGAGCCGGATGAAGGAGCTCGGCCTCGTCGCCTCGATGCAACCGAACTTCGTGGCACGGTGGTCCGGCCCCGGAGGTCTGTACGAGCGCCGTCTCGGCGGGGACCGACTCCGGCGCAACAACCCCTTCCGCCTGGTCCGAAGGCGTCGGATCCCGCTGGCGTTCGGATCCGACGGCATGCCGTACGGACCTCTTTACGGGCTCGGAGGCGCGGTCGCGGCCCCCTTTGAGAGCCAGCGCCTGACGATGGTCGACGCGATCCGGAGTTACACCGCCGAGGGGGCATACGCCGCCTTTGCGGAGTCGGAGGTGGGCACGCTCGCCGTCGGAAAGCTGGCGGATTTCGTCGTCCTGTCCGGCGACCCTCGAGAGGCGGACCCTCGGACGGTCGCGGTTGAAGCCACGATCGTGGGCGGTGATGTCGTGTTCCGTCGCAAGGGCGATTCGTGATCGCGAGCGCGGCGAACGGTTTATTAGGCAGCAGCCGGATGCCTTCCTGCAGAAGGGCCACGCATCCGCGTGGTCTGAATGCCCAAAACAACCCCGCGCGCGAGGCCCTCGGGTCTCCCGCGCGGTTTTACTTCTCGACGACGCAAAGGCTTTAGGCCGCGCGCCTCGTGAGCGCCAACCCCCATGGCGGTGATTTTCCTGGACCTATACGGGGTCCTCGCGGATTCGAGGAAGATGGAGTCCCTGTACAACGAGCGGATGGCAGCGATCCTGCACCGGCGGCACGGGGGTTCCCTCGAAACGTGGCGACGGCTTCAGGACGAGTCCTACGTCTGGTACCAGGCCGAGGGTCGCAAGCTCGACGAAAGGCCGGGTGAGGACCGGGAGGGGGACGCCTGGGTTTCCGCGGTTCAGCGACTGAACGCGGGCCAAGTCTTGTGGATCTTCGAGCGTGCGGGCCTTCCAGAGCCGGAAGACGCGCTCGGGTATTCGGAGGCGCTTGAGGCCGAGACCGTCCGGGAGATCGACGCCCTGTACCCGGACGCCCGCCCGGCGCTCCATGCCCTCGTGACCCAGGGTCACCGCCTCCTGCTCTCGACGAACGCAAACCGGGCCAACGCGGAGTCCGCGCTCATTGGCGGCGGCGTCCGCGACTTGTTCGACGGGCTCGCGATGCTCGAGACCGCCCGCGCGAAGAAGGACCGGCCATACTACTGGCGACGCGCGTTCGCCCTCGCGGGCACGCGGCCCGACGAGGCGGTCGTCGTTGACGACGTAGTCCGGTTCCTCTCGCCCGCTGCCGAACTCGGCGCCCGGTGCATTCAGCTCCTGCGCCCGGGGCTCCGCCATCGCGTGATCCGCGCCGACGATCCCCCAACCGCGTTTCCCGTGATCCCTGATCTGACGGCGTTGACGGACCTCGTCCGCTAGAGGCGCACCCGCTCAAGGCTCACGTATCGAACGTCGTCGGCCCCGACGGCGGCGAACAGGAGCCGCTTCTTCACCCCGTGCGCCAGGCGGACCGCACGGCTCACCTCCGGCCACATGCCGCGGTGATCCGAGGGAAGGGCATGGACGAGGTATTTCGCATGGGTCCTCTCCGGGTCCCCTTCGTACGCGCGGAAGTGGGACCCGTACTTGAATCCGGTCTTCACGACAATCCCGCGGGCCTTCAGGTCCTCGAAGACCTGGAGGCGAAGGTCGAGATCCGGCTGGAGTCGACGCGCTTGGGCGAGCAGTGCGGACTGCGTCACCGCCCGGTCCGTGTCCGCTCGGCGAACCTCGATCGCCTTCGCCTTCAGGAGGTGGGCGGTCTCGAGGAGGGAGAGCTGCAGCCGCCGCCCCACGATCCTCCCGAAGGAGCCCCCCGCATGCAGCCGGGCCGCATCGACTTCGTCGAGCACGGTCGCGCGATCCTCGAGGAGGTGCGCGACGGCACCCGGCCCCGGCGCGAAGGATGCGTGCCCTTTGGGCGCGACCTCGCGGACCGTGTAGTACGTGATGTCGCTCTCCTCGTCCACGACGGCCAGGAGCAGGCCCTTCCGCGCCGACGCCGCACGCCGGGCTTGACCCGCCAACGCGTCCAGGTCGAACACCCTGCTCTCCGAGATGGCGCGGACGACCCACCGACTCGGCGTCTGTTTCGGCGCCCCGCCTCGCGGGTAGACGCGGAAATCCGTGGGCGGCGGCGATTCCTTCACGACGAACCCGCGCTGTCGCAGATCCCGGTACACAAGGTACCGCACCTCGAACCCGGGGACGCGCCCGTGGGCGTGGCGGAACAGATTGGAGAGGGGGATCTCGCCGGCGGCGGAGGCGATCCCCAGCCGTCCCGATTCGACGAGGTACAGCGCCTCGAGGAGGGACAGCGTCACGCCGCCGCCGGACCGCGGCTCGCCGAAGAACCCCTTGTTGTACAGCGTGCTCCCCTCGGCGGGGTCGTCCACGACCACGGACCCGTCGCGCAGCGTCCCGGGCATCCGGTCGGCGGGAATGCGGTCCCCGTATAAGGGGCCCCCGCCACGGGGAGGGACACCGGAGCCGCCTTATAGAAGGAGTCCCATAGTTTGTACCGTGGGGCGCGCTCAACTCGTCGACGGCGTCCGCGAGGTCCTCGGCAGGACCGGGTTCTTCCTCAGCGAGAAGCACGGCGCCCGGGGCCTCGCCTTCGACGTCGTGGCGCGACGGGACGACCTCCTCCTCCTGATCAAGGTGCTGCGGAACGTGGACGCGCTCGACCGTGAGAGCGCCGACGAGCTGCGCCTCCTCGCGACGACCCTCAAGGGTTCCCCGCTCGTCGTAGGCGAGCGTTCCGGGAGCGGGGAGATGGAGGACGGGGTGATCTACTCGCGATCCGGCATCCCGATCCTCTCCCGACAGACGTTCGTGGACATGCTCGAGGACGGAATGCCGCCGTTCATGTTCGCCGCGCCCGGCGGGCTGTACGTCCGGCTGGACGCGGATGCGCTGCGAGGAGCCCATGAGCAGCGCGGCATCTCCCTCGGCGCTCTTGCGGAGATCGCCGGCGTCTCCCGCCGCACAATCCAGCTGTACATGGACGGCATGTCCGCGACGGTCGACATCGCGATGCGACTCGAGGAGTTCCTCGGGGAGCCGCTCGTCCTGCCGATGGACCCGTTCGCGTACACCAAGGAGACCGCCCAGCTCCTGCAGAACTACGAGGCGTTCGAGCGGTTCGAGCGGGACGTATTCCTCAAGCTCCAGCAGCTGGGGTTCGACGTGCGCCCGATCCTGCGGTCGCCATTCGAGGCGCTCGCGTCGCGGGACGAAGTGTTCCTCACGAGCGTGCCGACGCGCGGGGAGAAGGTGGAGGAGAAAGCCCGGATCGTGTCGAACATCTCTCGTGTCGTCGAGCGGGACGCGGTCCTGTTCGTGGAGATCCAGACCCGGCGGCAGAGCATCGAGGGCACCCCCGTTGTGCAGAAGTCCGAACTCCGTCGGATGCGTGATCCGGACGAGATCGAGGATCTCATCGCGGAACGGAGGAAGTAGGACGGCGTTCGTTGAGCAGCTCGCCCTGGGGGCCGCGCGCGTCACCTTTGTGCCCGTGGTTCGCGGGCTCGTGAGCGAAGGAGACCGGGTCCGTCGTACGATCGAGGAGGTCGCCCCAGGCGCCGTCGCGTTGACGCTGGGCAAGGAGGACCTCGAGTCGCTCCTGCGGTACGACGGGACGGAGGCGGAGCCGGCGAACTGGGAGGAGGAGCTGTACGTGGCGGGTCTCTCCGCATTTGGCACCGTGCGGAAGCCTCCGCCGTGCTACGTGGAGGCCGTCCGCGGCGCGCAGGAGCGTGGGATCCCGGTCCGAGCCCTCGACCTGAACGATGAGGACTATACGGAGGCGTACATCGAGTACGTGACCGCGTGGGACCTCCTCGGCCACACGCGGGTTCAGAAGAAGGCCGAGAAGCATGTGTTCGCGGCCACCACCCCGGAAGAGTTCGTCGTCGAGTTCGACGGCTTCGTGAATGATCCGGATGGGTATGTGCGCTTGGAGCATGCGAGAGAGGATCACATCTCCCGGCGACTCTCGAAGCTCGCGCGGCGGTACGAGTCTCTCTTGGCGGTGGTGGAATATGAGCGGGCCGCGGGTGTCCGAGAGCGCGCGAACACGCTCAATCGGAAGGAACGAGCGCCTCCGGGATATTCTCAAAAAACGAACTGAAAGACGAGCCCGCACCCCGGTCGACGGAACGTTTATGAACGGTCCGGCGAATCCTCACCCGGGGAGGAGGATCGTGGACAGAACCACTCGCGTGCCTATCGGTATTATGCTCGCGGCGATGATCTGTCTCGTGCTGACGGTCAGCGCCTTGGCACCCGCGGCATCCGCGGGGCGCGGGCAGCCGGGCCGACACACGGTAGACAGTCAGGCCGACGTCGAATGCAGTGATGCTGGTGCGGAAAGGGGTCGTGATCAGGGCCGAAATCTGATGGGGCTGCGTGGCGGGCAGCAGTCCCGGAGTGACGCCGCTGGCGAGGTCTGCGATGATGATGACGATGCCGACGACTCGGACCGGGACGGACGGGATCGCGACGGCGACGGTGACGATGATGACGATGCCGACGACTCGGACCGAGAAGGACGGGATCGCGACGGCGACGATGACGATGATGACGATGACGACGATGATGATGACTGCGACGATGACGACGATGGGAGCGGCGGTGGCGGCGGTGGTGCACCCGCGTTCGTGCTAGACGTCAACCTGACGTACCACCCGCAAGATGAGAAGGTGCTCCAGGTCTGGTACCTGGTCGCCTCCACGGGGTCTTCGGGCGGCGACGACGATGATGACTGCGACGACGATGACGACGACGACGATGACGACGACGACGATGACGACGATGAGGACGAGGGCTCCCGACGGGAGCACGGCACCCAGGAGTCGTTCGAACCCAGCGGCGCTCGGGAGTGCGGCCGGGACGACGCCGATGGCGCGGATGACGAGGGTGACGACGACGATGACGACGACGACGATGACGACGACGACGACGACTGCGGCGGAGGGGGGCAGCCGGCGGGACCCGTGACTCTGAATGGGTTCACGACCGCGTTCTGCGACTCCTTCGCGACTCCGGCGACAGTCTCCTGGACTCACCCAGGAACGCTCGGTCCGGCTGGGTTGCTCATCGTGTCCGTGAACTTCGATCGGTTGAACGTTGGGGTCCAGAGCATTCAGTGGACGCCGTCCCCCAGCGGGATCGACGGCACGATCACGGTGACCTTCACGTCCGCCGCGGCGGCCGTCTGTACGTCTGCATCGTTCGACAATGTGGACCAGGCGGCGCCCCTCGTTCGGCTGGTTGGGTCGACGGGCACCCACAACGAGGGTGTGTCCGACTCCGTGGTGTCGGCCGCCAGCAACATGGTGTACGACCTGATCGGGCTGTCTTCACTCACCGGGGATTGCCAGCTGCCGCTCGTTGGCCCGGGCCAAGAGCATTTGCACGACATCCCCGGGATCGACGGCGGGAGCAACCATTGTTTCGCCACGGATGGAAGCAACGCGACGGGTGCGGACTCCGTCACCCTTTCGTGGACCTGGGGCACGCCGACGCAGCCCTTCACGTACCAGTTTGCCCACGTGGTCTACGACATCCAGAACGGTGCCGCTGCGCCTCCATGTGACGATGACGATGACGACGATGATGATGACGACGATGACGACGACGACCCCTAGGGCCCTGTGAGGAGGAAGAAGGCGACGGGTGCCCCGGTCGCGCCAGACGCGTCGGCCCCGGACTGCTTCCACGTGGCCAGCTGGTGTACGGCAGCCTTTGCGGTCTCGCCCGGGACCGTCGCCACGGGCATGCGACCCTTCAACCTCGACCCGCGCGGATCCACAGTGGGATCTGAGCGTTAACGCATGGGTCCCTCGCCCCGGACAAGCGGGGTTACACCGTCGCCGCCCGGTCGATCGTCACGCCCCGATCGACGTCCCCGATGTCCACGTCAAGGGCCATCGTGCCGATCTTCAGGACGAGGTTGTTGTTCCAGAACCCGCCGGAAGTGTGGCGGAACCAGCGGATGTATCCCAGATTGGAGCCC
>DATEUK010000151.1:0-31219 GCA_035283165.1 Thermoplasmata archaeon
CGGACGGGGTACTACTACATCGGAACCCAGGTGTTCGACTCTCAGGGCTCCTCCGTAACCTACGGAGGATCGAACTACACATGGCTGGCGGCGGGAATCCGCGTCGTGGAGATCGCGCACCAAGGCATCGACTTCTACCGCGCGAGCGCGGACGGGCCGTACCGGATCGAGATGTCGCTGTACGACGATTTCGGGTTTTTCATGGACAACGACACACATGTGACGGGACCCTACGCGCGAACGGACTTCGATGCTCCGCCGATCTCATTTGCGCCGCCACACAGCGACCACGGGGAGGACGTGGACGTGCCGCCGGACGGGTTGTACGATTCTCTCGTCGTGAGCGCGTCCGTGGACATCGGGGAAACCGGGGACTTCCGCGTGATCGGCCAGCTGTACGGTCCCGGCGGCTGGCCTCCCATCGATTCCGACGAGGTGACGGTGCCTTTGACCCCGGGCCCTGCGGTGGTCGACCTTGGGTTCTCTGGCCCCGCCATCAGGCGCGCTGCCCTGAGCGGGAACTTCGACGTGCAACTGTACGCGCAGAAGGTGGACGAGTTCAACTTCACGGATTACGACCGCTACACGACGGGCTTCTACGGCTTCACGGAGTTCCAGCCGCCCCCGGCCATGTTCGCGGCCCCTCACGGGGACCGCGCGACCGACGCCTCCGTCCCGCCCGACGGATACTACGATTACCTCGTGATCGACGCGTCCGTGGACGTGACCCGAGCAGGCCGCTTCACCGTCGAGGCGTACGTCACGGACTATTACGGAAGGTTCTTTGCCAACACGCGGGGAAGCGCGGATCTTGACGTGGGCGCCGGTTCGATCCCCCTCCGCATCGACGGTCACCTGCTTTGGCAGCTGAACCCGTACATGCCTCTGTACGCCTACATGACGTTGTTTGACACAAGCGACAACCAGCTGGACTTCGGCACGCACGTTACAGGGACCTACGACCCGCGGGACTTCCAGCCGCCCGACGGGGACGAGCCCTCGTCCGTCGCACGCGTCACGGGCGGGTACCGCCGAAGCGCGGCACCCATCCGTGTGGACTTCGACGCCACGGATCCGTCGCCCTCCGACGGGATTGCGTCCGTGGCCCTGCACTATCGATACAGCCCCAACAACGGGACGTGGTTCCCTTGGACCGTGTTCGGCTCCCAGGCGGGTTCCGTGGGCCAAAGGCAACTGTCCGGAACGTTCTGGTTCGATCCGCCGAACGGGGACGGATACTACGAGTTCTACACGGCCGCCGCCGACTACGAGGGGAACACGGAGCCGACGCCCGCGGTCGGGGACGGGTCCTTCGCGGCCTTCATCCCCGCGCGAATCGAGATCGTGCCCGCCGCTCCCTCGTTCGCCGCAGGGGCGACCGTGGATGTGATGGTCCGCGTGGTCACCGCCAGCGGGCAGGGCGTCGCCCTCGAGGCGCCGATGACCGTCTCCCTCCTCGCGACGTCCGCCGCTGGCCGATTCCAGGACGTCGCAGGGAACCCGATTACGAGCGTCGTGGTCCCCTCGGGGGCGGGTGAGACGTCCGTGGCGTACGCAGACACGCGCGCCGGTTCGTCCCTTCTCCTCGCCAGCGTCTCGGGCTTGGCCACGGGCACCGCCGCGGTCTCCATCGTACCCGCCTTGGCGTCGGCAGTCGACGTCGCACCGCAGACCGCCGCCCTGGTCGTCGCGGACTCCATGACGTTCACTGCCACCGTGCGCGACGCATTCGGCAACGAAGTCCTCACAGCGCCGATCGCGTGGTCCGTGCAGGGCTCGATCGGCACGATCATGTCCTCGGGCGTCTTCTCGGCAGGGACCGCGGTCGTCACGGGCACGGTCACCGTGGAGTCCGGCGGGGTCGTCGCGAGCGCGACGGTCACGCTCCTTCCGGGTCCGCTCGATCGCGTTGAGGCGTTTCCGGCGGGCGCCGACATCCTCGTCGGGTGGGAAGTTACCGCCCACGTTCGCGGGGTCGACCAGTACGGGAACGTTGTCCCAGGACTCACCTACCAATGGTCCGTTGAGGGGCCGGGGCGGCTGTCCGCGACGACGGGAGACGCGGTCATCGTCACGGCGACGGCCGCGGGGACGATTATCGTCACGATCACCGCCCAGGCGAAAACGGCGACGGTCACCCTCGTCGCCACGGCGGTGACACCGCCGGATTCCACCGGTTCATCCGCCGCCGCCGTCGGCGTGGGCGGCACCGCCATCGGGCTCGCCGCCGGAATCGCGATTGGTTGGATGATTTCGCGGAGACGTGGGAAGCGGGAGTCCGGGGAGCTGCCGCCCAAGGGCTCCCCCTGAGGGCCCAGCTCTTTCGTGCGTCGCACCCAAGTGCGTCCTTAAAGGCGAAGAACCATTGCATCAGGACGATGGTCCTCCTCGTCCGCTACGGGGAACTGTCCTTGAAGAGCCCGTACGTGCGGCGCCAGCTCGAGGACCGGCTCGTGACGAATATCCAGGAGATGTTCGCCGCCAACCGTGTGGAGTGCGTGGTGAAGCGCGAGCGCGGGCGGGTGTTCGTCCACGCGGAAGACGAAGGCGCCGCGGTCCGCCTGTTGCGTCGGGTGTTCGGGATCGTGTCGCTCTCCCCCGCCAAGGAGACCGCGTCCGACCTTGAACGGTTGACCGAGTTCGTCGCCGACTACGCGCACTCCCTCCTCGCGGGCGGAATGACCTTTGCGATCCGTCCCCGCCGGTCGGGGGAGCACCCGTACACGTCCCAGGACCTCGCGCGCGTCCTCGGGCAGGCCGTGCGGGACGCGATCCCCGGGGTGTCGGTCGACCTCGAGGCCCCCGACCGGACGATTCACGTCGAGGTGCGAGGGCCGCGCGCATACATGTTCCACGAGATTGCGGACGGGCCCGGGGGCCTCCCGATCGGAAGCCAAGGCGAGGTCCTTGCGGCCGCGGAGGACGAGACGGGGATGGTCGCGACGTGGCTCGTCATGCGCCGCGGGTGCCGGCCTCGGGTCGCGGGACGGGAGCCCCTCGTGGCGGCGTTGCGAGCTTGGGATCCCGGGCTCCAAGTCCTAGAGCGGACGTCGGGGGCGCAACTCCTCCGACTCGCGGTGGAGAAGGGGATGCCCGTGGTCCTCCCGTCGAGGGAGGGGTTGACCGTCGGGGCCAAGGCCCCCTTCGTGATGACCCCCCTGGACGGCCTCTCCGAAGACGAAGTGGTCGCGCTGACCCGACGGATCCGGGACGGCTGACGGCCTCCGCGGGCCTAACGCGGGGAGTCCTTCCCTCGGTCACACGACACCGAGGACGTCGAGCACGACGAGCGCGTCCGCGAGGAACACGACGCCGATGAACAGGAGGGCGACCGTCCGCGTCCGCAATGCCCTGAGACCCCACCGGGAACCGAGATACCCGCCGATCAGGGCGAGCGGGGCCAGGATGGGGATTGCGACGAACTCCGGCGGCAGGCCCGCGCGTGCCGCGAAGATCAGAAAGCCGAAGATCGCCGTCGGGATGATGATCATGGATGATGTCCCGACCGCCGTGCGCGTCTTCCGCCCGAGGATGTACGTGAGGATCGGGACGTTGAACACACCCCCGCCGACACCCGCGCTCCCGGAGATGAAACCGGACGCCGCAGTCGCCACGGAGGCCGCTCCTAGACGACCGCGGGTCTCCTTCACGGGCGTGTCCTCCTCCAGGTCTCTGCCGCGCCGCCAATCGATGAGGAGGAGGACGGCGAGGACGAGCAGGAGACCTGCGAAGAAGATCTTGAAGTCCCGCACATCCAGGAGGAAGTCAAGGGTGAACACGGTCCCCAGCACCGCGCCGACGAGGGCGCCCGCGACGAGGCGCTCCCCGATGCGAAAGTCAACGAAACCCCTCCGTCCGTGGTTGTACGCCGAGGCGATCGCCGTGGCCATCGCCAAGGTGAGGGAGATCGGGACCACGATGTCGTCGTTGTCCACGTACAGGAGGAGCAGGATCGGGACGTACAGGCCGCCGCCGCCGAGGCCGACGTTTGCGAACGTGAAGGAGACGAGGAAGACGAGGATCGCGATGACCGCCAGCGTCAGGGGCTCGGCCACGCCGCGGGGACATGGGGGGCTCGCATAAATGTGCCGCCGCGCCCGAAGGACGGGTCCAGGACTACTTGCCCTTCCGGTCGTGCGCCCCGATCGAGGGCCGCACCTTCTCCGCGCCCGTTCCCTTGTGCGTGAGTCCGCGACCCTTCTTCCCCGCCGGTGTCAGCCCACGATAGGCGCGGCCGCGGTGCCCCGGGTTGGCGATCCATGCGATCCTCGGGTCCGCGCGGATCGCGGGATGGTGTGAGTCCACGAGGATCACCTCGTAGTACTTGTGCATCCCGTCCTCCCCGACCCAGTACGACGCCAGCACCTCGAGGTTCGGGTACCGCTTCGCGGCCCGCTCCTCCGCGATCCGTTGGATCGATTTCGCCATTGTGATCTTCAGCATACCCCGCCGCTTCGGGTGGCGTCCACCCGCCGGGTTGTGCTTCCGCAGCCCGCCGCGGCGCACGCGCGCGCGGACGACCACGTACCCCGGCTTCGCCTTGTACCCGAGGTCTCGCGCGCGGTCGATTCGCGTCGGCCGCTCGAGACGGACGAACGACTCGCCGTGCCGCCAGGCCACGAGGCGGTCCCGCCGCACGCCCTTGAGCACACCCTCACTAGGGTTCTTCCACGCCTCCCGCACGGACCCGTAGAGGTTGCGAGGGTGCGCGGGCGTACCGGCTGGCGTACCGGCCGCTTCCGGGGGCGTCGTTCCCTCGTCCGCCATTCCATCATCCTTCGATCGCCGCTCGTCGGCGCCGAGGGGAGGCTTACCGATTTGCGCTATTAAACGCTATCGTCGCGCGCGTGCGCCCATGCCCCGTGCCCGCCGCCCGGGCATCCCTCTCGCGTACTCGTATGATTGGCGCAACAGGTCCGCCCCATAGCTTGGACCCGTTCCATTCTCCACCTTCACTCGGGTGCGGAACCAGCCCCAGCCCCGCGAAGGCGGGACCGCCGCCGCCAGCCCCCGGGGGTCCCGGAGGGCGCCTCGAGGGGGTAGCAGGAACAACTCGATCGCCTTCCGGCTCGGGCGCACCTCCGCGAACGCGCGCCCGGCGACGGTGCTCCGCATCGCAATCCACCCCGACAGGTAGCGGACCTCCAACCGATCTCCGCGGCGCTCCGCATGGGCCGTCAACGCGACGCGCATCGCCCTCAGGGTCCGCATCGTCTCGGCGCTCGCGCGGCGCATCACGCTCACGCGGTGCCCTCCTTCCGCATCAGGAACAGGTACTTGAAGCCGCGAAGGTAGAAGCCGCGCGCCCGAGCCCGGTGCTCCCACATCGGGTTCGCGCTCCGGTCGTTGTGCCGAACGAGGCAGACGATGTCCGCAGGCGCGAAGTGGCGGAGCAACCGCTCGTACGTGCGCCACCCGACGGGCGTGAACCGGTGCCGCCGGTACTCATCGCTCGTCACCCACGCGAGCACGCCCCCAGGACCGAGGATCCGGCGGGCCTCCTTCGCGACGGCCTCCACGGCCTCGTCGTACGCGGGATCGGGCGCGGGGAGGCGCCCGAGGCATCGCGGATCGTCGGAGTACCGCAGATTGTCCGAGTACGGAGGGTCGATGAACACGAGGCGCGCGCATCCGGCGGGGAGCGGGAGCGCCCGCGCGTCCGCCGGGAGGATGTCCGGCCTCCGGGGAAAAAGGTCGAACCCGAGGGCCCGTCGTCCGAGAAGCCGGGCGGCGTCGAGCGTCGTCCCGGAGCCGGACATGGGGTCGATGACGAGCTCCCCGGGTTGCGTGAACCGCTGGACGACGTTCACGCACGCGAGCGCGGGGGTCACGCCGGAGAACGTCGGGTCCCCGAGTCGGAGACCGGCGAGGGACTGGTGGGCGAAGTCCCAGAGCGTCGAAATCTCCGGCGGCGGAATCTCCCGGGTCGGCGCGCGGGTCGTGTCGGTCACGCAACAGCGTCCACGACGCGCGGGAACATGGAGGCTGCGCGTACGTGTACGCTCACATTCCGCGCAACGCGTCCGGGGGCCAGGCGATGACCTCGATCTCCCAGGTGCGTTCGAAGTCGTGGCCGACCATCTCTCTCGTGAGGAGGTCCATCACCTTCGCGTGCACGTCGTCGGGCACGGCCTACTGCGAGCTGTAGGACCTGGACGCCGCCGGCGCAAGGAGGGTCTCGCCCGGGACGACCTCGGAATGGCGGCCGACGGGAACGCGGATGTCGGGCGGCATGCGGGCGATCATCTGCGGAGGGCGAACGCCGGGGTGCTCGTACCGGTATCCCCATCGCGCGGCGAGCGCCTCGTACCGCCGGATGGGATGGTACACGTCGCCGGGACCGTGCCCGGGGGGTGGCGTCTCGTCCGCGTCGAGCGCGCGGGTCGTGATGACCTCCAGGAGGGTCACGAACCGGTCCGTGGTCACGCGGGACACTTCCGACAGGACACGGCGCCAGTCCGCAATGAGGTGGAGTACGTGAATCGCGAGGCTCGAACGGAACGCTCGATTCCGGAACGGCAGCGCCGTTGCGGTCCCGAGAACGAGGTCCTCCCCGCCCTTCTCGCGCGCCTTCCCGAGCATCCGTTCTGCGATGTCCACCCCGATGACCCGCACCCCCCGGTCCCGGAGGGCGAGCGCGAAGCGACCGGTCCCCACCCCAACCTCGAGGACGGGAGTCCCCGCATCAAGAACCGTCGCGAGCGCCGTCACCGTCTTCGCCATGAGCGGCTCCGGCAGACTTCGGCTCGCGTCGTAGCCGTCCGCGACGGGGTCGAAGCTCTTCCCTGACACAGGGGTCAAAGGGGCAGCCTCCGAAAGTGGTTTTCGGCCATTCGGAGCGCACAGGGACTGCAAGCGTACCCGAGCCCGCCATCGCGGGGCTGCTTGCCAGGGTCGTCCAGACGGGCCCGTACCGCATGACCGTGACAACGGACCTCGATGTGAGTCCGAACGAGGGAGGTACACGTTGGCGGTTTCTCACGCGCCCCGGGACCATCCTGCGGCGGTGGAAAGCACATATCCGGCGCGCGCGTGACCGTCCCGTGACCTCGCGACTGACCGCGGTGGCGGCGTACGCGATGCTGTGCACGCTTTGGGGGTCGACGTGGCTCGCGATCCGCTTTGGTCTCGAGGGAGCCCCTCCATTCCTGGCTGCCGCGCTCCGGTTCGCGGTCGCGTTCGAGATCCTCGTGCCGGTCATCGCCTGGCGGCGTTCCCGACTCCCGAGAGGGAGGACGGAATGGGGCCTCGTCCTGTTCGTCGGCGTCGTGCTCTTCACGATCGACTACGGACTGATCTACTGGGGAGAAGCCAACGGCGTACAGAGCGGGTTGGCGGCAATCCTGTTCGCCACCTTCGTCCTCCAGACCGCAGCGTTCGCCCACATCCTCCTGCCGTCGGAGAGGCTCACCGCGCGGAAGCTGGTCGGCATCGGCGTGGGTTTTGGGGGCATCCTCCTCATCTTCCGAGGCGAACTCGGCGGCGCGGGTCTCGACCGGCTCCTGCCGATGCTCGCAATCGTCCTCTCCGCGACGT
Organism: Thermoplasmata archaeon; assembly: GCA_035283165.1. GTDB lineage: Archaea > Thermoplasmatota > Thermoplasmata > RBG-16-68-12 > EA-27 > EA-27. Next base: position 7,537 of record DATEUK010000151.1, read on the forward strand.
GCGCGGCGGTCTCGTCCGTCGCGACGAAACGCTGGGGGCACAACATCGACCAGATTCCCTTCACCGCGCTGACGATGGTGGTCGGGGCTGCTGGGCTCTTCACCCTCTCCCTAGCCGCCGGGGAGCGATGGATCGCCCCGACGTGGCCGGTGGGCGTCCTCGCAATCCTATACCTGGCGGTCGCGGGGTCCGTGATCACGTTCGTCACGTACTGGTGGCTCCTGAAGCGCATCGAGGCCACGTCCGCGTCCTACATCGCGATGGTCACGCCGATCGTCGCCCTGTTCCTCGGGTTCGGGGTCGGGAGCGAGAAGCTGGACCCTCTCGCCCTGGCGGGAACCGCGATCACGCTCGCGGGAATCTACGTGGCGGTGAACCGGGGGCTCCCCGCCTGGGTGCGTCGCCGGAAGGCGAGGGCGGCGGATCCGTCGGGACCGGGGCGTTGAGCCTCCCCCGCCGGACGCGCGAGGAGCAATCTCAATCCCGCCAAAGCCCTTGGCGCTTCAGCTCCTCGACGACGATCCGATAGTCCGCCGGGCGGCCGCACTTCGGGCAGAAAACCGATCCGTGCGCGTCCATGACGGGATCCGGTCCCTCCCACCGGCAATACCGGCACACCGCGTCCGTCACCGCCATCAGGCACCTCAGAAGAAGTCCTCGAGCGTGAGTTTCTTCTCGGTCTTCCGGGGAGCCTCTCCCGGCGGAGTCTCGCCGTGGAAGTCCTCGCTGAACAGCGACTTCTGCTGCGCGGGCTGCGTCCCCATGAACAGCGCCTTCTCATCCCAGCCGTACACCTCCGTCACATAGGCCAACGTCTGGGACACTCGCCGCGCGTAGTACTCCCAGTCCGGCTCCCGGTCGAACCTCCGGCCGGAGACGTACGGTTCGACCTCCATCGGGGACTTCCGATGGTCGGTCACGATCCAGGACACCTTCATCCCGGGCATGACCTCCTCGCCCATCTCCCGAAGCTTCCGGGCCGCGATTACGTTGCTCATCGAGTCAGGGTTCACGTACTCCTTCTCCTCGCCCACGGTCCGGGAGATCACGAGGGCCTCGATTGGATCCCGATCCGGGTCCGCGAGGACCGGATGGCCGGCGCGCACGTCGGCCACGATCTGCCGGGCGAGAGTGATCGCACCGTCCATGTCGTTGTCCAGGACCTTGTCGAACACGAGCGTCTGGGCCTCGCTCTGCAGGTCGAACGCGTCCGTGCGGCGGATCTCGTACCCCCGCACGACGAGCTCGCCCTCCATGTCCTTCGGCCATGCGACTTTTCCCGCGTACCGCTTCTTTCGACCATGGCTGAAGAGGGTGCGATAGACCTTGTCGACCTCCATCGCGATGCGGCCCTTCGAAAACCGTTCGGCGGTCTGCCTCGCGAACTCCACCGAGGTTTCGGGACCCGGCGTAGGGGACTGGAAGAAGACGGAGTCCGTGTCCGCGTACACGACCTGGACCTGCTCCTTCTCCAGCTCATCGATGATTGCCTTGATCGTCTCCCGCGCAAACGCGGTGATCGACGCGCCGACCTTCGGGTCGTTGAACCGATAGAACGACGAGGCCAAGACTCCGTAGAACGCGTTCATCAGGACCTTGATCGCCGCCTGAAGGCCCTCGTAGAACTCGCGGAGCTGGGGGTCCTTCTCCTCCCGCATCTTCGCACGGACTTCTTGGCGGTCCCCCATGAGGTTCATGAGGATCGCGGGCAGGAGCCCTTTCTTGACGTCGGCGGCGAGGAACCTCGCTCCCGTCGGACTGACCACGGTCCCCGCGCCGGAGACCGTCGTGAAGCAGATGTTGTTCTCGATGATCAGGGAGGGGTACATCGCACGGAAGTCGAGGGCGATCACCCACTCGTAGAGCCCGGGCTGCAGGCTGTGCACGTACCCGCCTTCGATCTGCTCCACGCGGCCGCCACGCCGCTTCATCATGGGGACGGCGACGCCGGCCCGGTCCGCGGCACGGATGAGGATCGAGTCGATCAGGTTCGAGGTTCGGCCATGGAGCACGTCTTCGAGGGGGAGCTTCCCGACCGCCGCCAAGTCGAGCGTCTTCTCGATGCGCCCGATCTTCTCCAGAATCCGGAGCGAAAGTACCGCATCGTTCAGGCAGTATCGGATGACCTTCTCCCGGTCCCGCTCCCACTCCTCGTCGATCTTCCGCCTTGCGAGCTCATGTTTTCCCTCACCGAGCAGCTGGCGGGCGACATAGTCGAGGGTCTCCTGCTTCATCCTCAGGCTCAGCCTCTCCGCCTTCACCGCCCACCAGACATCCGTGAGGATGCGGCCGTCGACGCGCCAGAAACGCTCGCCGAGGTGGAAGAAGTCCGAGAAGTCCCTGGCGAGCTGCAGGTTCTGAATCCCGTTCGCCTGGGCGCGTCGGATGAGGACCGGAAGATCGTATCCGTCGATGTTGTAGCCGGAGATGATGTCGGGATCGAGCTCGTGGACGACGGAAACGAATCGTTCGATGATCGCCTTCTCCGTCCCCGTCAGGATGCGCGTTTCGATCTTGCCGCCCTCCCGATATGCGAGCCCGATGCAGAGGATGTGCTCGTCCAGGATGGAGTTCTCGATGTCGAAGCTCAGGATTCGAAGCTGCGGGCGGAAGGGGGCGCAGGGCTCGAACCGTTCCGCGAGGACGAACAAGTCCGTCGTGAAGCGCCCTTTGGGGCTCTCAGTCCGACCGTGGACGCGCACCGCCGCACCCAGGTCGAAGTCGTAGACGAACCGGTGCTGGAACGGGATGTCCGCCTCGAGAGGCGTTGACCCGTACTTGCGGACGCGCTCCCGGTACTCCGGGGTCCTCCATGGATGGTGAAGGACGACCTTGACGCACGGGGCGGGCCGCCCCTCGACCTCGAGCGTGTGGTCCTCGAGGTGGTCCACGCCCGCGTCCCTCTCCAGCGCTGCCCGAAGGCTCGACGGCGGATTCACCGCGAAGAAGTAGGGTTTGAACCCGGCGTACTCGATCGCGATGCTCTTCCCCTCGGACGTCCGGCCGAAGAGTTGAATGACCGGGCGCTGGTCCTTTTCCGGGCCGTCCTTCGGTTCCCGCCGATATCCGGCGGTGATGATCCGGACGTCGTACGCCGCCATCTCACACCTTCGCCACGACTTTTACCACGTCCCCGTCCTTCAGCGCGTGATCGCGCCCGACGACCATCTTTGTGCGCGCGTCGATCGCGCGGATGAAGTGCTTTGCCAGGTCCGTGTGCACGCGCGCGGCTAAGTCCTTCGCCGTACTTCCACGCGGAACCAGCAGGGCGTCCGGAAGTACATGGCCCTTCTTGTCGGTCCAGTGGGTCTCGTCCTCGACGGGGAAGACGACGATGCGGTCGAGGAGCCGAAACACGGTCTCCTCCACGCACCGCTGCACGCCCGTGGAGCCGAACCTTCCGAGGAATGACCGGATGGTTTCGAGGGCCTTGCCCTGTGCCTCCGTGAGCTTGGCGGGCTCGCGCACGGCGAACGCCGAAGCCCCGGGAACGTAGTTCACAAGGCCTGCCCTGGCGGCGCGGCGGAGCGCGAGCTCGTACTCTGCAGCGGTGGCAACGACCTCGTACTCTTTCAGGGAGCGGAGCCGCTCCAGGTTCTGAGCTGGCGCGAGGTCGGCCTTGTTCGCCGCCAATAGCATCGGCTTTCCCTTCCGGCGGAGCGCCCCCGCCAGCCGGAGGAGTTCCTCCCGCTTCCAAGTCGATGGGCGTTCGGGTAGGGCCGCGTCCCGCACCGCCAAAAGGACCTGCGTGTCCGTCAGACCGAGGCCCGAAACGCGATCCTGGATGATTCGCTCGATCGGGGTCTCCTCAAGCTCTGCGCGACGGGCATGCTTCTCGAAATCGCGTTCGATGATTCCGTAGATCCAGTAGGCGAGCTCCTCCTCCAGGAACCGCACATCCTCCGTCGGGTCGTGGGTCCCCTCCTTGGCGGCGTTGCCCTCCGCGTCCGTGCGGCCGCTCGCATCGACGACGTGGATGAGGGCGGACGCCTGGCGGAGGTCATCGAGGAACTTGTTCCCGAGCCCACGTCCCTCGTGTGCCTTCGGGACGAGTCCCGCGACGTCGAGCATCTCAACGGGCACCAGGCGCGTCCCATCCTCGCACCCGCCGTGATTCGGAGCGCAGGGCTTTCCCAGGCCGACGTGGGGGCACCGAACGCGCACGTAGGCGACGCCGCGGTTCGGCTCGATCGTCGTGAACGGGTAGTCCGCAATCTGTGCCGGGGCAAGCGTGGCCGCGCTGAAGAACGTGGACTTTCCGACGTTTGGCTTTCCCACGAGCCCGACTTCCACACGCCGCCCTAAGGGGAATCAGCACAAGTAGCTTTAGCGGGCCGGGCGCCCCCCTCCCAGGAGGGCCGCGGGGAGAAAGGTTCCCGGCTCAGGGAGCGGCATCCCGATCCCTCCTCCGCCGTCGGACCCAAACGAGGAGGAGCGCGATGCCCGCGGCCACACCGACGGCCTGTGGGAATTCCGGAACCTCAAGATGCCCCCAGGTGTTCGGGGAATTCTCGTCCACGTTGTTCGCCCCCCACGGGTACGTGTTCGACCCCGAGCTGTCGAAGGCCACGATGGCGAACCCCACGGTGACTGTCGACGTCGTGGTGTTGCTCCCCGCGACGTCCCACAGGGAGATGGCGAACTCGTACGTCTGGTTCGTCGACGCGTTGAAGGCGCCCGATCCCGAGTTGCCCGAGGCGCAGGATCCACCGCAACTCACCCACCCGGAGCCGTCTCCCTTCTGCTCCGTGAGGCTGCTGCTGCCGCTCGTGACCCGGAAGCGGCGGTCGTCCGCCTGAGGAGTCGTTCCGCCGTCGTGACTTCGATCGAACAGAAGCTCCCCCCAATCCGATGCGCCATCGTTGTCCGTATCGGCGGAGACCTCCACGCACACGTAGAGGCGCGCATTCGATCCCCGGCTCCCCAAGAGGAACCGGACGTTCGCGTTGGAACGGAGGTCGGCGCCCTGGTATTCGTTCGATGAGGTTCCGCAGGTTCCGTCGACGGTGGGCACGTTCGCCAGGGGTTTCGCGACGGCGGTCTGCGCGGAATCCCCGTGCAGAGGCACGAGCCCGAGTCCCCCTTTCGTGCCCGAGCGAGAGACGACCGGGTCCGTCAGATCGACAACCCCGCGCCAGTCCGCGCTCGTCACGACGAGACGAGTCACGTTGAACGTCGCCGTCGGGATCGCGACACGGACCTCGATGTCCTGCCCGCCAAGGGCGGTGCTTGCCCTACCGTCCCACCGCCACCCGGTACCGACCCACCGATACGCACTTGCATTCCCGACTTGTCCCTCGCGGCCCCGCACCTCGACGTAGCGGTCGGCCTGGAGACCGCTTGCTTCGAACCCGCCAGGTTCGCTTTCGTTCGTGTCCACGTAGAACCGCACGTAGTCATATCCGACCAAGGGCGGCGGCGGGGGCGCGGGGGCACCCCCGCCCCCGGTCCCCGAGGTCGTCTGAGGGCGCTGCAATCGCTGCGGCACGGGGCTGCCCTCCAACGCCGGGCCGCCCATGCGGGCATACAGGAAGACCTCGGTGCCGAGGACCGAGCCGTCCCGACTCAGAATGTTGAGCGATCGACGGTCCGCGGGGGTCGGGTCGCCAGCATCGGGAAGGGGCACGGGCCAGTCCCCGAAGAGCCCATCGATCTGCTTCATGCTCGGCGGCGGCGGTTGGAGGACATACGCCCGGGCTTCCACCCCCGCGAGCGCATGCGGTCGGTCCGCCTCGACGGACGCGACGCCCGCGGACACACTTGCCCCTTGCGACAGGGTCGTTGCGTCGACCCAAACGACCTCGCGAACGACGTCTCCGGTCTGCAGGACGATGTCCTGGCGAACGGAACCGAACGGGATCCCCGGCGGGTTCGTACGCAGGTTCACCCTCTGGACCCGGGCGGGCCCTTCCCCAATCATCTCGAACTGCAGCTCAAGGAGCTGCTGCCCGGGAGCCGCAGCGACGGTCCCGGCGACGACGCTCTGCGTAATCCGGACGGAGCCCCGGGAGGGCCCAATCGGCACATCCGTGACGCTGGTCGCGCGCACATTGTCGTCAAACGCGAAGACGACCCGGAACTCCGCCGCGTCAAAACGGTCGAGCATGTCCACCGGCACGGACACTTCCACATTGGACCCACGGGCTCCCGCGGAGACGGAGCCAACGGGCTGCCAACCATTCCAATTCAGCTGGTCGGAAGCCTGGAACCGCTGCAGTCGGGTGTCCTCGACGCGCTCCCCGACCCCAGAGATTCGGGCCAGGTTGTCCGCGCCGATCGCTCCGATTCCGTATCCCGTCGTCGAGTTCCCATCCGCGTCTACGAACATGTAAACGCTATCGTAGTCCGATGGGTCGGCGAACGCCCGCCCCTCGACTTGGACCCGGGCGAACAGCAACCCGTATGTCGAATCGTAGAGGACGGAGGACGAGCGGATCGTGGCGTTCGGGTTGTCCGTGGCCGTGCCCATGAGATAGGAGGGCGCGCGAGCCACCGCCCAGTCATCCACGTCCCCGTCGACCTCGATCGGGGGGACGGGCGGCTCGCTGATGATTCCCGCCGCGATGGAGAACAGCATGAGGAGGGAGGCGCCAATCGCCGCGTAGCGCGGCGTCAGATTCCGGCGCGGGAAACGGATCTCCGCGATCGCCCCGCCAGTCACGAACCCGGTCCCGTTGATGAGCCCGTTCACACGGCCCCGACCGTTCACGAGTCCATGCCCATTGACCAGCCCCCTTCGGCCGGCCTCTGCGACCGGGGGAGGACGTGCGGAGGGTTCTGGCGGTGGGGGAGGGGACGGTGGCTGGACGGGGCGCGTCATGGGCTCCGGCGGGAGGGGTGGAGGCGGCGAGGGCACTGTCCGCAGGACTCGGGCGGGCGGAGCCTGAGGCGGCGAAGCGAAGTACTTGTCCACGGCCTGCTTGATCAGGCGGGCTTCTGCGGGTGCGACGCCGAAGATCCCCGCCAGGTCCGCCGTGTCCGAGGCGGCAATCTGGTCCAGGTCCTGAAAGAACCCGGAGGAGGACTCCGCGGCCCGGCGACTCACTCCCGGAAGCCGGAGGAGGAACGCAAGCATCCATCGCTTCCGATCCACCACCTCCGGGGGGATCTCAGGCTTCAGGGGCGGGGGCGGTGCCTTCACGTCGCCCGCGACCGCACGCTCGAGCTCATCGAGGAGGCGTTCCTCCTCGATTTCCTCATGGGCAGCCTGGTCCGCTTCCGCGAGGCCGCCCAGCGCCGCAAGAGCCTCGTCCTCCCCCTCCGGCCGCGGCGGACGGGCCGGGAGCGATGCGCGCTGGCTGACGATCTCCGGGCCCGCCTCGGGGACGAGGAGGCGTAGGACCTGCGCGGCGGCACCCGTCCCCTTCACGCTTCCGAGCGCGCGCGCCTTTGCCTGGAGGGTTCGCCGGTCATCCGGCCTTCGCTCGAGGACCTTGTCCAGCGAGGCCAGCGCCTCGGCGGGACGGCCGGCCGCGAGGAGGAGGATCCCGCGGGCGTATTGGACATCCGAATCCTCGCGGGTCCGATGCAGAAGGTCGTCATAGAACCCCAGGAGGCGGACGACCTCGTCGGCGACCAGCGACCGGCGGAGTTCCTCGTCGAGCTCCGCGACGTCGAACGCGGCTCCACAGTCGCGGCAGTGCGTCGCGAACAGAGACGTGATCGTCCCGCAGACGGGACACTCGCATCGCTCGGACAGCACCTCCGCCTCCGTACTCGGTCGCTCGCCGGGAAGCGAAGACCGAAGTGACTCCCGAATCCGTGATGCCGCGCGCGCGCCGATGCCCCTGACCCGGGCGAGTTCCTCCTCCGTTGCGCGGGCGAGTTTCCACGGCGCGGTATACCCCGCGGCGCAAAGGATCTCCGCCTTCTGGCGCGGCAGTCCGGTCAGGCGCGCGACCTCATGGACGTCCGCGTCCCCATACTCCCCTTGGACGCGGCGCCGCAACCGTGCGGTCGCGGTCCCCTGCGACGCCAGAACCGCGTGGCCGTTCGGGCACTCCGCGAGGCCCGGCCGAATCGGGGTCCTGCAGGCCGGGCAAGTCAGGCCCTCGTCCTTTGCGATTTCCGCGTACGGGAAGCGGGCGTTGCAGGCGCTGCAGACGAAGTGCGTCGGGTTCGTCGCTCCGCAGTCCTCACACGCAATCTGTGGACCGACGCCGTCCAACCTGTCCCGGACGACCACGGAGTTGCACGACAGGCATGCGGAGAGGGGGAGCAGCCGACCGAAGCAAAGAGGGCACTCACTGAGATTCCCGAGGCGCGGCACCTATGCCGCCCCCGGTGCGCGGGCCCGAGAAAGCAGTTCCCGTGCCGCCCCGAACCGTGGGCTGAACTCGAGCGCCTTCTCGAAGCACGTCACCGACGCCTTCGGGCGACCTGCCTCGAGCAGGATCCGCCCCTTGTGAAACCACGCATCCGCGAAGTCGGGTCTGCGCTTGAGAACACGGTCGTAGCAATCCAAGGCGTCGTCGTATCGCCCCTGCTGTGCCAGGGCGGAGCCCTTGTTCATGAGAGCGGCGGCGTAGTCCGCGTCCGCCCTGAGCGCTCGCTCGAAACACTCGAGGGCCTCCTCGTACTTCCCTTGACGGGAGAAGAGGATCCCGCGGTTGCTCCACACCAACTCATGATTCGGAGCGAGCTCGAGCGCGACATCGAGCGCCGCACGTGCCCTGGCGAAGTTCCCTGTGTGGAGAAGCGTGACCGCCTTGTTGACCCAGCCCTCCGCGTAGTCGGGGCGGAGCTTGATCGCGCGGTTGTGACATCGGAGGGCCTCCTGAGGCCGGCCTAGGCCCTCGAGCACGAGGGCCTTGTTGTTCCACGCGAACGCGTTCTCCGGGTCCTCGTCAATCGCGGCGCCATACGCCTTCAGGGCGAAGGCCAGATCCCCCTTCCGGAGGGCTTCGTTCCCCTCGCGGAGATGCCCCGCGGACCGCCGCACGGCCTTCCCAGGGCGAGGTGCTCTGCTAGGGGTACGGCGAGGGGAAGCCATGGGGGGCTCCGAACGACGAATGTTAATGTATTTAAGTCAATTGCCAAGAATCCGCAGGATGACAAACACGACCGTGCGCGAGCGAGCATTGATCCTTTGTGACGGGTACTTCGGGACGAACGCGGGCAAGACCGCGAACGGACTCGTGCGGCACTCCGCACGATACGCCATCGTGGGCGTCGTCGACCGCGCCACGGCCGGGGCCGATGCGGGGGCCTTGCTCGACGGAGTCCCGAGGAACATCCCAATCGTCGCCTCCCTCGAAGAGGGAATCGATCGGTGCCGACCCGACACCGTGATCATCGGCGTGGCCACGTTTGGCGGCTACATCCCGGCCGAATTCCGTCCCGCGATTCGCGCGGCGATCGAACGCGGACTGAACGTCGTGTCCGGACTTCACGAGTATCTCGCGGAAGACCCCGAATTCGCTCCTCTGGCGGCGAAGCATGGTGTCGCCCTCGTGGATGTTCGAAGGCCGCGGCCCCTGAGGGAACTCCGCCAATTCAGCGACATCGTGCGGTCCCTTCCGTGCCTCCGCCTCCCCGTCTTGGGAACGGACGGCTCAATCGGGAAGCGTACGACGGCGATTCTCCTGACGGGCGCCTTGAACGCGACCGGCGTGAAGGCGACGTTCGTCGCCACCGGTCAGACCGGGCTCCTGCAGGGGGCGGAGTACGGTGTCGCGATCGATGGGATCCGAGGCGACTTCGTCGTTGGCGAGCTCGAGTGGCAGATTGCGCGCGCGTATGCAGAGACGAAGCCGCGTGTCGTCGTGGTCGAGGGGCAGGGGAGCATCAGCCATCCTTCGTACGTCACGGGGACGCGGGCGATCCTGATGGCGTCCATGCCCCAGGCGATGGTCCTTCAGCATGCGCCTGCACGGGTGACGCGGAACTTTCGACGGGAGGTGGTCGCCTGGCCGATGCCGAGTCTCGAGGACGAGATCCGAATGCTCGAATCATCCTCTTCCGGGAAGGTGGTTGCGCTCGCCCTGAATCACGAGGACATGACGCGCGAGCAGGTCGACGCGACCACGAGGGAATATGAAGCGAAATACGGACTCCCGACCTGCGACCCGTTGTGGCACGGGGTCGACAAGCTCGTAAGCGCGGTCCGGAGCCAGCTCCCATGACGCGAGTTCCAAAGTCCCACCCACGGCACAAGTCCCTCGTGACGCGGGAAACGCTCGTGGCGGCACACCGCCGGGGGATCGCCGTGCTGGAGGGCCTGATCGCCCATGGTCGCGGAGAGGCTTGGGACTACCTCCTCGGGGAGGAGACGAGCGCGCCCGCCCTCGTGGCGGAGTGCGCTGCCGCGGCCTTCCTCCTCACGGCCAACCGTCCCGTGATTTCCGTGAACGGGAACGTGGCCGCCCTCGCGGCGAGACCGGTCGTACGCCTGGCGAAGGCCGTCCCTGCGCGGATCGAGGTGAACCTTTTCCACCGAACGGAAGCGCGTGTTGGGCGAATCGTGTCCGTTCTGAAAGAAGTCGGCGAGGCCGACATCTTGGGGCCGCGACCGGACGCGCGAATCCCCGGGCTGGAATCGAGACGGGCGCGATGCCACCGCGAGGGGATATACCGGGCGGACGTCGTTCTCGTTCCACTCGAGGACGGCGACCGAGCCGAGGCGCTGACCCGGATGGGAAAGACCGTGATCAGCGTGGACCTGAATCCCCTGTCCCGCACGACCCTGACGGCAACCGTACCCGTCATCGACGAGCTCACCCGCGCGCTTTCGAGCATCGAGCGCTTTGTCCGGACGCTGAAGGCGAGTCCCTCGGAGGCCGTGCGCATCTCGCGGGGATATGACCGCGCCGGGAACTTGGCGGCGAACTACGCGTTCATCCGCTGGCGGCTCGCGGAACTCGTCCGAGCTGCGAGAGCCGATGGGCGGACGGGGGGACGGAGGAAGCGATAAGCCGCGGGCCGCGATATGGCCTCCGTGGGCCTCTTGGATGGTTCCGTGCCGGAAGGCGTCTCAACTCGCTCGGGGCCTCACCGCGTTCCTGGGGGAGCCGGGCGCGATGCGGGAACACGGGCGTGGGTGACGATTTCGGAAGTGGTCACAAAAGTTTATCTGCGGTGCCAGGGATGGCTCATTCCCGTGATGGCATGAAGTACATTTTCGTCACGGGAGGCGTGATGTCCGGCCTCGGGAAGGGCATCACGACGTCGAGCATCGGCGTGCTCTTGGAATCGAAAGGGCTGAAGGTGGTCCCGGTCAAGATCGACCCATATCTGAATGTGGACGCGGGCACGATGAACCCGTACCAACATGGGGAGGTGTTCGTCCTCGACGATGGCGCGGAGGTCGACCTCGACCTCGGCAACTATGAGCGATTCCTGGACGTGAACCTGACTGGGGACAACAACATCACGACCGGCAAGATCTACAGGGCAGTCATCGAGAAGGAGCGGACCGGCGACTACCTCGGCAAGACCGTGCAGATCATTCCGCACGTGACCGACGAGATCAAGGAATGGCTTCGCCGCGTCGGGCGGGCCGGGGCCGCCGACGTGGTCCTCGTTGAGGTCGGTGGCACCGTGGGCGACATCGAGGGCGCCCCGTTCCTCGAGGCCGCGCGACAGATGGCGATGGAGGAGGGCCGGGCGAACGTCCTCTTCGTCCATACGACCCTCGTCCCCATCGTGGAGACCGTCGGCGAGCAGAAGACGAAGCCCACGCAGCAGTCCGTGCGCGAGCTTCGAAGCATCGGAATCCAGCCCTCAGCGATCGTTGCCCGTGGGGAAGTACCGCTCCAAGAAGAAATTCGCAAGAAGATCGCGTTCTTCTGCGATGTCCCCGTCGAGGGCGTCGTCAGCGCCCCGAATGCGAAGGCGATCTACGACGTGCCAATCATCCTCGACGAGCAGAGACTGACGCACTACATCATGGGCCGTTTGGAACTTCAGGAGACGCGGCAGGACATGAGCGGCTGGCGGGAGTTCCTGGACCGGCTCCACAACCCGGAACGCGAGTGCACGATCGCGCTCGTCGGTAAGTACACGCACCTCCGAGACTCGTACCTCTCGCACATCGAAGCCTTCCATCACGCGAGCGCCGCCACCCGGTGCCGCGTCCGGATCCGATGGGTCGAGAGCATGGACATCGAGACGAGGGGTGCGGAGGCCCTTCTCAGTGGCGCGGAGGGAATCCTCGTGCCCGGCGGCTTCGGGGACCGCGGGATCGAGGGGAAGATCGCCGCAATCGCCTACGCGCGCGAGAACAAGATCCCGTTCCAGGGCGTCTGCCTCGGCTTCCAGCTCGCGACAATCGAGTTCGCCCGTCACGTCCTTGACCTCGAAGGCGCGAACAGTTCCGAGTTCAACCCGAAGACAGCCCATCCTGTGGTGGACCTGCTGCCGGAGCAGAAGGCGGTGACGGCGAAGGGCGCAACGATGCGCTTGGGGGCGCACGAGGTGACGCTGGCGCCGGGGAGCAAGGCCGCTAGGCTGTATGGAGACACGACAATCCACGAGCGGCACCGCCACCGATACGAGATTAATCCAGGCTACCTCGAGAAAATCCAAGAGGCAGGGATGCAATACGTCGGTCGTTCCGACAACGATCGAAGGATGGAAATCCTCGAGCTCAACGGGCACCCGTATTTCGTCGCGTCTCAGTTCCATCCCGAGCTGCGGTCCCGGCCTCTTCGACCCTCTCCCATCCACCTAGGCCTCGTCCGCGCGGCCTCACAGGCCGCAGGCTGACCTCTGACTTCTAGTACGCGGCGAGCATCCCTCCGACCGGACATGGGGTGCTCCTGACGATCGATGGCTCCCGCATTCTCCATTTCGAGATTCCTGCCCGGCGATGCGCCCGGGGTCCGAGAGATCTACCCTGACTTTCTAACTGAATGCTCTCCACTCCTCCGGCGGGGCGTGCTGTTCGTTGCCCGACAAAGCGGTCGTGTCGTAGGGTTCACGTTCGTGAAGTGGCTCCGCGAACGATGCTACTACGACAGGGAGGTTACCCGTTACGCGGAGATCACGGAGGTCCACGTCCGCACCGGGTGTGGCAGCCGGGGCATCGGAACCGCACTCGTTACTCGGGCTGTGCGCGAGGCGAGACGATACGGATACGAATGCGTGTACGTCATCACGGACGACTTCAACGCCGCGGCCCGTCGGGTGTACGAGAAGTGCGCCTTCCCCCCACACAACCACGTAATTCGATATCGTCGAAGCCTGCGTCAGCCGCGGCGCGTCACATCTTCCGGACGTCCTCGAGAACGGCGACAATCCACGCGCGGCCCTGATCGGACTTCACGAGCCTGACGTATTCCGTGAACTGGGGATCCACCTCGTAGGGGGCTGCGAACTCCACGATCTGCTCGTACGTGAGCGTTCGCAGCGCGCCGAATGCTTGGGGGACAAACGTGCGCAGCAGGGAGAGCTCTCCTCTCGACGGCCTTCGGTTCTTCCGGATGTACTCGGCAATCGTCGGCAGGTACTGGAGGAATTGGCGCGCCTCCGGAGGCACCGCAGGGGCCGTCACGCCGGAGAGAACCTGAGCAGAGGCATCAAGGTTCGGGCCCGACGAGGAAAGCTTTAACCCCACCCGCCGCTCTTGGTCGCCGTTCGCAATGGATGGAACGTACGAGACGCTGTTGAAACGGGCCAAGGAGGCGCTGCCGAAACCGGTCACGGCGGGCGAGCGATTCCACGTGCCGGAGGCGGATCTAATCCAGGAGGGGAAGACGACGGTGCTGCGCAACTTCCTCGACATCACGACCGCGATCAACCGGGAACCGAACCAAGTCCTTCAGTACCTGCTCCGCGAGCTCGGGACCGCCGGCGCGCTCGAAGAACGCCGGGTCGTGTTCAAGGGCAAGGTTACGGCCCCGCAGGTCGCGGAGCGCGTGACGTCGTACATCGACACGTACGTGATGTGCTCCGAGTGCAACAGGCCAGACACACGGCTCGTGAAGGAGGACCGAATTGCGATACTCGAGTGCGATGCCTGTGGCGCGCGCCGACCCGTGAAGGTGGTGAAGAAGACCGCCAAGGTCGAGGAGGCCGTGCTCGTGGAGGGCAAGGTCTACGAGGTCATGATCCAGGACATCGGCAAGAAGGGCGATGGCATCGCGAAGAAGGACAAGTACATAATCTACGTCCCGGGAACGGCGAAGGGCACCATCGTGAAGGTGTACATCGAGAAGATCGCGGGCACCGTGGCGTTCGGGCGGGTGCATCGCGAGTAGGGCGAACGCTCATGGCGAACGATGTGCGACCCGTCATCGCCATGGCGGGGCTCCTCGTCGTCGCGCAACTCGCCGCGCTGGCGTTGGCGCCCGTGTTCGTGCTCAACACACAGCCGGTCTTTGAGAACCCCGAGGATCCCCTCAATTCGCTCGTGTATATCCTCCTGATCCTCGCGTTCACGGGCCTCATCCTGCTCGTCGTCCGGCTGCGACGGGGGAACATCGTGAAATACGTCATCCTTGGCGCGATGTTCTTCACGATGCTCCTCGTGTTCTACCTCATCTTCTTCATCCTCTTCGCCGCCGCGAACTCCCCGTGGGCGGATCCGCTCGCTTTCCTCGAGGCCATGGTGATCTCCGGGGCGCTCACGTACGCGCTCGCGAAGTACCCGGAGTGGTACCTCGTCGACGCCGTCGGCGTTTCCGTGGCAGCGGGCGTCACCGCCATCTTGGGATTCTCGTTCGCGATCCTTCCGGCGCTCCTCCTGCTGATCGGCCTCGCCGTGTACGATGCGATTTCCGTCTACAAGACGAAACACATGGTCACGCTTGCGGACGCCGCCACGTCTCAGAGGCTCCCGATCATGATCGTCATCCCTCGGAAGAGGGGGTACTCGTTTCTCCGACAAAAGAGCATCAAGCAACAGATCGCCTCCGGGGAGGAGCGCGAGGCCATGTTCATGGGCCTGGGAGACGTGATCATCCCGGGAGTTCTTGTCGTCTCCTCCTTCGTCTATCTCGACCGGAGCGTCCTGGTGTTCGGAATCGTGGGAAACCTGATCGTCGCCCTCATGACCCTCGCCGGGACCGTCGTCGGGTTTGCCATCCTCATGCGATTCGTGATGAAGGGGAACCCGCAGGCGGGGCTCCCCCTCCTCAATTCCGGCGCGATTCTCGGGTACTTTTCCTCGTACCTCGTCGTGTTCGGCGACCTAAGCTTTGGCATCGGGTGATTTCATGAGGATCCTCGTCGTCTCGGACCTCCATGGGTCAGGGCGCGCAGCGGTGATGATCCGCGAGAACCTCGCGAGGCATCAGCCAGACGCCCTCGTGGCGGCCGGGGACCTCACGAACTTCGGGCCGGTGACGTATGCCCGCGAGCTCCTCGCGGGACTTCCGGTGCCCGTCCTCGCAGTCCCGGGCAACTGCGATCCGAGGGACCTCCTCCCGGTGCTCGATGGAATGGGGATGAACCTCCACGGGCGGAAGGCGACCGTCGGAGGGCGGACGTTCGTCGGCGTCGGCGGCTCGAACCCGACCCCGTTCGGCACACCGTTCGAGTTGTCGGAGGAGGAGATTTGGCGGGCCCTCGAGGGCACGATGGAGCGGGGAGCAATCCTTGTGTCTCATGCACCGCCGAAGGGGTTCGTGGACGTGGTGCGTTCAGGCGCTCATGTGGGCAGCACCGCCGTCCGGCGAATCGTCGAAGAGTTCCAACCGTCGCTCGTGCTGTGCGGCCACATCCACGAGGCCCGCGGTGTCGCGAAGCTCGGCTCTTCGACAATCGTGAACCCGGGCGCGGCAATCGACGGCCACAGTGCGCTCGTCGACCTCGACGGGGAAGACCGCGTGCAGCTCCTCTAGCCAAAACCTCTTATATGGTGCGGTTGTACGAAGGGATTCCGCGATGGCACTCTGGCAAGGACGTTCGAAGAGGAAGCCGTCCGGCGGCAGGCTCCGGCCCCTCCGAAAGAAGAGGAAGTTCGAAATCGGGCGGGAGCAGCAGTACGCGTTCGTAGGCCCGCAGAAGGTGAAGCTGTACCGCGTCCGCGGCGCGGCGCAGAAGGTCCGCGTCCTGAACGCGGAGTGGGCGAATGTCACGGATTCGGCTTCGCGCACGACGAAGAGGGTCAAGATCGTGACCGTGAAGGAGAACCCTTCGAACCCACACTTCGTCACCCGGAACATCGTGACGCGCCACGCGGTCGTGGAGACGGAACTCGGACTCGCGCGGGTCACGTCGAGGCCGGGGCAGGACGGCGTCGTGAACGCGGTCCTCGTTGGACCCGCGAAGTAGACATGCCGCCTTGCTACATGGCGCTCTTCGTGATCCCAATCTGCTGGGCGAGCGCATAGGGAGCCATCGTTGCCACGCTGACCTCTCCCCACCACGTGACCTGCTCGCGCGTCTTGCTCAGCGCCTTCACGCTCTTCCAGACGTTAATCAGGTTGTCCGTCAGGCGGATGTCCTTCCACGCCTCGGCGATTTCCCCCTTCCTGATCCGGAAGATGCCGTCCCTCGGGATCGTCGAAAAGTCCCCCGTGACGTACGACTGGTAGCGCGTGTACCACGTGTTCGTGAGCCAGAGGCCGTCCTTCACCTCCCGGAATAGCTCGTCCCGCGTCCAGTCCCCTGGCGCCGCGCCGAGCGCGTGGGGCTCCGGAGAGATCAGGCCAGCGTTCGCCGTCGTCCGCGTCTTGAACTTCTTGGCGGTAGAGGTGTTGTGGAGGTACGTCTTGAGGACTCCTTTCTGGACGATCGCGGTCTTCTTCGTCGGCACGCCCTCTTGATCGAACCTCCTCCGGCCGAGCGTGTCCGCGCTTCCGTCATCATACAGGGTGACGACGGGCGAGGCCACCGGCTTCCCGAGCTTGTCCCCGTAGGGGGAGAGGCCGGCCGCCACCGCGTACGCGGACGCCCGGTTCCCGACTTGGTCGATCAGGGAACCGAAGATGAGCGGGTCGAAGACGATGTCATACTTCCCGGGAGTGCCACCCCGGGGCTTCTTCGCAAGCGCCGCGATCCGGCCGGCCTTGTGACCCGCGCTTTCGGGGTGGAACTGGGAGACCTTCGTGGCGCACGAGACGCCGTGACCGCTCGATTCGAGCGAGACGAGCGCGCGGATCGAGAGGTACAGTCCGACGCGCCGGTCTTGCGCGGACACGCCGTTCGAGGTGTTCAGGAAGTGCTCCTCGTCGTACCGCCAGAACGAACCCGCCGTCTCTTTCGCACCCTCCTCGAGTGCCCCGTCGATCGCCGCCTGGACATAGTCGCCCCCGCCTTCGAGGGCGAGAATCCCCGGATCGACGGCCGCGCGGCCGTAGTTGAACGGCCCCTTTGCGATGCCCACGAACTCCGGGTTCGGTTGGGACGCTTTCGCGACCTTGATCAGTTTCGCAATCGTCACCGGAATCTTCGCGAAATTCGTGATCTCGCCGACCACGACGCGCTTGTCGTGGGCCAGGAACACGGAAGCAATCTGCTTGCGCCACCGATTCACGATCACGGGCTGGTTCTGCGCAAACCGGATCTGATGGTTCCGGTCGACGACGACCTCCGCGACGGCGTCCTGTGCCCCCTGCTTGGTCGCCTCCTTTACAATCCGCTCCGCATGGTCCTCCATCGAATCACCTCAACAGCACGTTCCGCAGGCGCATCGTCGGGCCACCGAGGGTCGCGTCGAGGGCCTGGCCCGGGTCGGACTTCCCGCAGAACCCTGCTTCCATCAGGTCCAAGTCCTTCCCGCACGCGTCCACGGACCCCCACACCATCGGCGTGGTCAGCTCGATCACGGGGCGGCGCACGGGTCCCTTCACCTCGCCGTTCTCGATCAGGTAGGCCTCGCGGCCCACGTACTTGCCGTTGAACCGCTTGTCGTCGATGTTCCACTCCATGTACGTCTTCATGTAGACCCCACGCTTGACTCCCTCGATCATCTCCTCCGGGCTCCACTCTCCCGGTTCGACGAAAGTGTTCGCCATGCGCGGAATCGGTTCACGGTCGTAGTTCGTCGCCCGGGCGGCACCGTTCGAGCGCGTGCCGAGCGCCGCGGCGGTCTCCCGATTGTGGAGGAACTCGGTGATCACCCCGTTCTTGTAGAGGTATCGGCGCCGTGCGCGGACGCCCTCATCGTCATACAGGTAGAATGCGATCGCGTGCTCCACGGTCGGATCGTCCACGACGTTCACGACGCCGCTGCCGACCTTCGTGCCGATGGATTCCGGCGTGATGAACGACTTCCCCGCCTGGGACGCCTCGCGGCCGAGCACACGGTCCGCCTCCGTGGGGTGGCCGCAGCTCTCGTGGGCCATGATGCCGGAAACGGGGGGGCCGACGACCACATCCATCCGGCCTTCCGGCGACTTCACCCCGTGGTCGAGTGCGTTCTGGCACGTCCGGGCCTCCCCCAGGACCTTGTCCAGCGCGCCCCATTCCTTCACCGCCTCCCATCCCCCCGACCATCCGTAGTTGCGGTAGCACTGCTCCGCGTCGTTCCCTTTCATCAGTGTCAAGTAGTAGTACATGCGGACGCGTGGGCTGTACGACCGGATGCGAGACCCCTCACTGTTCGCGAAGAACTTCGTGATCCACATGTTCGTGAAGATGAAGAAGCGCGCGGGCATCTTGTACTTCCGGTCCAAGAGCTCCCGCTCGATGTGGCGGACCTCCTCCACCTTATCCTCGACCGGCACGTCCGCGAGCTTCGTCCTCTCCGCCACGGACCAGTTCGCTACGACCGCCGGCTCCGGGGCGAACGATATCGGGTCCTTCCGCTTCGTCCCCTTGGCGCTCCCGACGGCGTCCTCCACCGCGGCGCGCACCTCCCCTTTCGTCATGATGTTCGTGGCGGCGAATCCGAGCGGCCCGCCTGCGAGGACGCGGACTCCGATCCCCTCGTCGTCCCCGTACGCGAGCGCGTCGAGGATCCCGTTCTTCAGGACGAAGGTCTCGGAGGACTGCTGTTCGTACCGGGCCTCCGCATAGGTCGCCCCTTTCTTCCTCGCGTGATCAACTGCGAACTCGGCGAGATCCTGCTCGGTCATGGTCCCCCGCCCCGGAGCACGGAGCGCGGAATAAGCCTATTGGCGAGATCCCCGACGGTGGTCTTGCACGGGAAGCTTCATGTGCCCGATTCCGCTCCCGCCCGGGCGTTGGCGAAGGAGAAGCGGCCCATCGTGCTCTACCCGGCATACTTCGACGCGGAGCGGTCTCGAGAGAACGGCCGGCGGGTGCCTCGGAAGATCGCGGTGCACGCGCCCACCGCGCCGGAGATCGCGGAGGCCGCGGGCGCCCTGGGCCTGAAGTCGAAACTCGAGGAGCAGAGCGCGCACCCGTCAACGCCGTGGAGGCATGATGGCCGCGTGCTCGTCAGCGGGAGCTACTTCAAGACGAGCGTGGTCCGAAAGGTCGCGGAGAAGATGAAGGATGCGCGCGCCGCCAGGGCGAAGGGCCCCTGATCAGAGGT
Organism: Thermoplasmata archaeon; assembly: GCA_035283165.1. Classification (GTDB taxonomy): domain Archaea; phylum Thermoplasmatota; class Thermoplasmata; order RBG-16-68-12; family EA-27; genus EA-27. The sequence continues at coordinate 26,921 of DATEUK010000151.1, forward strand.
CCTGGGGTGTCCTCATCGGTTCGACGAGCTTCTTGCCCGAGGACACGCTGTCGACGGAGTGGATGACGCCGCCAATCTCTCGGACGGTCGCTTCGACCTTCTCGTAGTCGATCGCGTTCCCCTCGAGCGTGATCTTCAGGCTCTCCGTCTCTTGGTCGACCTCATCAACCGTGCAGTTCACACCAAGGACGCCGTGCAGGGCTGCCAGGCGTTTGGACATCTCCACGATGGACGGGCTGTGGGGCTTGAGCACGTCCAGAACAAGCTTCTTGATGTCCGACACGAGAAGTCCTCGCGGGGGGTGTCGAACGGCCCGCCGGGCTTAAGGCTATGGACCGCGTTCGCACTCAAGTGAGGACTTCCGCGCCGTCTTGGGTCACGATCATGGAGTGTTCTGCCTGCGCAACGATGCCCTCGCCGACCTCGATCAACGCGGGATACGTGTAGATGAGCCCCGACCGCAGGAGGCGCGCGAGGTGCGAGGGGGCCTTCCCGTCCATCCGGTATGCCCACCGCTCCGCGAACGGCAACACATTGAACCGATCCTGAAGCGCGAGCAGGAACCGGTGGGTCGACTCCGGCCGCACCTCCCGGACCCGCATCACGCGGTAGATGTTGCCGGACTTCCGCCCGTCCACCCTCCCGGAGCCGGTCGTCGCAAACGGCTCGATCGCGATCAGGTCCCCCACCTCGAGCACGTCGTCCCCGTGGTCCCCGACGTTCGGCACGGACTTCCCTGCGTGGACCGTGTACCGCTCGATCGAGTGCCCGGTGAGGTTCGTGACCGGTTTGTACCCGAAGGATTCGATCGTTCGCTCGATCGTCGCGCCGAGCACCCGCGTCGGCAGTCTCGGCCGCACGACCTCGATCGCGGCGGCGAGCGCCTGCTCCGGGGCGCGAATCAGCTCCGTCCAGTTCCGCGTTCCGATCTCCACGGTCTTCGCGGTGTCCGTCAGATACCCGTCGACTTGCGCCCCGAGGTCGATCTTCACGACGTCCCCCTTCTGGAGGACGCGGGCGTCCCGGTGCGTGGGGGTGTCGTGTGCCGCCACGTGGTTGACGGACAGGCACGTCGGGAAGGCGGGCGGGCAACCCTTTCCGCGGAGGAACTCCTCGATCCGCTCCACGCCTTCGAGGAGGGGCATCCCCTCCCGGAGGATCGACGCCCCATACTCGCGTCCCTCCCGGGAGACCTTCCCCGCGCGGCGAAGCTTCTCAAGAACGGCGTCGGATAAGTCCAAGGTGTCCCGCAGAAACCGCCCCTTCCCGTATAACTCTTGGCTCCGGTCCCGTGCAGTCGACGACGGTCGACTCCTTCCCGAACGGGCAGGGACCCGCGTCTACGTAGAGATCCACGGTCTCCCCGAGTTGTTCCTGCGCTTCCGAGAACTCGACCGGTGGCGGCTTGCCGTGGAGGTTCGCGCTCGTGGCGGTGATCGGCCCGATGCGCTTCGCGATCATCAGGGGCACCGGATGTTTCGGGATGCGGATTGCGATCGTACCCTGGGCGGAGACGATGAGTGGGGGCGCCTTGGCGGTGGGGCGGAACAAGAGCGTGAGCGGCCCTGGAAGCCACCTCCGCGCGAACGGCTCCATCGGCGGTGGGATCACCGCCAACGCCTTGGCGGAATCGAGGTCCGCGAAGACGACGGAGACGGGCTGCCCCTCCGGGCGCCGCTTCGCCGCGAACATGCGACGTACAGCGTCCTCGCTGAACGGATCGGCACCTAAGGCGTACAACGTGTCCGTGGGGTACACCACGAGTCCCCCGCGGCGGAAGGCCTCCCCGATCTCCTCCGGGGCCGTGGCGTCGAAGACCGCCTGGCCCTCGATCATGACGGCCCTCAAGACCCGCACGGGGCGAACAGAGGACGGACCGCTCTTGAGGCTTGGGGTGGTCCTCCCCAGAAGGCTCTTTACGCGGGAGCGGCAATCCCTCACGCCGGACGGCCATGGACGAACCTTTCAGTACGACGACTCCCGCCGCGCCCGCAGCGTTGCGGCCGCCCCTCGGACTGCCCACGGGGAGCGTCCGCGCCGTCTTGGCACTGATCCTGTGCGCGACGATGTGGTACCTCGTCTACCGCGGGGAGGTGGTTCCGGAACTCCTCGCATCCGCGGTGCTGCTCGTCGTCGCGTTCTACTTCGGAGTCCGGAGCACGGCGTCTCCGTTGCCAGCGGTCGCACCCGGGCAGGCCCCGGGCGTCCCCCAGCCCCTCTACCTGCCACGGGGCGCCGTACGGACGATCCTCCTCATTGGGTTCCTCGCGATCATCGTGTACCTATGGATCGGCGCGCGCGCCATCCCACCGGAATTCCTCCTGATCCTCCAGGTGCTCGCTAGCTACCTCGTCGGGTTCACCGTCTCCGTCGCAGTGAACCGCCGCATTCAGAAAGGTCTGGGGCCCATGCGTGGCGTCGCCTGGGTTCGAAACCTGCTCGCCATCATCGCGCTCGCGGTTACTGGGATCGTCTGCATCTCCATCCTCTTCGGGTTCCCGGAGTTCGTGCCCGCGGACGCGGAGAAAGCCCTCACATGGGTCGTCGCGTTCTACTTCGGCTCCCGACTCGGGTGAGCCGGCGCGGCCTTGGAGGCGATCTGCATCGCCCGATCTACGGCGTCCTCCGTGTGCTGGACGCCCGCCTTCCGGGCGTACCCCGCAAGCGCGGTGAGCATCGGCTCGACGAACTCCGGGGACGCCTGCGTCCCGAGGTGACCGATCCGGATGCCCTGACCGCGCATCGGCCCGAGCGTCCCCGCGATCGAGATCGCGTGGTCCGTCCGGAGACGCTTGATGAGGTCCATGGCCTCCAGACCTTTCGGCGGCCGGACGCTCGAGACCGTGTTCGACGCGTACTTCTCGTCGCAGAACAGGGAGAAGCCGAGGCCGGTCAGTCCCTCTCGATACGCGCGACCGATGATCTGGTGGCGGCGGATGCGCCTGTCGAGGCCCTCCTCGTGAAGGAGTTCGAGCGCACGGTGGAAGGCGAAGAGAATGTTGGAGGAAATCGTCGTCGGCTGCGGGTGCCAATCCCCCCAGTCCTTCTTGATCTTCTCCCAGCTGAACAGGTTGAGGTACCAGCCCTCCGCGGTTGCGGGGTCCGCCTCCTCGAGGAGCCGGCGGCTGACCATCACGGGGGCAATGCCGGGCGGCGCCGCGAGGCACTTCTGGCTGGCGGCGAAAGCGGTCTCGATTCCCCATTCTCCGCACGGGAGCGCGATGCCGCCCAACGAGGACACCGCGTCGCCGATCACCCATGCGCCATGCTTCGTCGCGACTTCCGCCAACTCGCGGATCGGGTTCGTCATGCCCGTCGAGGTCTCGTTGTGGACCACCGTCAGGCACGCGACGCCCTTCTTCACGACCTTCTCCACCGCCGCCAAATCGGGCGGTTCTCCCCACTTCGACGGGATCGCTTCAACCTGCACGTGATGCGTCCGCAGCACGTCGGCGCACCGCGTCCCGAAGAACCCGTTGTCGATCACCGCCACGCGATTCCCGCGTCGGAGCAGCGTGAAGGCAATCGTCTCGAGGCCGGAGTGCCCGGGCCCCGCGATGGGATAGACCTCCACGTCCTTCGCCTGAAAGAGGCGACGAAGCATGTCCTCGATTTCATGGTACTTCCGGACCCACTCGTCTCCGTAGTGGGGCTGTGCCGGCTTCGCCAGCTCCTCGTGGACACGCGGGTCGATCGGGACGGGGCCTGGGATCAACATCCGCGGAGGCGCGCCCATGCCGCGGCCGAACGGGAGTGGGCTATAAAGGGATTGTGAAAGAACAATCCTCTGCGCCTGCCGACCGCCGCTCAGTCGCTAATGCCGTCTTCCGTGATCGAGAAGACGGCCTCGGCCTCCGGCAGGTTCGGCGAGTCCACGAGGCGTGCAATCCGCTTCCCGCCCTTGCTCTTCCGTAGATAGATCCGGAACGTCGCGCTGTGGCCCACGATGTGCCCCCCGATTGGGCGCGTGGGGTCCCCGAAGAACGCGTCCGGCTTCGCGTGGACCTGATTCGTCACGTAAATCGTGGCGTTGCGCACGTCCCCGAACCGCATGAGTTCGTGGATGTGCTTGTTCAGAAGCTGTTGCCGCTCCGCGAGGACGCCGCGGCCCACATACTCCGCGCGGAAGTGCGCGGTCAGGGAGTCGACGACGATGAGCCGGATGGGGAAGTCCTTCGCGAGGTCGTTCGCTTTGTCCACGAGGAGCATCTGGTGGTGCGAGTTGAACGCGCGCGCGACGTGGACCTTCTGGAGAACCTTGTCCACGTCGAGCTCCAGGGCCTCCGCCATCGAGGAGAT